>JBGAUK010000038.1:0-28654 GCA_044228695.1 Chromatiaceae bacterium | reverse complement strand
TCATGGTCGAGGGTGATGACCCGGTCAAGGTGGAGGCCATCGCCCAGCGGCTGGCGGACCTGGTGCGGGAGTTGGTCTGAGTGGCAGTTGTCAGCAAGAGCGCCTTGGTTCACCACTCCGCCTCCCAGATGTTCCAATTGGTCAGGGACGTCGAGGCCTACCCCGGTTTTCTGCCCTGGTGCCAGGCCACCCGCATTCTCAGTCGGGAGGAAGGCCGCCTCTGCGCCGAACTGGTGGTGGCCCGGCTGGGCATCCGTCAGACCTTCTCGACCTGCAATCGCTTCGTTGAGGATGAGTGGATGGAGTTGGACCTATTGCATGGACCCTTCAAATACATGCGGGGTCGCTGGAGCTTCCTGCCACTGCGGGAGGATGCCTGCAAGGTGTCTCTAACCATGGACTTTGAATTCGCGGGGGCCCTGATCGACAAGGCCTTTGGCGCCGTCTTCCATCAGATCGCCAATTCCCTGGTGGATGCCTTCTGTAAGCAAGCGGACGAGGTATATCGTGGCTGAGCAGGGAATTCAGGTGGAGGTGGCCTATGCCCGGCTGGACGCTCAGGCCCTCTTATCGGTAACCGGCGATCCGGGGATGACGGTGCGCGAGGCCGTCGACCGCTCGGGGGTTCTGATGCGCTTCCCGGAAATCGATCTGGCCATCAATAAGGTGGGCATCTTTGGCAAGCTGACCAAGTTGGACCAGCCCTTGGTCAGCGGCGATCGGGTCGAGATCTATCGCCCCCTGATCGCGGACCCGACGGCTCAGCGCCAGAAACGGGCGGCGGCGGGCAAGGCCATGCGCAAGGGTGGGGGGGAAGAGGCGGCGGATTGAGGAGCGGCCGGAGGTGTGCCTGATGAGAGGTGCCGATTGCGATGCCCGCCGTCTCGGCCGCCGTATGCCCCGCACCCGGATGGCCGCACTAGGCCAATCCGGGGCAAGGGGAAAGGGGAAAGGGGCGGAGGTATCAGTAGCCGCCCTTGCGAGCTATGTAGGGTAGACCGGCGACCCGGTTACCCTGTTTGCTGGGGGCCAGGGGGAAGAGTTTATAGAGGTCCTTGCTGCTGACCGTCTTGCCCCACCGCTTGCCCATGTCCTTATTGATCTGACGCTCCATCGGCTGGTTGCCATTGTTGTTCTGAAATTCGTCCCGCAGATATTCCAGAACGTCCCAGTGCTCCTGGGTCAGTTCTATAGCCTCGATGGCGGCCAGCTCCTGGGCCACGTCCCTGTCCCAATCCTGATAGTTGACCAGATTGCCGTTGGCATCGGTCTCGATGGTTCTGCCGTTAATTTCAATGGCCATTGTTGTGTCCTCTCGTCAAGGTGTGCCGCTATCGCGGCGGATTAACCGTGCCCTGATGGGTGCCCGAAAGCTGTCTGGCCTTGCTGGAGGGTCGCCCCCGTCTGCAAGCCTGTTAATAGCCGCTAATTTTATGAAATTGCGCGGCGTTCGTCATCCATCCTTCAAGGCCTTGAGTAACCCGGAGGCCCGGAAACCTTGACCACACCCTTCAGGACCCCGGCCAGAGGTTTGCCGCTCCGCGCACCCCCGAGGCGTCGCCGTGCCGGGCCGGCAAGAGACGGGTGGCCACCTGGTCCGAGAAGATATGCGCCCCCCAGCGGGCGGGCACGTTGCGATAGAGGCGCTCCAGCCGCGAGAGGCCGCCGCCCAACACGATGACGTCGGGGTCGAGCAGGTTGATCACCCCCGCCAGGGCGCGTGCCAGGCGGCCCTCGTAGCCTTGCAGACTGGCCTCGCAGGCCGGATCGCCGGCAGCCGCCGCCAAGCCGATGGCGACGGCGTCCAAGGTCCCGCCCTGCCGGCGCGCATGATCCGCGGCCAGCCCGGGGCCGGAGAGATAGGTCTCGATACAGCCGCGTCGCCCGCAATAACAGACTGGTGGTGGCAGGTCCTCGGCCTCTGGCTGGGGCAAGGGGGAGTGCCCCCACTCGCCCGCGATCCGGTTGATGCCGGTCAGCAACCGGCCATGGGCCACGATGCCACCACCGACCCCGGTGCCCAGGATGGCCGCGAAGAGGGTGGTGGCACCGGCACCGGCGCCATCGGTGGCCTCGGAGAGCGCCAGGCAATTGGCGTCATTCTCCAGCCGGATGGAACGCCCCAGTCTGGTCTCCAGATCCTGGTGCAGCGGCTGGCCGTTCAGGCAGGTGGAATTGGCATTGCGGACGCGCCCAGTCAGGGGGGACACCGAGCCCGGGATGCCGATGCCAACCTGGGCCCGGGCGCCGAGTTCGCCCTCTGCCACCAGTACCAGATCCCGGATGGCGTCCAGCGTCCCCACATAATCCCCCTGTGGGGTCCAAATCCGTTGGCGCCAGAGTTCCTGGCCCTGGGCATCCAGGGCCACCCCCTCGATCTTGGTACCGCCCAGGTCAATGCCGATGCGGATCATGGTTCAACCCCCTGCCGCCGCCGGCCAGTGGGCAACCAAGACCCGGCGCGAGGGAATAACCGGGGTGCGCCTTGGTTACTTTCGCAAGCAAAGTGACGATTCCGCGAGGAAAATATCTGAGTGAGGGCCTGAAAGCATCAGCCCGGCGCTGGGCCGGGCCGGGGAGGATTAGACGCAGCCGGTGGGCTTGGGCAGGCCACCCCATTTGCAGATAAGCTTCATGGGGCCCTTCTTGAAAATATCGTAGAGCTCCTTGGTGGAAATATTCAGTTCCTTGGCGAATTTGCGGATCGGGGGGACGACGCCATCGTTTTCGTATCTGGCGCGAGCCTCGCGGATGTAACCCATGATCTGATCCGTGATCTCGAATTCATCGGCCTTGGCGAGTTCGATGGCGATTTCCTCGCTCCAGTCGTCACGATTGATGAGAAAACCTTCGCCGTCCACGGGAACGCTGACTGTCATTTGGTGCCTCCGGTTAGTATTTGGCTGGAAAACCCTGGGATGTTGGACCCTAAATTGGGATCTTGGCCGCGGATTCCAATCCGGGAGCCCCGCAAGCCGCCATTGGCGAGTCCGCTGTCATGATGGCAGCGCGGTACCGAGGGCAATCCTTAGGCGGCCCGAGCGGCGCGAGCGGCCTCGATGGCCTCCAGGACCCCATCCCAGAAGCGGAGGCGGGCGCACAGGGCCTCCTCGGCGGCGGTTTCGGCCTCATCGATCTTGACGGCATCTTGGTCGCAGAGGATTTCCAACATGCGCAGGGACATAGGTCCGTGGAGTTGCCCATCGAGATGAATGTGGCGCTCCAGGTAATAGTGGAAGCTGGGGGCTTGATCCACCCCCATCCGGCTCAGTTCGATGAAGCGGCGGAACATGTCCGGGATCACCTGCTCGCGACCCAGGGCGAGGGCGGCGGCGACCTCGTGGGGTTTGTCGTCCCGAATAAAGGCGAAGGTGGTCTCGGTGAAATAGCGGGCGGGGAGGGGGACCAGGTCTGAATAGAGGGCCTCGTCAACGCCGCGCTGCCGTACCTGGTCGAGGAAACGGGTCGCCAGCTCGCCGTCGCCGCCGATCTCCGTCATGGCCTTGACGTAGAGTTCGAAATGGCTGGCGTAGCCGGCCTCGCCGCCGGGGGCGATATCCGACTCTTCCTCCAGGACCAACTGATTGATGAAATGCCGCAGCGCGGGGTCGCCCTGGGGCATCCAGGGGACCTGGGTGGGGGCCAGGTGCCGCTGCAGATATTTGACCAGGGACATGAAATCCCATACCGAGAAGAGGTGGTGCCCCATGAATACCCGCAGGTCGTCAGGGGTTTGCAGGGATGCGTAAATGGGATGACTGGCCAGCCTGTCCCGCAGGGGGCGCAGATGGTCAAGATTGAGTGCCGTCATGCTAATGTTCTCCGCAGGCCGCCCGTAACCGCCCGGCGCCCAGACCGGGATCCTGATCGGGACTGGCGCGGGCAACAAGTTTCTCCGGGATCATAAGTAATTGCAAATATACCTTGAACCATTGAGATGAACACCGCCTATCCCCTTGCCTTTGTAATCGGCTTGCTCAGCGCCCTGCATTGTATTGGCATGTGCGGCGGCATCGCCGGGGCCCTGAGCCTTATGCCGCCGGCGGAGAAGCGCGCCGAATGGCCTGGCTTCCTCGGTTTCCTGCTGGCCTTCAACAGCGGCCGGGTCTTGAGCTATGCCCTGGCGGGGGCCCTGTTTGGCTCTCTCGGCGGCGCCCTCCTGGGCACGGGCCACCTCTGGCTGTATGAGGGCCTGCGCTGGCTGGCGGCCCTGGTCATGGTCGGGGTCGGGCTGTCCATCGCGGGCTGGCTGCCCAGCCTGGACGGGATCGAACGCCTGGGCGCCCCCCTGTGGCGACGTCTCGAGCCCTTGGGGCGACGCCTGCTGCCCGTGGATTCCCTGCCCAAGGCCGCCCTTTATGGCGCCATCTGGGGTTGGCTCCCCTGCGGACTGGTTTATACCCTGCTGCTCGGCGCCCCGGCCCAGGGTGGTCCCCTGGCGGGGGCCATCTATATGGCGCTCTTTGGTCTCGGCACCTGGCCCGTGCTGATCGCCACCGGCCTCTTCGCTGGCCGCCTCCATCGTTTCGCGGGCCATGGGTTTCCGCAGATCCTGGCGGGTCTGTCTGTGGCGGGACTCGGGCTTTTTACCCTGACATTCCAGGACTATAATGTTGGCTTCAGTGGATGATGCCGCCGCTGTCAATGCCGGTTCCAGGACCGGAGAAAACTGATTATTAAAGCTATCTCGTGGAGCAGGTCATGACCGAATCCGGGCCCCAAAGACTGATCGGTGACGCGCCGGCCTTTCGCCGACTCCTCAATGCCGCCCGGCTCGTGGCGGCCACGGAGGCCAGCCTCCTCCTGATCGGCGAGGACGGGACCGGTAAGGAATGCCTGGCGCGGGAGATTCACCGGCTCGGTACCCGGCGGGACGGCCCCTTCGAGGTGGTTCGGGTCGCCGGTCTGACTCAGGAAGATGCCGTGGCGGCCCTGGACGGGGCCTTCCTCGCGGCCCGGGGCGGCAGCCTCCTGGTGGATCAGGTGGGGGAACTCACCACCAGTGGTCAGGCGCGCCTCCTGCGCTGGCTGGAGGGGCCGGGCGGGGAGGTGCGGGTCATGTCCGCCAGCCGCCAGGATCTCTGGGGCCTGGTGCAGGGCGGTAGCTTTCGGGATGACCTCTATTATCGGTTGTGCGTCGTCCCCCTCGAATTGCCCCCCTTGCGGGAGCGCATCCAGGACATCGGGCCCCTGCTGGAGCACTTTTTGGCCAGTTTCGCCGCGACCCACGGGGTCGCCCGGCCCCGCTTCTCCCTTACCGCCCAGCGTCAATTGCGTCGCTATGCCTGGCCGGGCAACCTCCGCGAGTTGGGCAACTTTTGCGAACGCATGGTCATCCTCTGTCCTGGTCGGGATTTGGGGCCCGACAATCTGCCCCCGGAGATCCGCCATGGTGGTGTGGTCGGGGAGGAGGGCCCTGGCTTCAAGCTCCCGGCCTCTGGCATCAAGCTGCAGGACCTGGAGATCGACGTCCTTCGCCAGGCCCTGGCGCTGGCGGGCGGCAATAAGAGCCGCGCCGCCCGCCTGCTCGGTCTGACCCGGGATACCCTCCTCTATCGCCTGAACAAGTACCTGATCCGCGTCTAAGCCCCCGCTGGCCGTCCCTGGCCGGAGCCAGGGACATCACTTCCCGCTTAATTGATGGAACCCGTGATGGGGCAGTCGGCGATGTCGTCGAAAATGGATTTCAGCCCCTCGGAGTTCAGGGAGCCATGCACCTCGGTCTCCAGGTATTCCTGCTTGTTGGCCTCGGACTCGAAGTAAATCTTGATGCTGCTGTCGCCACTGCCCTCGATGATAAAGGGCGCCTCTTCCAGGTTCGTCACGTCATTGAGGGTGATGGGGTCGCGGGTGAAGGTCATCATGCTGGCAGGTCTCCAGGTGGGGATTTCGCAGGGTAGAAGGGATCAAGACTGGCCCGGCGCGGACGCTTTAGCTTGAGAGTCTGGGCTTGATCCCGGGAAGATCAGGGCGCTGGTATCAAAGCCGGCGCTTGTGGCCTTGGCCAAGAGGTCATCCAGGACCGCGGCGGGCAGTTGGGGATGTCGGGCCAGGATCCAGAGGTATTCCAGGGTGGGACCCGAGATCAGGGCCCAGCCATAGTCCGGGTCCAGGGCAAAGACGTGATAGCCGCCATAGAAGGGGCCGAAGAAGCTGACCTTGAGGCTGGCCAGGTCCGGTTCGGCGATGAAATAGGCGCGGCCCTCGGCCGCTTTCCAGGCCCCCTTAACGGGGTCGTAGCCTCGGTTAAGGACATCGATGCCGCCATCTTCCCGCTTGGCATAGGTGGCGGTGACCTGGACGAGGCCCCGCTCGAAGGAATGATCCAGGCGGGCTATCTCATGCCAGGTGCCGAGATAGCGCTCAGCGTCGAAGCCGCGGACGGGTTGCAAGCCCTCGGGTACCCCGGTACAGCCGGCCAGCAGGAGGGCCAGGAGCGCGATGAGCTGGAAAAGGCGGGGCGGTTTCATGGGGCGGCTACCAGGCCAAGGGGCCCTAGGGGTCCGCCCAGGGGAACCGGGTCGCGCCAGCCCGGCTTGGCCAGGAGCATCTGCACCGTGCCCAGGTCCCGCTCCCGGAAACCGCCCTCGCAATAGCTGAGATAGAAGTGCCACATGCGGATGAAGCGCGTGTCGAAGCCGAGTCCCCGCACTGCGTCCAGGCGGCCGAGGAAGTTGTCCCGCCAGCGGGCCAGGGTCTCGGCGTAGTGGGGGCCAATATCCTCCAGGTGGACGGTGCGCAGATCGCAGGCCCGGGTCATGGCACTGGCAAGGGCGGTCACGCTCGGCAGGAAGCCGCCCGGGAAGATGTGCTTCTGGATGAAATCGACCTCCTTAAGGGCCGCCTCGTAACGCTGATCGGCGATGGTAATGGCCTGAAGCAGCATGGCCCCCGCTGGCTTGAGCAGCCGCCCGCACTGGCGGAAATAGGTGTCAAGATGCTCGGCGCCCACCGCCTCCACCATCTCAATGGAGACCAGCTTGTCGAATTGGCCCTGCTGGTCCCGGTAGTCGCACAGGCGCACCTCGACGCGGTCCGCCAGTCCCGCCGCCGCGACCCGCTCCCGGGCCAGCTCCAACTGCTCCCGCGACAGGGTGAGGCTGGTGACCCGGCAACCGTGGCGGCCGGCGGCATGGAGGGCGAAGCCCCCCCAACCGGTGCCGATCTCCAGCACCTCATCCCCGGGCTTCAGCGCCAGTTTGCGGCAGATGCGCTCCAGCTTGGCGGTGGAGGCTTCCGCCAGGGTCATGTCCGGGCGCTCGAAGACCGCGCTGGAGTACATGAGGGTCTCGTCCAGCCAAAGGCGGTAGAAATCATTGCCCAGGTCGTAATGGGCGGCGATGTTGCGGCGACTACCGGCGCGGTCGTTGCGGCGGGCGCGATGGAGCAGGGCGCGCAGGGGCGCGGATAGCCGGGCGAACCCCCCTTCCATGTCCATCATCGCCGGCCGGTTGCGCAGCAGCAGGCATACCAGGCCCGTCAGATCCTCGCAATCCCAGTCGCCGGCCATGAAGGACTCGCCAGCGCCGACGGTGCCGCCAAAGGCCAGGGCCGGCCAGAAGGCGGGATTACGCACCTCCACCTGGAGGCGTGGCTCGCCGGCGCCCAGTTGCCATTGCCGGTCGGCCTCGCGCACCAGGAGTTGTCCAGACTGGAGACGAGCCAACTTGTCCAGGACCAGCCGACGGGCCAGGGCCTGGAGGGTGGAGGCGCGCCGGGGGGCCGTGAGGGGAAGATGGGCGGTAAGGGTCTCTTCGTGCATGCGCTTACGCCTGGCCAGGCGCCTCCTTGGGGGGTGCGGGGGGCGGGTGGTCGATGATGGGCACGCCCTTGAGCCAGAGCCGGAGGGCTTGCCAATGGATATTGAAGATGACCTGGAGCGTCATGGCGGGGTAGCGCCAGAGAACGCGGGCCAGGCTACGGCCGTTGATCTCCCGGCGATCGAGTACCAGGGTGGCGTCCAGGATGTTCTCCGCTCCGTGCCGGTCGTCCATGTGGACCGTGAGGCGTTCCCCGGGCAGGTTCAGGTGCCAGTGGTATTCCATGTCCATGGGCAGGAAGGGCGAGACGTGCATGGCCTTGGGGAAACGGAACTGGGGCTTCGCCGGGCGTCCCTCGTTGGCGCTCATGGGCAATACATAGTGGATGCGCTCACCCCAGGGGGTGCTGGTCACCTCGCCGACCACCGTCTCCAGGGTCCGGCCGTCCGCTGCGTAGCAGTAGTAGAGGCTGATGGAGTTGAAGCAATAGCCAAAGTAGCGCGGGTTGGTGAGGATGCGCACCGGGCCCGCCGGACGCCGGCCCGTATTGGCCTCCACCAACTGGCGGATGGCCTCGTCCAGGGGCAGGGCCGGGTCGCCGCCGTAGTCGGCGCGGCGGAACCAGACCAGGTTGGGGCCACGGGTGGACCAGAGCCAGCGCCCCTGGAAGACTTGGTCCAATTCACCGAGGTCCAGCCAAAGCATAAAGAGCGGGTAGCGGAATTCATGCCGTTTGGGGGAATAGCGGCGGTGGCGCAGCCAGCCTTCGTAGAGGCAACTCTCCATCAGGGGCGGCTCCCGGGGAGCGGTTCGGGTCCCGGTGGCAGGCCAAAATCCGCGCGGAAGTGGTCCAGGGTCGCCAGGGCGCTGACCAGGCCGTCCTCATGGAAGCCGTTGCGCCACCAGGCGCCACAGTAATAGGTGCGCCGGGTGCCGTTGATCTCCCGCTGACGGGCCTGGGCGGCGGCCCCCTCCAGGGTGAAGAGGGGATGGTGATAGGGCACCCGCGCCAGCACCTTGGCCGGGTCGATGCGCTCGCTGGCATTCAGGGTGACGCAGAAGGTCTCGGGGGCATCCAGCCCTTGCAGGATGTTCATGTCATAGGTGAGGGCCAGGCGCCCACCGGGTCCCTCGGGCATGAGGTAATTCCAGGCCGCCCAGGCCAGGCGCCGGCGAGGCAGCAGGCGGATATCGGTGTGCAGCACCGCCTCGTTGGGCTGGTAAGGGATGGCGGCGAGGACCTCCCGCTCCGCCGGGCTGGGGTCCCCGAGCAGGGCAAGGGCCTGGTCGCTGTGGCAGCCCAGGAAGACGGCGTCGAAGGTCTCGGCGCCTCCCGTTGGGCTGTGGAGGATGACCCGGTCCTCCTGGCGTTCGATGCGTATCACCGGGCAGTTGAGGCGCACCCGCTCCCGGAAGGGGGCGATGAGGCGGTCCACGTAGGACCGGGAGCCGCCCGTGACGACTCGCCAGACGGGGCGATCCTTGACCGCCAGCAGGCCGTGGTTGAGGAAGAAGCGAATAAAGAAGCGCGCCGGAAAGCCCAGCATGAGCTTCGGGTCCGTGGACCAGATGGCGGCGCCCATGGGCAGGATGTAGTAGTCCCGGAAGAGGCGGCCGTAGGCGTTGGCGGTGAGGTAGTCGCCGAGGCTGAGCTCGTTGCCTTCCTCCGCCAGGAGTTGGGGAGCCTCGCGGTTGAAGCGCAGTATGTCCCGCAGCATGCCCCAGAAGCGCGGCTTGAGCAGGTTGGCGCGCTGGGCGAAGAGGCTGTTGAGGGTAGCGCCGTTGTATTCCAGGCCACTGGGACCGCAGGAGACGCTGAAGCTCATGTCGCTGGCCTGGCTCGCCACCCCTAATTCGTCCAGCAGGGCGATGAAGTTGGGGTAGGTCCAGTCGTTGAAGACGATGAAGCCGGTATCGATGCGGTAGTCCCGTCCGCCCAGGTTAATCTCATGGGTATGGACATGGCCGCCGACGTGGTCCCCAGCCTCGAAGAGGGTGATGTCATGTTCGGGGTGCAGGCGATGGGCGGCGGTGAGGCCGGCGATGCCGCTGCCGACGATGGCGATCCTCACGGCTTGGCTTCCCACCGCTGGGGCACGTCCCGGACCTCCGCCAGCTTATAGCCCAGGGCCTGGAGATGCTCATCCACCGCCTGCCGCTCGGCCGCGCTGATCTCGGGGGTCCGCGCCATGACCCAGACGTAGTCGCGCTTCTCGCGGGAGATAACGGTGATGCGGTAATCCGGGGTCAGGTAACTGATGCGGTAGTCGGCCTTGAAGGGCCAGAGGAATTGCATGCCCCAGATGGCGTTGCTCTGGGTGTCGGTAACATAGCCGGTGGGGGTCATCTTCTTGGCCTCGCCCTCGAAGCCACCCTCGCGGAAGGTGAAGGTGGTGGCGATGTTGCCATCCGGGTTGCGGGCATAGGACTCGATAGCGTTCCAGGCATTGCGTTCCGGCCAGGTGGGGATGTGGGCGATGACATACCAGTCGCCCATGAAGCGGTCCAGATCCACCTGGGGAACCGTCGTCATGGGCGGCAAGGAAGCGGATTGGCAACCGGCGAGGAGGCCGGCGGTGAGGAAGCAGAGGAGGCGTTTCATCATTTAGGCTCGCGGGAGGTTGGGCCTGCGGTGCCACCCGGGTGGGCGGTGCCGGCGGCGTTGGCCGGCCGGGGTGGCCAGGGGAAGAAGGCGCTGGTGCGGGCGATGTAATCCCGGTAGGCGGGGCGGCGCTCACCGATATCCTGCTCCAGCAGGGCGACGCCGGAGACCTTGAGGAGCAGTACCGTCATCAGGAGGGGCGAGAGGATTGTCCAGCCGCCGCCCGCGGCCAGGGCAACCAGCCAGACACCCCACCAGACGCAGAATTCCCCGAAGTAGTTGGGGTGGCGGCTGAAGCGCCAGAGGCCCTGGTCCATGACCCGGCCGGCGCTGGTGGGGTCGGCCTTGAAGCGCGCCAGTTGCTGGTCGGCGATGCCCTCAAAGGCAATGCCAAAGAGCCAGAGCCCGGCACCCAGCATATCCAGGAGGCCCAGGGGTTGCGTGCCAGCCAGGGCCGCCAGCAAGGGCCAGGCGACGATCCAGCCCAGCGCCGCCTGCAGCCCAAACACCAGATACAGGCTCTTAAACTCGAAATGAGGCTGGTTGCGGGCGCGGATGGCCTGGTAGCGGTGGTCCTCGCCGTGGCCCCAGTTGCGCCAGGTGATGTAGCCCGAGAGGCGGATCATCCAGAGGCTGGCCAGGACCAGCACCAGGGTCTCCCGGGGGCCGGTCTGGGGCGTGGCCAGGGCATAGACCCAGGCCCCGAGGGTGATCATCACCGCCCAGAGGCTATCGACGATGCTGACATTGCGCAGGGCCAGGCTCGCCAGCCAGGTCGCCACACCGGCGCCCGCCATCCAGGCCAGGGCCACGAAGGCGATATCCCAGTCAAAGGGGTGGGTCATGGGGCTTTCCTCCGCACATTCCGTCTCCCTCCTCCCCGGTGGGGGAGGGTTGGGCTTGACATTTTCTGTCTCCCTTCCCCTCCGGTGGGGGAGGGTCGGGCTCCCCACTTTCTGGCTCCCTCCCCCCTGGTGGGGGAGGGTTGGGGAGAGGGGGGGTCGCTGATGGCCACGTTCAGCAAGCGGGCAAGGGCCAGCAGGAGCGGGGTCAGGATGGCCCAGCCCATGGCCAGGGCGATAAGGCCCGCGGTGGGGTCGAGAAAGGACATGGCGCCCAGGGCAGCGCCACCCCAGTAGGCGGCGGGCCCCCCCACCAACCCCAACAGGGCGGCCAGCCCGGGTCGGGTTTGCAGGCTCACCAGGGAGACGTTGAGGGTGGTGGCGAAATTGGCCCAGAGCGCCGTCATCCAGAGGGGGGGGAGGTCCGGGCCCAGGCCCCCCGTCAGGTCGCCGCCACTGAAGCTGACCCAGCCGCTGACCAGCAAGAGGCTGTCGAAGCCGAAACCGATGAGGGCCGCCAGGCCAATGAGGAGGGCCTCGGCGCCCCGGGGTCGGACCCGGCCCAGGTGCCAGGCCAGGAGCAGGGCTACTACCCCCAGCCCGATTTCCGGCTGGCCCTGGGCCGCCGAGAGCACCAGCGCCCACCAGCCCGCCTGAAAGGCCACCAGATTCAGGGCCCAGGAGGGCTGGTCCCGGGCCGGGCCCGGGGAGGAGGGCGGGGCGCTGATGTCCGTCATGCCACTGGCTCCCGCCGCTCGAAGAGGTAATGGCTCACCCACCAACTCTGGCCCCGATCGTAGGCGAAGGTCTCGGCGACGGCCAGGAAGAAGAGGCGCCAGCGTTGGCACCAGAGCGCGGCCTGGTCCGGGCCATAGGCACGGGCGAGGATGGGCAGGATGGCGGCGCGGCGCTGGTCAAGGTTGGCCAACCAGGCGTTGGCGGTCCTTTCGTAGTGCTCGCCGGACCAGCGCCACTGGTCGAGCAGGCGCAAGGACTGCTGGAAGCGCAGGGGCAGGGCATCGCTGGGCATGATTCCGCCGGAGAAAAAGTAGCGACTCATCCAGTCGTCGTCGCCCTTATCCTCGAAGGCATAGGGCCGGTCGCGGTGACAGAAGATGTGCATGAAGAAGCGCCCACCTGGCCGCAGCCAGCCCTGGATGCGCGCGAAGAGGGCCCCCCAGTTGCGCATATGCTCGAACATCTCCACCGACAGCACCCGGTCGAAGCGCTCCGTGGTATCGAAGTCGTTCATGTCGGCGGTGATGACCTGGATATTGGTCAGGCCCCGCTCGGCGGCGAGGGCCTCGATGTGCTGTCGCTGGGCGTGGGCGTTGGAGACGGCGGTGATGCGGGCGGCCGGATAATGCTCCGCCAGCCAGAGGGTCAGGCTGCCCCAGCCGCAGCCCAGTTCCAGAATAGCCTGGCCATCCGCCACGCCCGCGCGCTCGCAGGTCAGGGCGAGGGCGGCGGTCTCCGCCGCCGCCAGGTCCGTCACCCCCGGTGGCCAGTAGCAGCAACTGTATTTGCGGCGCGGCCCCAGCACCTGGTCGAAAAAGGCGGCGGGCACCTCGTAATGCTGGGCATTGGCCTGTTCGGGCAGGGGGGCGATGGGGGATCCCGCCATGGCGTCGATGAAGGCCCGCACCGCGGTGGCCGTCGCCTCGCCATCGGCGGCGGCGATCTCCGCCAGGCGGCGACGGCACAGCCAGCGGATGCCCTGGCGGATCAGCCGGTCGGGCAGGTAGCCCTGTTCCACCCAATCGATGGCAATGCGCGCGGGGGCAATCATGGCTGTTTCGTGCTCCTTAACTCGCCTTGCGATAGCTTTTCTGATAAGTGGCGCCAATGCGCTTGAGGGCGTCCGAAGCATCCCGTCCGACGCAGGCCTCGATGAAGACCAGTTGGTCGGGGGCGGCCAGGGCCAAGCCCAGGGCCTGTTCCAGTTCGCCCTCGGTGGTCACCCGGCGGGTGATGGCGCCCGTACCGAGAACATGGGGTAGTTCCGCATAACGCCAAGGTTGCAGATCGTTGTAGATCTGGTCCTGGTGCAAATAGCGCTCGATCAGGTAGCCATCGTTGTTGACCAGCAGGATGATGGGCCGGCAGCCCTGGCGCAGCAGGGTCGAGACCTCCTGGGCCGTCATCTGAAAGGCCCCATCGCCCACCAGGACCACGGGTCGCTTGTCCGGTCGCGCCAGGGAGACGCCCAGGGCGGCGGGCGTGGCGTAACCGATGGACATGTAATAGGCCTGGGTCAGGAAGTTGTCGGCCTCCTCGATGTGCATGTCGGCCACGGCGCAAATGACGTCACCAATGTCGGAGACCAGAATCATGGAGTCGTCCAGGAACTGCTCCACCCGCTGATAGAAACGCCCCGCCGCCAGGGGCCGGTCCGGCTCGGCCACATAGGCGCAGACCTGGGCACTGGGGCGGGCCGGGTGGGAGTCGAGAAAGCGGCGCGGGTGCGCCCGATCCGTCAGGGCCTGGATCAGGTCCGCCAGTTGCACCCCCGGGTAGAGGTGTTGGCCAATGCGCACCTGGTCGAGGTTGGCGCGCACGAAACCCGGCTGGGCCAGCTTGGAGGTGTAGAGGCCGGTGTCCCAGTCGGTTAGCCAGACGCCAAGCTCGATCAGGCAATCCGACGACTCGATCTGGGCCTGGGTCTCGGGGCGGCCCAACCCACCTTGATAGATGCCCAGGCACTGGGGATGCAGCTCTGGCAGGCAACCCTTGGCACTGACGGTCATGGCATAGGGCAGCTCGATCCGCTCGATCAGTCGCAGCACGGCCGGGCCTAGGCCAAAGCGCGAGATCTCGGTGCCCACCAGGATGGCGGGATGTTTGGCCTGATCCAGGTGGGCCACCACCTCCGCCACGCACTCATCCAGGGTCAGGGGTTCCGAGACCTTCTCGACCTGGAAGCCGATGGGCTCCGGCCGCCGGCAGGGCATCTGCGCCACGTCCATGGGGAGCTCCAGATAGACAGGCCGTTTCCAGGACAGACATTGCGTTAGGACCCGGTCGATGTCATCCGGGGCCGAGCGGGGGCTGGAGAGCAGGGCGCAGTCCACCGTCAGCTTGCGATAGATGGCCAACTGCATCTCGTGATCCCCCGCCAGGTGGTGGACCAGGGCGCCACTCTGCCGGCGCGCCATCGCCGGGGCGCCGCTGATGACCACCAGGGGGACATGCTCCGCGTAGGCACCCGCCACGGCGTTCAGGATGCTGAAGCCGCCCACGGCATAGGTGACGACCGCCAGCCCCGCGCCCTTGACCCGGGCATAGCCATCGGCGGCGTAGCCCGCGTTCAGCTCATTGCAGTTGCCAACCCAGGCGATGGGGCTGGTTACCAGGTGATCCAGGAAGTCCAGGGTGTAGTCGCCCGGCACCCCGAAGGCGTGTTCGATCCCGATCTCCTGGAGCCGTTGGACGAGATAATCGGAAACCGTGTAGGGGGCTTCGGGGGCGGTCATGTCGGGGCTCCGGGGGTGGTTGGGCAGAGGGTCGTGATCAGGCCAATGGGGGTATGGATAAGGGCCGCGCTCAGTGTTTGGCACCGAGGGCCTGGGCCCGGGTCAGGGTGGCGGGGTCACCGCCGGTGACCCGCTCCCAGCCCTGAAGGTGTCGCTCGATCAGGTCGCGCAGGAAGCGGATGTGCCCCGCGCCGTCGTTGAGGCAGGGGATGTACTGATAAGACTCGCCGCCCGCCCCCAGGAAGAAATCCCGGTTTTCCATGGCTACTTCCTCCAGGGTCTCCAGGCAGTCGGCGCTGAAGCCGGGGCAAATAACCTGTACCCGGCGCACGCCCTGAGCCGGCAGGGCCTTCAGGGTCTCGTCGGTGTAGGGTTTGAGCCAGGCCTTGACCCCCAGCCGGCTCTGGAAGGTCACCTGGTAGTCCGCGCTGGAGAGTTGCAAGCGCTCGGCCAGGAGCCGCGCTGTCTTCTGACAATGGCAATAATAAGGATCACCTGCCTCGCAATAGGCCTGGGGCAGGCCATGGAAGGACATGATGAGCTGGTCCGGGCGGCCGTTGGTCTCCTGAAAGGCCTGGACCGAATCCGCCAGGGCCTGGATATAGCCGGCATCGTCGTGATACTGGTTCACGAAGCGCAGCTCGGGTATCCAGCGCCACCGGCGAATTTCGGCGGTGACGGTATCGAAGATACTGGCGGTGGTGGTGCCCGAGTATTGGGGATAAAGCGGCAGCACCAGGATTCTTCGCGTCCCGGCCCGTCGCAGGGCCTCGAGGCCGCTGGCGATGGCGGGGCGGCCGTAGCGCATGGCGAGTTCCACCCGGATATCCGGGCCCATCACCTCCGCCAGCCGCTGGTGCTGGGCCTGGGAGATGGCCAGCAGGGGCGAACCCTCCTCGCTCCAGACGCTGGCGTAGGCGTGGGCCGACCGCTGGGGGCGGGTATTGAGGATGATGCCGTTCAGAATCAGCCACCAGAGGGGCCGGGACATCTCCACGACCCGGGGGTCCCACAGAAATTCCTTCAGGTAGCGGCGTACCGAGACCCGATCCGGGGCATCCGGGGTGCCCAGATTGGCCAGGAGGATGCCGGTTCTGGCCACCTGGCCGTGGGGGTAATCGGACTCGGAGAGATATTTCATCGTGGTTGGTGCCCCAATTGATCAATGCTCGGGTCGGCGCCGCGCCCAAGCCGCGAACAGGGGATCGGACAACTCCAGTTCGCCGGCGCGGGCATCGTCCTCGGGCCGGGGCAAGCCGCGGCGGCTGAAGGTATTGAAGTGGTCCAGGCGCTCATCGCTCATCAGGCTGGCAAGGACGTATCCCAGGCGTTCGAAGGGGTGAATCTCGGTCCAGACCTGGATGGCCTTGGTGGGAAACCAGCGATCGGAGAAGGCGATGATACAGTAACCGCCTGGCTTCAACACCCGGGCGATCTCCGCCACCATCCTGCGTGGCTCGGTCAAATACTCAAAGGATGCGGTGCAGACCACGGCGTCGAATTGGGCCTTGGCGAAGGGCAGGCTCGGCTCTTGGTTCAGATCCCGGACGACCCGCTCGGCCAGGCGGGGATTGGCCTCCAGCTCGGCCCGATTCATGCCCAGCCCCGTCACCCGGCAGGAGGGATCGATGCGGTCGAGATGGGAGACCCAGCTCGACATGAGGTCCAGGACCTGGCCACCCGGGGGAATCAGCGACCCGTAGAGCCGCTCGATCTGGTCGCGGCAATGGCTGTCGAGGTGGTGGACTAGGCGGGTGCGTTCGTAAAAGACCTCGTCCGCGCGGCTGTCCAGGCGGCCCATGGCCTCGGGATACCAGAAATCGCTGGTCCCAGTGGGCAGAGGTAGTTGCATACCGGGTCCTTCACCCGCCGCGAGCAGGGCGATATCGTTAGACATGCCCCCATGTTCCGCGCCCGCCTGCCAGCTACTCAGGACCCTGACCCCGAGCCGCGGAGAAACCCCCGCCAGCGGATGGCGGCTGTCGATGTCGATGCGCTGCTCCGACAACCCCGTCACCCGCAAGGGCCGGCGATCTTCGGAAAAGAGCCCCCGCTGCCCCGCCAGGAAGCCCCGGGGATAGAAGCGCCCCAGGCGCGGCTCCAGGTCCCGGCGCGCGATTTTGCGGGTGCGGAAGGCGGTGCGGGGGGCGCTGAAGCACTCCCCCTCCTGGTAATCCGTGAGAGTGCCGGGCCCGAAGGTGGCCTCGACCCGTTCGCCCACCGGGAGACCCAGGAGTTGCCTATCCAGGTCTCCGGGAAAGAAGTCCCGCCAGAGGTTGGACTTGCGGATGACCCGGCTGTCGCGGCAGGTCACGTCGGCGGTCTCGAACTGGAGGTCCAGTTCCAGCTCCATCATGGCCCCTGGCGCTACGCGCTCACGGGCGCGTTCGGCAATCTGGCTGCTTTCGAAGGGGGGTAACTCCAAGTGGTTCATGCTGATCATGGCGGCTGCCTATCGCGTAACAGGATTGTACAATATTTGTATAATTATGGTATAACATTAAAACCCTTTGCGGCAAGCCTTTTGTGGGTCCCAGGGCGCCGAGGCGCAAGAGGGTGGTTAACCGAGGGGTGCCAGGACAGCGGGTCATGAATACGGCTTCAGCAGGTGGCGGGTGATGAGCGAGGGCTGGGAAGGGGAGAGCATTGAGCGGGGGCCGCACCGGCCGGGGCTTTATCCGATTCGTACCGTCTCCCGCCTCACGGGGGTGCCGGCGGTGACCTTGCGGGCCTGGGAGCGGCGCCACGGTATCCTCCACCCGACCCGTACCGACAAGGGCCATCGACTCTATACGGATGGGGACGTGGACCGGGTCCGCCAGGTCGTGGCGCTCCTGGAGCGAGGGGTGGCCGTGGGTCAAGCGGGGTCGCTCCTGGCACCCGAGGAGCGCGAGACCGCCGCGGACGCGGCACCCGGTATGGCGCCGCCCCGGGCCCCGGAGCCCGCGCCGGCCTCGGTCCAGATCGGGGACCCCTGGCCGGGCTATGTGGAGGGCATGTTGGCGGGGGCGCGTCAGTTCGACACCCTCGCCCTGGATACCATCTACAACGATGCCCTGTCGCTGTACCCTATTGATCGGGTCTCCCAGTACCTCACGCGCCCGGTGTTGGAGCGCCTGGGCGCCGAGTGGCCCGACCAGGAGGCCAGCATCGCCCGGGAGCACTTCTTTTCGAATTTCCTGCGCAACAAGCTGGGGGTCCGCTTCCACCACCTGAACGCCCTGTCCCAGGGGCCCCGACTGGTCGCTGCTTGCCCGTCCGGGGAGTATCACGATCTGGGCCTGCTCCAATTCGCCCTGGCCGCAGCAGGTCAGGGCTATCGCCTGGTCATGCTCGGGGCGGATGTCCCCGAGGCCGAGATCGCTGCCGCCGTGCAGATCGCCGCCGGGCGAGTAGTGGTGCTCTCAGTCTCCGCCCGGGCCGAGCCGGAGACCTTGGCACGACAAGTCGCGACCCTGGTGGCCTTGACGCCCGTGCCGGTCCTGGTGGGCGGTGCCGCCGCGGACCTTTGGCCCCAGCTAATCCAGGCGGCCGGCGCCCGGGTCCTGGGCACGGACTTCAACCTGGCGCTGCGGCGCCTGGGCGAATGCCTGGGGTCGCTCTAGGTAACCCAGCGGCCCGTTCCGACCTCATAATCCTCAGACAGCCCGGAGTCCCATGTCACCGCCCCCCGTCATCCTCTGGTATCGCGACGATCTGCGGCTTGCCGACCATGCCCCCCTACGGGCGGCGGTGGCGAGCGGCGCCCCCCTCATTCTCCTCTTTATTCTCGATGAGACGACGCCTGGGAAATGGCGATCCGGGGCCGCCAGTCGCTGGTGGTTGCATCACAGTCTGGCCGCCCTGGCCGCGGATTTGGCCGGCCTGGGCAGCCGCCTGGTCATCCGGCGTGGCGATAGTCTGGAGGTTATCACCAACCTGGCCCGTCAATGCCAGGCGCGGGCCCTCTATTTCCACCGCAGCCATGAGCCCGCCCAGGCCGCCTTGGAGGAGCACCTCTGGCGGGAACTGGGCGGGAGCCTGGAGATACGCCGTTTTCGCGGCCGCCTGCTCCAGGAGCCCGAGCAGGTCCGTACCGGTGCCGGCGAGGCCTTCCGGGTCTTCACCCCCTTCTGGAAGGCCTGCCTGCGGCTCCCGGAGCCCGAGGTTCCGCTGCCCGCCCCGGCGCGTCTGGCGCCAACCCCACCCGAGGTGACCGGTCTGGAACTCGATAGCCTCCAACTGCTGCCCCAGACGCCCGATTGGGCCGCGGGTCTGCGGGAGCAGTGGCAGCCGGGCGAGGCCGGCGCTCGCTTGCGGCTGGAGACCTTCTGCGAGGAGCCCTTGTTAGGCTACGCGACCGGCCGTGACCAGCCGGGCCGGCGCGGCACCTCCCGCCTCTCCCCCCATCTGCACTTCGGCGAGATCTCGCCGCGCCAGGTCTGGCAGGCCGTGCGCGCGGTCCAGGCCACGGACGCCGCCACCACTCGGGGCGGGGATGCCTATCTGCGGGAGTTGGGTTGGCGCGAGTTCTGCCATCACCTACTCCATCACTGGCCCCAGCTACCGGAGCAGCCCTTCAACCCCCGTTTCGCGGATTTTCCGTGGCAGGATGACGGAGAGGCCTTCCGGGCCTGGACCCGTGGCCAGACCGGCTATCCCCTGGTGGATGCCGGCATGCGGGAGCTCTGGCACACCGGCTGGATGCACAACCGGGTGCGCATGGTGACGTCCTCCTTCCTAGTCAAGCATCTGCTAGTGCCCTGGCAACAGGGTCAGGACTGGTTCTGGGACACCCTGGTGGACGCCAATCTCGCCAACAACGCCGGCGGTTGGCAATGGGTCGCCGGCTGCGGCGCCGACGCCGCCCCCTATTTCCGGATCTTCAATCCCGTGCTCCAGGGCAAGAAATTCGACCCCCACGGCGACTACGCCCGCCGCTGGCTGCCGGAACTGCGCCGCCTGTCTGATAAGGACCTTTACGCCCCCTTCGCCGCCAACCCGGCCAGCCTCGCCGCCGCCGGCGTTCGCCTTGGGGTGGACTATCCCGAGCCCCTGGTGGAACACGATTTCGCCCGCCGTCGGGCCTTGGGGGCATTGGCAACCTTGAAGAGTAATTGATGTCCTGGCGCTGGCGCAGGGGAGGGACGGCGGGGAGGGTGGCCATGCGACGGCCAGCCCCCGGCGGGCCGTGGGAATGCCGACTTATGCCTATGACAGCGGCGGCCGGGGCAGGGAGGTCTGTGCGCAACCCCTGACCGGTTGGGGTTCTGCCCGCGCCTAGAGGAGTTTGACCAGCGCCGCCATGGCGCCAACCTGGGCGAACATGAGGGGAATGAGCCACATCAGCAGAGTGTTGCGGCTGCGCTCGATGGCGGTCCTGACCTCGCCGCGCAGTTGCTCGATGTCGGTCTTGACCTCGCCGCGCAACTGCTCGATGTCGGTCTTGATCTCGCCGCGCAGTTGTTCGATCTGAATTCTGACCTCGCCGCGCAATTGCTCGATGTCGGTCCTGACCTCGCCGCGCAATTGTTCGATCTCTTTCAGGAGCCGCAGCTCCGTTTCGCGCAGGTGCTGCTGGGTCGCCAGGTCAGGCAGGTGAGGGTAGCGCTCGTCAAGACGCTCGAAGGCCTCGGCGATGAGGCGCGCCCGGGCTCGGTCGTCCGGCGCGCTGGCCAGGGCTTCATAAAGTTCGACGACGGTGCCCATGGGATTGATCTCTCCGGGGAAGGCCTGATTTCAGTATGATACCGTCTGATCGCTAGCCTAGCCAGGGGCCATGCCAGCCCCGCCCCGGCGCGTCTGGCGTCAACCCACCGGGCTGGTGCTCCGATCAGCCTTGTCATTGACACAACCTGGCGTGGTCCCGGTCCAGGTCAACAGACTGGAGAATAATGCGCATGAAAGTCAGCTTGATCGGTGGCACCGGATTTGTCGGCTCCCATATCGTGCCGGCGCTGATCGCGGCCGGCCATGTGCCGCGCTTGCTGATGCGCCACCCCGAGAGTGGCCATGGCCTGCCCCTGGATCGCTGCGAGGTGGTCTTGGGCGATGTGGAAGACCTGGCGGCGGTGACCCAGTGCGTCACGGGTGCCGATGCCGTCATCTATCTGATTGGCATACTGCGAGAATTTCCCGCGCGCGGCATCAGTTTCGAGGGTCTCCAGTCCCGCGGCGTTGCCCTGACCCTCTCCGCCTGCAACCTGAAGGGCGTCAGCCGGTTCCTGCTCATGAGCGCCAATGGCGTCAAGCCGGATGGCACGGCCTACCAAAGCACCAAGTTCTGGGCGGAGGAGGCGGTCAAGGCCTCGGGCCTGCGCTGGACCATCTTCCGGCCCTCCGTCATCTTCGGCAGGCCCCAGGACCGCATGGAGTTCTGTACCCAGTTGCGCCGGGACATTATCGATAGCCCGCTGCCGGCGCCGTTGTTCTACCCGGGCCTCTTGCCCATGGGGGCGGGTAGTTTCCAGCTCGCCCCCGTGGCGGTGGAGGACGTGGCCCAGGCCTTCGTCCGGGCCCTCGCCAGGCCGGAGACCGAGGGTCGTAGCTTCGAACTGTGCGGGCCGGAACCGAAAAGCTGGCGGGAGATTCTGGAGACCATCGCCGCCGCGGTGGGCAAGCGCAAAATGATGCTGCCGGCCCCCGCCTTGGGGGTCAAGACGGCCGCCGCCCTCTTCGATCGCTTCCCCTGGTTCCCCATCACGCGTGACCAGATCACCATGCTGCTGGAGGGCAATGTCTGCGCGGATGCGAGCGTCTACCCCCTGTTGGGCATCCAGCCCCAGCCCTTCACCGTCGCCAGCCTGAGCTATCTGAACGAAGGCTGAGGCCCGTCGGCGACCCGGTTCATGGCTGCGGTTCCTCGGGCCCGCCGCCTTATTTATTGAGCAGCGGCGCGCCCTGGCGCTTGGCGCCGGCGGACACACCCTGGATAGGGATTTGGAGCGACCTTGTCGAAATCGAAACGCAAACCCCTGCCGGCGGAACCCGTCGAGGTGATGATCGAGTCTCTGACCCACGAGGGCCGGGGGCTGGCCCGGATCGAGGGCAAGGCCGTCTTTGTGGATGGCGCCCTGGCGGGGGAGCGGGTCCGCTTCCGCTACACCCGGTTGCAGCGCCATTTCGACGAGGGTCGGGTGGTGGAGGTGCTGGAGGCCTCGCCCCAGCGCGTGGCACCGCTCTGCCCCCACTTTGGGGTCTGCGGCGGTTGTAGCCTGCAACATCAGGCCCCGGAGGCCCAGATCACCATGAAGCAGGAGATCCTGGCGGATGTGCTGCGCCGCATCGGCGGGGTCGCGCCGGAGCGCTGGCTGCCACCCCTGGCGGCGGGGCATTGGGGCTATCGCCGCAAGGCGCGGGTGGGGGTGCGCTATGTGGCCAAGAAGGGCAAAACCCTGGTGGGCTTTCGGGAGCGGGGCTCGGGCTTTCTCGCCGACCTGAGTCGTTGCGAGGTGCTGCACCCGGATGTGGGTGAGCGGATTCAAGCCCTGGCGGAGTTGGTGGACGGGCTGAGCATCCGCGAGCAGGTGCCTCAGATCGAGATCGCCAAGGGCGAGGGGCCCTGCGTCCTGGTATTTCGGGTGCTCGCGGCCCCCTCCGCGGCGGACCTGGCGAGTCTAGAGACCTTCGCGGCCGCGCACCAGGTGCGGGTCTACCTCCAGGAGGGCGGCCTTGAGACCGTCCGCCCCCTGCCGGGCCAGGCGGTCGATCTCCATTACAGCCTGCCGGACTTCGGGGTCCAGATTCATTTCGAGCCCACCGACTTCACCCAGGTCAATCTGGAATTGAACCGCCTCATGGTGCGGCGGGCGGTGGACCTGCTCGATCCCGGGCCGGATGAACGGGTGCTGGATCTCTTCTGTGGCCTGGGTAACTTTACCCTGCCCCTGGCGCGCCGCGCGGGCGCGGTTGTCGGGGTGGAGGGCGACGCCGGCCTGGTCGAACGCGCCCGGCGCAATACCCAGGCCAACGGCATCGAGAACGCGACTTTTCAGGTCGCCGACCTTTATGGCGCCAACGTGGCCATGCCTTGGGCGGGCGACCGCTTCGACAAGGCCCTGCTGGACCCGCCTCGGACCGGCGCTCTGCAAGTCCTGGATTTTCTGCCAGCCCTGGGCGTCAGGCGGCTAGTTTACGTGTCCTGTTTTCCCGCCACCCTGGCCCGCGATGCCGAGCGTCTGGTCAATGGCTTGGGCTATCGGCTGCTGGAGGCGGGGGCCATGGACATGTTTCCGCACACGGCCCATCTGGAGTCCATGGCGGTGTTCGAGCGGCCCTGATGCCGGGTCATCCGGCACCGCCCGCCCGGCCGCCGGCCTTGGCGGTGGCCGTCTTTACCCTTCATTCTTTTCCCCATCATTATGGAGTCCGTCCGAATCATGCCCGTTGAAATTGAGCGCAAGTTTCTAGTCGAAGGCGATGCCTGGCGCGGCCAGGTGGCCTCCGAGTCCCACATCATGCAGGGTTATCTCGCCAGCAGCCCGGAGGTGACGGTGCGGGTCAGGGTCAAGGGCGATCGGGCCTTTCTGACCATCAAGGGGGAGTCGCGGGGCGTGACCCGCAGTGAATACGAATACCCTATCCCGGTGGTGGACGCCGAGGAGATGCTTCGCGATCTGGCGGCCCTGCCGCCCATCGATAAGGTCCGGCATCGCATCCCCCTCGATGGGCATGTCTGGGAGCTGGATGTCTTCGCCGGCGAGAACGCGGGTCTGGTGATGGCGGAGATCGAGTTGTCGGCGGAAGACGAAGCCTTTGTCATGCCCGACTGGGTCGGCCAGGAGGTGTCGGATGATGCCCGTTACTTCAACGTCAATCTGGCCAAGCATCCCTATCGGCATTGGTGATGTCGTGCTGGCGGCGGCGCGCGGGGGTCCAGGGCCATGCGCCGCCGGCCCGCCTCAGGCTGGCCTGCCTGCTGGTCCTGGCGATGGTTGGCTGCGGGTGCGAGGCGGGCGAACTCCCCATCCGCATGGGCCTGGCGGGCCCCCCGCGTAACCTGGACCCGCGGCTGGCCACCGATGCCACCTCCGAGCGGGTCAACCGTCTCCTCTATCGCCGCCTGACGACCTTTGACGCCGAGTCTCTGCCCGCGCCCGAACTGGCGCGCTGGGAGGCGCTGTCGCCCACCCATTACCGCTTTACCCTGGGGGAGGAAGGGCGAGCCTTCAGCGACGGTAGCCGCTTGACCAGCGCGGATGTCAAGGCCACCTTTGACTCGGTGCGGGACCCCGCGACCGCCTCGCCCCACCGGGCCACCCTGGCGATCATCACAGCAATCACCACCGAGGGGCCGGACCGTCTGGATTTCCATCTGCGGGAGCCCGATCCCCTTTTTCCCGCCTATCTAGGCATGGGCATCCTGCCGGCGGCCCTGATCCAGTCGGGGCACCCCTTCGCGGTGGCGCCGGTGGGCAGCGGGCCCCTGCGCTTCGAGACCTGGCCCCAGCCGGGCCGGCTGGTCCTGAGGCGCCAACGGGATGGGCAGATCCTGGAACTGCTGGCGGTCAAGGACCCCAATGTCCGGGTCATGAAGCTGCTGCGCGGCGAGATCGACCTCTTGCAGAACGACCTGTCGCCGGAGTTGATCGGCTATCTGCGCGGACGGGACGAGGTCCGCGTGGAAAGGGCGCCGGGGGTCAACTTCTCCTATCTCGGCTTCAATCTGGAGGACCCGGTGACGGGCCTGCCGCAGGTGCGTCAGGCCCTGGCGCATGCCATCGACCGCGAGGAGATCCTGCGCTACCTCCTCCAAGGCGATGGCCGACTGGCGACAGGCCTGTTCCCGCCGGAACATTGGGCCGCCAGCCCGGATCTCGTCACGCCGGTCTTCGACCCGGAGCGTGCCCGCGCCTTGCTGGCGGAGGTCGGCTATGGTCCGGATCGGCCCCTGCGCCTGAGCTACAAGACCTCCAGCGATCCCTTCCGCATCCGCTTCGCCACCATCATCCAGGCCCAGTTGGCGCGGGTGGGCATCGAGGCACGTATCCAGAGCTACGACTGGGGGACCTTCTTTGGCGACATCAAGGCCGGTCGCTTTCAGCTCTATGGCCTGACCTGGGTCGGTATCCGCACCCCGGACATCTTCCGCTACGTCTTCCATAGTGCCTCGGCGCCGCCGGAGGGGGCCAATCGTGGCCGTTACCGCAACCCGGAAGTGGATCGCTTGATCGAGACCGCCCGGGCCGAGCCAGACCTGGGGAGGCAGGCGGGGCTGTACCGTCAGATCCAGGCCCTGATCCTGGCGGACCTACCCTATATCCCCCTCTGGTACGAGGACCAGTTTTACGCGGCCCGCCGCGCGGTCCGGGGCTACCAACTGGCGCCGGATGGCAACTATGACGCCCTGATGGCGGTCGAATTGGCCGGGGAGACCCTCCCGCGGGCCGGGGTGAAATAGCCTGGCCTGGCGGTCCCAGGCCGGCTGGCTGGCTGGCGCGATCGCCAGCAAGTAGCGAAATGACAGCGATTTTGCGTCCCGAAATGGATGGCCCCCAAGGCGGTTGCTCAGGTTGCGGATTCCATGGACAATTGGAACAACTTCAGCCAGGGTAGCCACCGTGATCGATCCGGAAGGTTTTCGCCCAAACGTGGGCATCATTCTGTGCAACGCCGAGCGCCAGCTTTTCTGGGGCCGGCGCATTGGTCAGAATGCCTGGCAGTTTCCCCAGGGTGGCATCCGCACCGAGGAATCCCCGCTGGATGCCATGTTTCGCGAACTGGAGGAGGAGGTGGGGTTGCAGCCCCATCAGGTGACCCTGCTCGGCAGCACCCGGGGCTGGTTACGCTATCGCCTGCCTAAGCGTTTTATCCGGCACCACTGCGGCCCCATCTGCATTGGTCAGAAACAGCGCTGGTTCCTGTTGCGGGTGGATTGCGGCGAGGATGCCTTTTGCCTCGACCGTTGCCGTAAGCCGGAATTCGATGGCTGGCGCTGGGTGCGTTACTGGCAGCCCCTGCGCGAGGTGGTCTATTTCAAGCGCCATGTTTACGAACAGGCCCTGGATGAGTTGAGCCCCCTGCTCTATCCGGAAGGGGTACCCGAGCGGCATTGGCCCCTGACCCGGCTAGACCAGAATCCGATGTTGTAACGGCCGAGGGGTGCTGGGCGTGAGCCCTGACCGAGCGGGATGCCTTCGTCAAGCGCTCTCACGCCTTGAGATGTAAATTTTCCACGGATTAGCCAGGCTTGGCGCGCGCAGCCCACGTCGCCATTGTCCTTGACTAATTTCCCCGCCATGGCGCCTTTTTTCCGGATGCTGTTTTCATGCTGGAGCAACTTCTCCGTATCGTCCAAGAGGTCAACGAGGCCCCGGATCTCGAAAAGGCCCTGGCCATCATCGTTCGTCGGGTCAAGAAGACCGTCGGTGCCGATGTCTGCTCCGTCTATCTCAGTGACTTCGACAAGCGCGAGCATGTGCTGCAGGCCACCGATGGCCTCAACCGCTCCGCGGTCGGACGGGTGCGACTGCCGCTGAACCGGGGCCTGATCGGCTTGGTCAGCGAGCGTGCCGAGCTGGTGAACCTGGACGACGCCTCCACACACCCCCGTTACATGTTCATCCACGAGACGGGGGAGAAACGCTACCGGGGCTTCCTGGGCGTGCCCATCATCCAGAACCGGCGGGTGCTGGGGGTCCTGGTCCTGCGCCACCGCGAGGCGCGCCGCTTCGGGGATGACGAAGTCACCCTGGTGGTCACCATCGCCTCGCAGTTGGCGGGGGCCATCACCCATGCCCGCGCCAGTGGCGAGTTGGCCCGCCTGCAGGGGGCGGAGGACCTGCCCAATCGTTTTCTCCAAGGCCTGGCGGCATCGCCCGGCATCGCCATCGGCACGGCGGTCGTGGTCTATCCCCTGGCGGATCTGGATGCGGTACCCGACCGGGTGGCGCGGGACCCCGCCCAGGAGGAGGCGGCCTTCCGCGCCGCCGTCGCTGCCGTGGTGCGGGAGATCGAGCATTTTGCCAAGCGTTCCGCTCGGTCCCTGCGCCCGGAGGATCGCGCCATCTTCGATGCCTGGCGCCTCATGTTGGAGAGCGATATCCTGCTCGATGGCACGGTGGAACAGATCCGGGCCGGCAACTGGGCACCGGGCGCCCTGCGCCAGGTCATCGCCGAGCATGCCCGCGTCTTCCAGGCCATGGATGACCCCTATCTGCGCGAGCGCGCCTCGGATGTGCGCGACCTGGGGCGGCGCATCCTGATGCACCTGCAGAATGTGGAACCCCGGCACATCGCCTATGGGCCGGATACCATCCTGGTGGGCGAGGAGATCAGCGCCATGCAGCTCGCCGCCGTGCCCCGTGAATCCCTGGCGGGTATCGTCTCGATCAAGGGCTCCAGTTCCTCCCATATCGCCATCCTTGCCCGGGGCCTGGGTGTGCCCGTCGCCATGGGCGTGGCCGATTTGCCGGTGGGTCGCCTGGAGGGCAAGGAGGTGGTGGTCGATGGCTACCGGGGTCGCGTCTATCTTGCCCCCGGCCCGGTGGTGCGGGCGGAATATCAACGTCTCCGCGATGACGACCTGGCCCTCACCAACGAACTGGAGAATTTACGGCCTCTGCCCTCGGAGACCCCCGACGGCTATACCGTGCCCCTCTTTTTGAACAGCGGCCTGGTATCGGAAAATCGCCCCATCGGTATCGAGCAGGCCGACGGCATTGGCCTCTATCGCACCGAGTTGCCCTTCCTGGTGCGGGACCGTTTCCCCGGGGAGGCATCGCAGTACAGCAATTACCGGCAGGTGCTGGAGACCTTCCATCCCCGCCCGGTGACCATTCGTACCCTCGACATCGGGGGCGACAAGCCCTTGCCCTATTTTCCGATCGAGGAGTCCAATCCCTTTCTGGGCTGGCGGGGTATTCGCATTACCCTGGATCACCCGGACATCTTCCTCACCCAGGTCCGCGCCATGCTGCGCGCCAACCTGGGCCTGGGCAACCTGCAAATCCTGTTGCCCATGATCAGTTCGGTTGGGGAGGTGGACGAGGCCAAGCGCCTGATTCGCCGCGCCCGCGATGAGTTGCGGGAAGATGGCCATGAGATCGAGATGCCGCCACTGGGCGTCATGATCGAGGTGCCGGCGGCGGTCTATCTGATCGACGCCCTCGCGCGCCGGGTCGATTTCCTCTCCGTGGGCACCAACGACCTCACCCAGTACCTGCTGGCGGTGGACCGCAATAATTCCCACGTCGCCAAGCTCTTCGATGAACTTCACCCCGCCGTGCTCAAGGCCCTGGAACTGGTGGTGGCCGGCGCCCGCGCCCATCATCGCGAGGTCAGCATCTGTGGCGAGATGGCCGGCAATCCCCTGGCCGTGCCGCTCCTTATCGGCATGGGGGTGCATTCCCTGAGCATGAGCGCCGGCAGCCTGCTCCGGGTCAAGTGGGTGGTGCGCAACTTCAGCCGCGCCAAGGCGCGTGAATTGGTGGAGATCGCCCGGCAATGCGAGGACGCTGGCTGCGTGCGGCGTCTGATGATGGAAGCCCTGGAAGAGGTCGGGCTCATCGGTCTGGTGCGGCCGGGGAAGTGACGTTGGCATCAAGGGGCGGCTGTCAGGTCCGCCCAGGCGCTGTAACCCTGCCGCCCGGCGCCGCGGCTTTTCTGGAGATGAGTCCCCATGGCCATTAAAGCCGACCGCTGGATTCGCCGCATGGTCGCGGAAATGGGCATGATCGAGCCCTTCGAACCCGGTCAGGTGCGGGAATCTCCCGCCGGCGACCGGCTCATTTCCTACGGCACCTCCAGCTACGGCTACGATATCCGCTGCGCCGATGAATTCAAGATCTTCACCAACATCAACTCCGCCATCGTCGATCCCAAGAACTTCGACGCCAACAGCTTCGTGGATCTCAAATCCGATGTCTGCATGATCCCCCCGAACTCCTTCGCCCTGGCCCGTACCGTCGAGTATCTGCGCATCCCCCGCGACGTCCTGGTCATCTGCCTGGGTAAGAGCACCTATGCCCGCTGCGGGATTATCGTCAACGTCACCCCCCT
>JBGAUK010000037.1:0-30439 GCA_044228695.1 Chromatiaceae bacterium | reverse complement strand
CCAGCCCCCACCCGGCCCTCCCGTCTCGTGCCGAAGCTCAACCTCAACCTGCGCTGGGAATACCAACAGCCTCAGGTCGGCCTGGGCGTCTGCTGGCCAGCAGGTCGCGGCTCAAGTCCCCCTCAGCCGATCGTAATAGCGGGCACGATAGAGGAGCCGGGGGGGCTGGCCTTCCTCGAAGCCGGTGCGGGTGTGCAGCACATTGTTGCAGATGAGCCCCCAGCCGGGCTCCAGTCGGGCGTGGAAGTGGGCCGCCAGGCCACTGTCGAGGATCTCCTTCAGGCCAATGACGGCCTCCTGGGTCAGGGGATCATCGCGCCAGGCGATGTTGCGCTTACGATCCGTGTAACGCATGTGCAGGCGGCCATCCGGTCGCACCGAGAAGACGGGGCCGGGCTGTTCCGGGCGCCCGTCTTCCCCCCCGGCCAAATTGGCGGGGATGGTCATGGCCCGCGGGTGCATGAGGGCCTGGACATAGTCGGGGTTCCGGTCCCGCAGGGCGAGGTAGGCCATCTCGTGGTCGAGGAGGTCATTATCCCCGCCACTGGCGGCGGGGTGGACGCAGTGCAGCAGCAGGCCATGGATCTGGCGCTCGGGCCGGTTGTAATAACCATCCGTGTGCCAAGCGATGGGTCGGGTGGTGTAGGGAATGTAGCCGGCGTGGCGGTCGTCGGTCTGCACCTTGAGGGAGGTGATGGCATCCTCGTCTGCACCGGCGTTGTGATCCAGGCGGCGCAGGCCAAACTGCTCGCCCAGGGCCCGGATGATGTCCTTGTCCGGGTCGTCGCCCAACCCGCTGACATAGATGGCCATGTTGGCGCGGCGACAGCGGTCGAGAATGGCGCCGTGCTCGGTGGGCGTGAGTTGGCGGGGGTCCTGGACCTCGACGATCAGGTCTTCCACCTGCGTCGGGTGGGCCTCCAGCTTGGCCTGGCGCCAGCGCTGATAGGCCTCCGGCTGGTCGAGGTCGAAGGGTGAGTTTTGCGGGTCGGTCAGGGTCGGCATGGGTGGCGCTCTCGTTACGGCGGTTACGGCGGGTTGGGGTCTTACCTCGACCCCCTTAATCCGGGACTATAATAAAGGTCGCAAAGGGACAAAATCGAGGGGCTCATCATGTCCGTATCCCAGTATTCACTCATCCTGACTGCGGTGGATTTCTCCGCCCAATCCGAGAACCTGATCGCCCGCGCAGTCGCGTTGCGCGACCTGTGCGGGGCGCGTCTGAGCCTGCTGCATGTGGTGGAGTATCTGCCCATGGCCTATTCCGGCGACCTGGTGCTCCCGGAGGGCTTCGACCTGGAGCAGGAATTGCTGGATGTTGCCTCCCGTCAGATGGCGACCTTGGGTGAGCGCCTGGGAGTGGCCGAGGGGGATTGCCATGTCGAGATCGGCAACACGGGCCACACCACCCTGCGGGTCGCCGAGGAACTGGGGGCGGACCTCATCCTGGTCGGCAGCCACGGGCGCCACGGTTTGGCGGTCCTGTTGGGCTCCACCGCCCGCAGTGTCCTCAACGGCGCCCACTGTGATGTCCTGGCGGTGCGGGTGCCGGAGGACTGAGAAGCGCCCGCTTAGCCCGGGCCGGGCGGCAGCCCCGGACCGGGATTGCCGCGTTCGGTTAGGCACGAGGCGGTCATTTGTTCTAATCTTGCCGGGCTAGCCTATTAGCTTCGCCCGGAGGATGCCATGACCGACCCCAGTAACCCCAGACATGCCCTCACGGGCAAGCAAATTGACCTCGGTAAGCTTGACCAGGTCGTGGCCACGGCTCGCCAGGCCCGCGATGAGCGGGCCCTGGGCTATCGCGACCAGGCCCTCAAACTCTATCCCTGGGTCTGTGGCCGGTGTGGCCGCCACTTTGGCAACGAAAATCTGCGGGAGTTGACGGTTCACCATAAGGACATGAATCACGACAACAACCCGGCGGACGGCAGCAACTGGGAACTCCTCTGCCTCTATTGCCACGACAACGAGCACCAGCGGTACGAGGAACACCTGGCCGCCATCGCCGCTGGCCGCGCCGGTGGTGGGCCCTCGGCTACCACCAAGACCGCCACGCACAAACCCTTTGGTGACCTGGCGTCCCTCCTCAAGCGGAGCGATTGAAGGCCCATGCCACTCGTCAGTCTGCGCTCCCTCACCCTCTCCTATGGCCATCCGCCCCTCCTGGAGGGGGTGAGCTTTGAGCTTGAGCGGGGTGAGCGGGTCTGTCTCATCGGCCGCAACGGCACCGGCAAATCCACCCTGCTGCGCATCCTGGCGGGCGAGGTCCAGCCCGACGGGGGCGAGGTCTGGTTGCGCCAGGGCGCGACCATCGCCCGCCTGACCCAGGAAGTGCCCGAGGGCATGGCGGGCAGCGTCTTCGACCTGGTGGCCGGCGGGCTCGGTGAGCAGGGTGACCTGGTCCGCGAATATCACGACCTGAGCCATCGCCTGGAAGGCGCCGGGGGCGGGGCGGGTGCCCCGGCCGACGTGACCCATGCCGAGGAACTCCTGGAACGGCTATCGCGCGTCCAGCAGCGGCTGGAGGCGGCCGGCGGCTGGGAGATCGAGCAGCGGACCGAACGTACCCTGTCGCGGCTGGACCTGGACCCGGAGGCCGACTTTGCCAGCCTCTCCGGGGGCCTCCAGCGCCGCGTTCTGCTGGCGCGGGCCCTGGTGCGGGAGCCCGACCTGCTGCTGCTCGACGAGCCTACCAACCACCTGGACATCCAGGCCATCGACTGGCTGGAGGGCTTCCTGCCCGAGTTTCCCGGCGCCATCCTCTTCGTTACCCACGACCGTCTCTTCCTGCGCAAGCTAGCCACCCGCATCCTGGAACTCGACCGGGGTCGGCTGACGGACTGGCCCGGTAACTATGACAACTACCTGCGGCGGCGCGAGGAGCGGCTGCACGCGGAGCAGGTTGCCAATGCCCGCTTCGACCAGAAGCTCTCGGAGGAGGAGGTCTGGATCCGCCAGGGCATCAAGGCCCGCCGTACCCGCAACGAGGGCCGGGTTCGCGCCCTCAAGGATCTGCGGGAAGAGCGCCGGGAGCGACGCGAGCAGATGGGCAAGGTGCGGTTGCGCCTCGGCGAGGCGGATCGCTCGGGCAAGCTGGTGGTGGAGGCCGAGGATGTCACCTATGCCTGGGATGGCGCCCCCGTGGTGCGGGATCTCAATACCCTCATCCTGCGCGGCGACAAGGTCGGCATCATGGGCCCCAATGGCGCGGGTAAGACCACCCTGCTGAAGCTGCTACTGGGTCAGCTCGAGCCCAACTCCGGCAGCATTCGTCGTGGCACCAACCTTCAGGTGGCCTATTTCGATCAGCTCCGCGCCCAGCTCGACGAGGACAAGTCGGTGCTGGACAACGTCGCCGGCGGCAGCGACAAGGTCACCATCGACGGGCATAGTCGCCATGTCCTCTCCTATCTCAAGGACTTTCTCTTCACCCCCGAGCGCATCCGCCAGCCAGTGCGCGCCCTCTCGGGTGGTGAGCGCAACCGCCTGCTGCTGGCGCGGCTCTTCACCCAGCCCGCCAATCTGCTGGTCATGGACGAGCCCACCAACGATCTCGACACCGAGACCCTGGAACTGCTGGAGGAGTTGCTGCTGGACTTCCAGGGCACCTTGCTCCTGGTCAGCCACGATCGCGCCCTGCTGGACGCCGTGGTCACCAGCACCCTGGTCTTCGAGGGCGATGGCCGGGTGCGGGAATATGTCGGTGGCTACGAGGACTGGCGCCGCCAGCGGCCCGCGTCGGAGCCCGAGAAGGGTCGCGCGGCCAAGCCGGTCAAGGCACCCGCTGGGGCCCCAGCCAAGGCCGCTTCGGGGCTGGCCCCCGACGCCAAGGCCCCGGCCAAACGCGACAAGCTGGGCTTCAGGGAACAGCGTGAACTGGAGACCCTGCCCGCCCGCATTGAGGCCCTGGAGGCGGAGGTGGCGGGGATTCATACCCGCATGGCCGACGCCGCCTTCTACCAGGGGTCCGGCCCGGACATCGCCGCCACCCGTGATCGGCTCGGGGCGCTGGAGACTGAACTCGCGGCGGCCTACGTCCGCTGGGAGGCCCTGGAGGCCCTTAAGGGCTGAGGGCCTCGCGCCGGGTCCCCAGGCGGAAAATCCTGGCCGTCACCACCCGGCCAGGAGTCCCTTGCCGTCCGTCCGTCCGCCGCTTTGCTCTAGAGGAGGGTTAGGGTGCCATCAGGGCCCGGAGCCCGTTTGCGCCGTACCCTGCTCATCGCCTGCGTCCCCGTGCCCGATGCCAACGCCTTGAGTTGAAAAACCAACTCCAGGGCCTGAAGCGGCGTCAGGCTCTCCGGGTCGAGGTCCCGCAGCACCACCACCGCCGGATTGGGCTCCTCCAGCGTGAAAAGTGATAACTGCGTCGAGGTTGATTGCCGCTGGCTGTGGCGCTGGGCGGCATCCTCCAGTTCCCGCAGCCGCAGGCGGGCGCGGTCGATGACGGCCTTGGGCACCCCGGCCAGGCTGGCGACCTGGAGGCCGTAGCTCTGGTTGGCCGGGCCCTCGCGCACGGCGTGGAGGAAGACGATGCTGTCCCCGTATTCCACCGCGTCCAGGTGGACATTGGCGATACCCGCATGTTCGTCGGGCAGGGTGGTCAGCTCGAAATAATGGGTGGCGAAGAGGGTGAAGGCCCGAATCCGCGCCGCCAGTTCGACCCCGCAGGCCCAGGCCAGGGACAGGCCGTCGAAGGTACTGGTCCCCCGGCCGATCTCGTCCATCAGCACCAGACTGCGCTCGGTGGCGTTGTGGAGGATGAGGGCCGTTTCCTCCATCTCGACCATGAAGGTGGAACGCCCCCCCGCCAGGTCATCCGAGGCGCCGATGCGCGAGAAGATGCGGTCCACCGGCCCCAGCCGGACGGTGGCGGCGGGGACGTAGCTGCCCGCCAGGGCCATGAGGACGATGAGGGCGGTCTGGCGCATGTAGGTGGATTTGCCGCCCATGTTGGGGCCCGTGACCACCAGCATGCGCCGCTCCGGGTCGAAGCGGACGTCGTTGGCGACGAAGGGGCGGTCGCTGACCGCCTCCACCACCGGATGGCGGCCACCCTGGATGTCGATCACGGGCTCCGTGGTGAGCTCTGGCCGGCACCAGTCGAGCCGTCGGGCCCGCTCCGCCAGGTTCGCCAGAACGTCCAGGGTGGCGACTGCGGTGGCGGTGGTTTGCAGGACGCTCAAGCCTCCCCGCAATTTTTCCAGCAGGGCCTCGTAGAGGGCCTTCTCCCGCGCCAGGGACCGCTCCCGGGCGGACAGTACCTGATCCTCGAAGCGCTTGAGCTCGGGCGTGACATAGCGCTCGGCGCCCTTGAGGGTCTGGCGGCGCACATAGTCCGCCGGCACCTGATCCGCCTGACTGCGGCTGACCTCGATGGCATAGCCGTGGACCCGGTTGTAGGTGACGCGCAGATTGGCCAGGCCGGAGCGTTCGCGCTCCCGGGCTTCCAGTTCCAACAGAAAGCGGTCGGCGTTGGTGGAGAGGTCGCGCAGTTCGTCGAGTTCGGGGTCATAGCCGCCCGCCAGGACGCCGCCGTCGCGGATCAGCGCGGGGGGGGTCTCGATCAGGGCCCGGCGCAGCAGGTCCACTACCTGGGGATGGGTGCTGGCTTCCCGGGCCAGGTCCTGGAGGAGGGGCGTCTCCCGCGGGGCCAGCAGGGCCTGGAGGGCGGGGAGGCGGGCCAGGGAGTCGCGCAATACCGCCAGGTCCCGCGGCCGGGCGCTGCCCAGGGCGACGCGGGCCAGGATGCGCTCCAGGTCGCCCATGCCGGCCAGTTCCTCCCGCAGGGGCCGCTCGCCGTCGCCCTCCAGCAACTCGGCAATGGCGGCATGGCGCTGGCTCACCACCGGGATGTCGCGCAGGGGCCGCGCCAGCCAGCGCCGCAGCAGCCGGCTGCCCATGGCCGTCACCGTCTGGTCCATGACCCCCGCCAGGCAGGCCTCCGAGCGCTCCGCCAGGCTGCGGTCGATCTCCAGATTGCGCCGGGTGGCGGCGTCCAGGATCACCGCCTCGTCGCGGCTCTCCGTCGTCAGGCCCTGGATATGGGGCAGGGCGGCGCGTTGGGTATCCTTGACGTACTGCAGCAGGCAGCCGGCGGCCCCCACCGCCATGGGCAAGGCGGCGCAGCCAAAAGCCGTCAGGTTACGGCTGCCGAACTGGGCGCACAGCAGGCGCTCGCCGCTGTCGCGATCGAAGTGCCAGGCCGGCCGGCGGGTGACACCCCTCGCCAGGCCCAGGGCGGCGGGCAGGCGGCTGTCCTCGTCGAACAGGATTTCCGCCGGGGCCAGGCGGCCCAGCTCGCCGCGCAGGGCCTCGGCGCCGGTCACCTCCATGACGGCGAAGCGGCCGCTGGAGACCTCGATCCAGGCCAGGCCGAAGTGGACACCCCTTGGCCCCTCCCGGCTCGTGGCTCCTGGGCGGTCGCTTGGCCCATCCCCGGGGCCGACCCCCTCCGCCACCGCCGCTAGGAGATTTTCCCGCCGCTCCTCCAGCAGGGCCTCGTCGCTCAGGGTACCGGGGGTGACGATGCGCGCCACCCGACGTTCCACCGGGCCCTTGGCCTTGGCAGGGTCGCCTATCTGTTCGCAGAGGGCCACCGGGACCCCCTGGCGCACCAGCTTGGCTAGATAGCCCTCCACCGCGTGATAGGGCACCCCCGCCATGGGGATAGGCGCCCCCCCGGAGTGGCCCCGCTTGGTCAAGGTAATGTCCAGCAGTCGGGCCGCCCGCTCCGCGTCCTCGAAGAAGAGTTCGTAGAAGTCGCCCATTCGGTAAAAGAGCAGCTTGTCCGGATGCTCCGCCTTGAGGCGCAAATACTGTTGCATCACGGGGGTGTGCTTGGGAGCGGCGGGGTCCGGGGCTAGGTCCATGGCGGTATTGGGGTCTGGGGCGATGTTTTTAGCGACAAGGAGATTAACCGGAAAGAGGCTGGCCAGACCTATTGAAACACAGTGGGGCGCCCCTCGGGGGCTGCTGGGGGTCTGGCGACGACTTTTCCAGGAGCGAGCCCGGTCTGCCGCGACCAAAATGCGGGCAAAAAAAAGCGCGACGGGGGCGTCGCGCTTAAAGTTTTTTACCACCAAAGGAGGATGGAGGAGTGCCTGAACCACCATAAAGCGCTTCAGAACATCAACAGTTTCTTATATAGCGATGGGGATGTCAAGCCTGTTTTTTTCCGGGGGCCATAAGGTCCCAGGGAGCCTGGTGGCGGGGATGGCCCGGTCAAGACGAGCGCCAAAGTTTCCAAGGGGCTGCCTTGGCCGTTAGGATGACCAGGTTTGGTCATTGAATCCCCCGCGCCCTCATGAACGAGCCCGAAATTTACAGCCTCCTGGTCGTGATCGGCCATCTGACCATCCAGGCCGCCCTGGTTCTGCGGGCCCTGATGCGTCCCCATCGGGAACCGGCCTCGCGGATCGCCTGGGTCCTGGTCATCCTCGTCTTCCCGGTTCTGGGAATCCTGGCCTACCTGCTCCTGGGGGAGACCAATATCGGTCGGCGCCGGGGGGAACGGCTGCGCCAGACCCTGGCGCGGCTGCCGGAGCCCGGGTCGCTGGTCGGGGCGCCCGACGGGGCGGTACCGGCCAGCGATCCGGTCTTGACTGGGCGCTATCAGCCCCTTTTCGATCTTGGCCAGTCCATTACCGGCTTTCCTCCCTGTGGTGGCAACCAGGGGTCGCTGGCGGCGGATTCCGACCAGGCCATCGCGGACCTGGTGAGGGACATCGATGGCGCCTGCCATCAGGTCCATCTGCTTTTCTACATCTGGCTGCCGGATAACAACGGCACCGGGGTGGCGCGGGCCCTGATGCGGGCCGCAGGCCGCGGCGTCACCTGCCGGGCCATGGCGGACGACCTGGGATCGCGGCTGCTGATCCGCTCGGTGCTCTGGCGCCAGATGGCGGCGTCCGGGGTGTGCCTGGGCCGCGCCCTACCTACCGGCAATCCATTGCTGGGCTCCCTCCTGGGTCCCCTGCGGGGGCGGGTGGATCTGCGCAATCACCGCAAGCTCGCCATTATCGACAACCGCATCACCTGGTGCGGTAGCCAGAATTGCGCCGATCCCGCCTTCCTCATCAAGGCCAGATACGGGCCCTGGGTGGACATCCTGGCGCGCTTCGAGGGGCCCATCGCCCGGCAGAATCAGTGGCTCTTCGCCAGCGACTGGATGGCCAGCAAGGCGGGGGACGACCTGAGCGAGCTGCTGCGCGAGCCCTCGCCCGCCCGCGAGGGGGGCTTTGTCGCCCAGGCCATGGGCACGGGTCCCACGGTTCGCAACGCGGCCATGCCCGAGCTGTTCGCGACCCTGATGTTTGCCGCGCGCCGGGACCTGACCATCACGACGCCCTACTATGTCCCCAACGAATCCATGCAGGCCGCCCTCTGTGCCTGCGCCCGCCGGGGGGTGAAGACACGGATTATCCTCCCCGCCCGCAACGACTCCTGGGTGGTGGCCGCCGCCAGCCGCAGCTATTACGCCGATTTACTGGAGGCTGGGGTCGAGATTTACGAGTTCGTGGGCGGCCTGCTGCACGCCAAGACCATCACCCTCGACGACGAGATCGCCCTCATCGGATCCGCCAACATGGACCGCCGCAGTTTCGATCTCAACTATGAGAACAATGTCCTGATCCGGGACGAGATCCTGACGGCGGCGATCCGCCAGCGCCAGGAAAGTTATATCGCCCAGTCCCAGTCCATCACCCCGGCGCGGGTCGCGGCCTGGCCCGGGTGGCGTCAGCTCTGGAACAACACCATCGCCACCCTGGGCCCCGTGCTCTAGGCCTGGCCGGGGCCGCCGGCCTGGAGCGTCTTGATGAAGACCTTGGAATTGCGCTGGTAGTTGTAGAGGACCTGCTTGGCCATGGGCAGGTCCGCCAGGCGGGCGGGCTCGAAGCCGCGCTCGCGGAACCAGTGGGCGGTCTGGGTGGTGAGGACGAAGAGGCGGCTGATGCCACGCTGGCGGGCCAGGTCCTCCATGCGCTCCAGGAGCAGGGCGCCCCGGCCGCGATTGCGGTATTCCGGGTTGACGGCGAGGCAGGCGAGTTCGGCCATGCCCTCTGCCGGATAGCCGTAGAAGGCAGCGCAGGCGCTGGCCATGCCGTCGCGCTCCATCAGAAAGAAGCGGTCGATCTCCGTCTCCAGGCGCTCGCGGGAGCGGCGCACCAGGGCGCCTGATTCCTCCAGGGGGCGGAGTAATTCGAGGATGCCGGCGACGTCGTCGATGCGGGCCGGGCGCAACTCCTCGAAGGGGAGGTCGGTGATCAGGGTGCCCACGCCGTCGCGGGTGAAGAGCTCCCGGAGCAGGGCCCCGTCCAGGCGGCGTGGGACGAGATGGACGCGCTTGACCCCCTGGATGCAGGCATCGGCGCCGGCGCGCAGGGCCTGGGCCAGATCCCCCGCGAGACGGCTATCGGTCTCCAGCAGCCCCGCCACCTCGCGGCTGAGGACATTGGAGACGAGCTGGCCGCTGGCATCGGTCAGGCCCTCTTCCTCCAGCAGAAAGATGAGCTTGTCGGCCTGGAGGGCAATAGCCGCCGAGCGGGCCACGTCCGCCGCGCTCAGGTTGAAGACCTCCCCCGTGGGGGAATAGCCGATGGGTGGCATCAGGGCCACGGCACCGTCGTTCAGCCGTTGCTGGAGGGCGTCGCGGTCGATGCGGCGCACCACCCCGGTGTGCAGATAATCGACCCCGTCCAGGACCCCCAGGGGCTTGGCGGTGACGAAGTTGCCGGAGGCGACGGGGATGCGCACCCCGGCCATGGGGGAGTTGGCCAGGCCCTGGGAGAAGAGGGCCTCGATCTCCACCCGCAGGCTGCCCGCGGCCTCCTTGACGCTGGCCAGGGCCTCGGCGTCGGTGACACGCAGGCCATTGACATAGCGAAAGCCGGCGCCGCGCCGCGCCAGGCTGGCCTGAATCTGGGGCCGGGCGCCGTGGACCAGGACCAGGCGGATCCCCAGGCCATGGAGGCTGGCCAGGTCATGGACCAGGTCGCGAAAACCCTTGTCGGCCACCGCCTCGCCTCCAAAGGCGATGACGAAGGTGCGCCCGCGATGGGCGTGGACGTAGGGGGTGGCGTGGCGGAACCAGCGCACGAAGCCATCGGCGGCGGGGTCCGGGTCCGGACTCCGGGGCGGGGCCTTCTGGGGGTGGGTGGAGCTAGTCATTCGATCCCCAACTTTGCCAAACGATAGCGGAGGGCCCGCAGGCTCATGCCGAGCTTTTTGGCGGCGGCGGTGCGGTTCCAGTGATTCTCCTCCAGCGCGCGCAGGATGGCCTGGCGCTGGATCTCGCCCAGGGAGTCTTCCAGGGAGACCTCCGCCGCCATCGGCTCCGGCTGTTCAAGGCCGGCGGGGGCGGGCGCCTCATGGGGCGGCGTCTCGGGCAGATAGAGGTCCCGCGTCTCCAGGGTGTCGCCGTCGGCCAGGGCCAGGGCGCGCTCCAGCACATTCTCCAGTTCCCGGACATTGCCGGGGAAGGCATAGCGGGCGAGGGCGGCGTGGGCCGCCCCCGTCAAATGCGGTGCCGCCATGCCGTTCTGGTGGGCGATGCGGGTGAGGAAGTGCTCCGCCAGCAGCGGGATGTCGCCGGTGCGCTCGCGCAGGGGCGGGAGGTGCAGCTCGATGACATTGATCCGGTAGAAGAGGTCCTGGCGGAAGCGGCTGCTGGCAACCTCGGCCGCCAGGTCGCGGTGGGTGGCGCTGATCAGGCGCACGTCGATGGGGACCTCCCGTTGCCCACCCACCGGCCGTGCCTTCTTTTCCTGGAGGACGCGCAGCAGCTTGACCTGGGCCGGCAAGGGCAGTTCCGCCACCTCGTCCAGGAAAAGGGTGCCGCCATCCGCGGCCTTGAAGAGGCCCGGGTTGTCGGCTATGGCGCCAGTGAAAGCGCCCTTGCGGTGGCCGAAGAGCTCGCTCTCCACCAGGTCCGGGGGGATGGCGCCGCAGTTGACCGGCACGAAGGGGGCGCTGGCGCGGGGCCCAAGCAGGTGGATCAGGCGCGCGGCCAGCTCCTTGCCGGTGCCACTCTCGCCGCTCACATAGACAGGGGCCTGGTTGCGCGCCAGTTTGGCGATCAGGCGGCGCATTTCGACCATGGCGGAGGATTCGCCTAGCAGCACCGGGCGGTCCTGGGCTACTCCCTGCTCGGCCAGGGGTGTATGCAGCCGCAGGGCCGCCGCCACCAGCCGGCGCAGGACCTGCAGGTCCACTGGCTTGGACACGAAATCGAAGGCGCCGGCCTTCATGGCCGCGACGGCGCTGTCCATGCTGCCATGGGCCGTGATCATGGCCACCGGCAGTTGGGGGAACTGGCTGGCGATCTGGCGTACCAGGTCGATGCCGTTGCCATCGGGCAGGCGCATGTCGGTCAGGCAGAGGTCGAAGGTCTCGGTCGCCAGCATGCGCCGCGCCGCCGCCAGGTCCGGCGCCGCGCGACAGTCGATCCCCATGCGCGCCAGGGTGATGCGCAGGAGTTCCAGAATGTCCTCTTCGTCATCGACGACGAGGGCGCGGGCTGAGGTCATGGGCGGCTCAAGGGCGATTCGGCGTGGAAATTGCCTCCCATTATGCGGCCTTGCGCCCGCTCCTGACGAGAGGGAGGCGCGGGTCCTCCCTGCCCCCGGTCTGGTGGGGCATCAGGCCGCCGGCGGCAAACTCAGATGGAAGCTGTTGCCGCCCCAGGGGATCGCCCGATATTCCAGAGCTATGCCGTTGGTGGCGGCGAGCTCCAGGGCGATATAAAGACCCAGCCCGGTGCCGCTGGCGCTGGTGGTGAAGAAAGGCGTGAACATCTCCTTGGCGATCTCGGGGTCGATGGGGTCCCCATCGTCGCGAATCTCGATGAAGGCCCCCGCCGTGGTCGGCAGCCGACCGGCCTTCAGGCTCAAGCGCGCGGGCTGGTGGGCGGTCCTGGCGTGTTTGATGGCGTTATCGCAGAGATTGGCCAGAATCTGATGCAGGTGGTCGGCATTGACCCGGGCCGGCGGGGTGTCGGTGGCGATGACGAGCGGGCAGCGTTCCCGGGGCAACTGGCGCGACTCCAGTAATTCAGCATGAAATTCCTGGAGCCAGGTGCCCAGGTCCAGGGTCTGGAACTCGGGCGGGCGGCCACGGGAGAGCTGCAGAACGCTCTCGACAATACCGTCGATCCGGCCACTGTTGCGCTGGATGATAGCTAGCAGGCGCTGGTCTTCCTCCCCGAGATCCGGTGATTCCGCCAGGAGTTGACTGGCGTGCTTAATCGCGCTTAGGGGGTTGCGGATGTTGTGGGCGATGCTGGCCGTCAGGCGCCCCAGGGCCGCCAGCTTGATCTGCTGGGCCTCCTGGAGCAGGGCGCGCTTGTCGCGCAGAAACAGCAGCAGGGCACCTTGGGGGTCATGGCCGAGCCCGAGATGGCTGGCCTCGATGTCCCGCTCCCCGACCCGCACGGTGGCGCTTGGGGGCAACCGAGGGGCGGGAGGGTCGAGGGTCGCCGCCAGCCAGGCGGCCAGTTCCGGGGCGACCTTGGCCAGCGGCTGGCCCACGGGGTCCGGGGTGCCCAAGAGTTCGGCGGTGGCCTGATTGCCGAAGCGGATGCGCCGGGCCTCGTCGATGACCAGCACCCCGGTGCTCATGCGCTGGATGATGAAGGCGTTGAGCTTGGAGAGGTCATCGATATCGACCTGGCGGCTGGCGGCGAGCCGTTCCGCCGCCTGAATGCGTCGGTAGAGGACGTGGGCCAGGAGGGCGACCATGAAATAGAGGCCGCCCAACAGGCCCGCCTGGGTGAAGCCATCCTTCGGACCCATACCGGAGAGCTGGGCGTTGATCTGGACAGCCATGACGCCCGTGGTGGCAAAGGCGGCGAAGAGGAGCGAGAGTCGTCCCTCCATCAGCAGGGCGCCAGCGGCGACGGCGATGGCCATCGGCAGACCGAAGCTGCCGTCGACGCCGCCGCTGTGATGCATAAGCAGGGAGAAGGCCAGGATGTCGATGAAGACGCCAGTCTGGACCAGGGTCGCCTTCTCGGCCTGGCGCCAGTGGGTCAAAGCTAGGCCCAGCAGGGCCAGACCCAGATAGGTACAGACCAGGCTCAGGGTCCAGGGGGTCTGGTAGAAGTCCGTGGCCAGTTCTTGCAGGGTGGGGGCAAAGAGGAAGAGGCACAGATCGATGGCCAGGACCAGGCGAAAGAGGCCGAACCAGGTCAGGGTCCGCCAGCTCGGATAGGCGTCGATCTCCGGGCCGGTGTACGTCTGGGGCGGGGTGGGAGGGGCGGGGATCGTCATCTCGGATTCGCTTGTTGCGCCGCGGCAATGAGGGTTGGTAATCCGTTGGGGATTGGTCGAAAATAGCTCGGGCCACTATGACGGCCTGCCGGTCCAGCCGCAAGGGTTACCACAATAGGGCAGGGCGGAGGGCGCGATCCCGGGGTAACCGGGGCGCCGCAATCCCGACCCAAGCCCACCACCAAAATCCAGGAACAGGGGCATTAGTCCATGAATTTACATGAATACCAGGCGAAGGGCCTGTTTGCGCGGCATGGCATCCCGGTGCCGCGCAGCCTGACGGTCGCCCTGGCCAGCGAGGCGCGGGCGGCCACCGATGAATTGGGCGGCGAGCGCTGGGTGGTCAAGGCCCAGGTCCACTCCGGGGCGCGCGGCAAGGCGGGCGGCGTGGTGCTGACCGACAGTATCGAGCATGTGGAACGGGAAACCGAGCGCCTCGTCGGCACCCGGCTCAAGACCCATCAGACTGGCCCCGAGGGCCTGCCCATCGGCCAGGTCCTGATCGAGACCCCCACCGACAGCGTGCGCGAGCTGTATCTCGGCGCCCTGGTGGATCGCGAGGCCAAGCGGGTGGTCATCATGGCCTCGGCGGACGGTGGCATGGACATTGAAGAGGTAGCGGCTAAGACCCCCGAGCGCATTCTCACCACCCATGTCCATCCGGCGGTGGGCCTTATGGGCTGGCAGAGCCGCAAGATCGGCTTCGGCCTGGGTCTTGAGCCGGATCAGGTCAAGGCCCTGGGCAAGGTAATGCAGGGCCTCTACCAACTCTTCATCGATTGCGATGCCAGCCTGGTGGAGATCAACCCCCTGGTGGTGACCCCGGGCGGCGCGCTCATGGCCCTGGACGCCAAGCTCAACCTGGATGACAACGCCCTCTACCGGCATCCGGACCTGGTGGCGATGCGTGACATCAGCCAGGAGGACGCCCGCGAGGCCCTGGCCAAGGAGCATGACCTCAACTACATCAGCCTGGATGGCAATATCGGTTGCATGGTCAATGGCGCCGGCCTGGCCATGGCGACCATGGACCTGGTCCAGCTCCATGGCGGCTCGCCTGCCAACTTCCTGGACGTCGGCGGTGGCGCCACGGCGGCGCGGGTGGCCGAGGCCTTCAAGCTCATCCTCTCCGATGACAAGGTCCAGGCCGTGCTGGTCAACATCTTTGGCGGCATTGTACGCTGCGACCTGATCGCCGAGGGCATCATCCAGGCGGTGCGGGAGGTCCAGGTCAAGGTCCCCGTGGTGGTGCGCCTGGAGGGCACCAACGCCGAGCAGGGCCTGGCCCTCCTGGCGGCCAGCGACCTGGCCATCACCACCGCCGCCAGCCTGAGCGAAGCCGCGGATAAAGTCGTCGCCGCCGCCGGCGCCCAGCACTGAGAGGGAATGAGACATGAGCGTATTGGTTGACAAACACACCCGTGTCATTTGCCAGGGCTTTACCGGCAAGCAGGGCACCTTCCACAGTGAACAGGCCATCGCCTACGGCACCCAGTTGGTGGGCGGCGTCACCCCGGGCAAGGGCGGTACCCAGCATCTCGACCGTCCCGTCTTTGATACGGTCCATGATGCCGTGCGCGAGACCGGGGCCAACGCCACCATGATCTATGTCCCGGCCGCCTTTGCCGCCGATGCCATCCTGGAGGCGGCGGACGCGGGTATCGGCGTCATCGTCTGCATTACCGAGGGCATCCCGGTCCTCGACATGCTCAAGGTCAAGGCCGCCCTGGCGGGGAGTGCCAGCGTCCTGATCGGGCCCAACTGCCCCGGCATCATCACCCCCGGCGCCTGCAAGATCGGCATCATGCCCGGCAGCATTCACCAGCCGGGTCGCGTGGGCATCGTCTCCCGCTCCGGCACCCTGACCTACGAGGCGGTCTTCCAGACCACCAACGTCGGCCTGGGCCAGAGTACCTGTATCGGTATTGGCGGTGATCCCATCAACGGTATGGATTTCATTGCCTGCCTGGAGCGCTTTCAGGCCGACGACCAGACCGAGGGCGTCATCCTGGTCGGGGAGATCGGGGGTAGCGCCGAGGAGGCCGCCGCCGATTTCATCAAGGACCAGGTCACCAAGCCGGTCGTGGCCTACATCGCGGGTGTTACCGCCCCCTCCGGCAAGCGCATGGGCCATGCGGGCGCCATAATCACCGGGGGCAAGGGCACCGCCGCCGGCAAGTTCGCTGCCCTGGAGGCGGCCGGCGTCGCCATCGTCCACTCGCCCGCGGCCATGGGGCAACGGATGGCGGAGCTTCTGGCCTGATCCCAACCGCGGCCCTCCTCAACCAATCCCAGGCCGGGTCTGGGCGGTGGAGGGCCTTGCCCGCGCACCGGCTGGACCTGGCCCTGGGTGTTGCCTGGGCTATCGACGCCTTCCCTCGGCTTGATTAAACTGACCGCCTCTCCGAAACCCCCGGGATCATCCCCATGCGCCGAGTCGTCTTCAACCAGAAAGGGGGCGTGGGCAAGTCCACCATCGCCTGCAACCTGGCCGCCATCAGCGCCGCGCGGGGTCGGCGGACCCTCCTGGTCGATTTGGACCCTCAGGCTAACGCCTCCCGTTACCTGCTGGGCGCGGCCCTGGATGAGCAGGAGAAAACCCTGGCAGGATTCTTCGACGATATCCTGGCCTGCCGGGTTTTCGGCGCCAAGCCCAGCGAGTATGTGGTGCCGACCCGTTTTCCCAACTTGGGCGTCATGCCGGCCGATCCCCGCCTGGAAGAATTGCAGATCAAGCTGGAATCGCGCTACAAGATGTACAAGTTGCGCGAGGCGCTCGATACCCTCAAGGATGTGGACGAGGTTTTCATCGATACCCCGCCGGCCTTGAATTTTTTCACCCGCTCGGCGCTAATTGCCGCGAACAACTGCCTGATTCCCTTTGACTGCGACGATTTTTCCCGCCGCGCCCTCTATGCCCTGATGGACAGCGTCCGCGAGGTCCAGGACGATCACAATCGCAACCTGCGCATCGAGGGTATCGTGGTCAACCAGTTTCAGTCCCGCGCCAATCTGCCGGTGCGGTTGGTGGCGGAGCTGCGCGCGGAGGGTCTGCCGGTCCTGGACGCCTTCCTGTCGTCCTCGATCCGGATTCGTGAATCTCATTCCCAGGCCTTGCCGATGATCCACCTCGATCCCCGGCACAAGCTCAGCCGGGAATTCGAGGCCCTCTACGACCTGCTGACCGCCTGATCCGGTCCGCCGCCAGACCGATCGGTATCCTCATGAAATCCCCAATGCGCCTGATCATCGGCATCTCGGGCTCCTCCGGCGTCATCTATGGCATCCGCCTCCTGGAGACCCTGCGGGGCATGCCGGAGGTTGAGACCCATCTGGTCATCAGTCAGGGCGCCAAATTGAACATAGCGCTGGAGACGAGTTGGAAGCCCCGGGAGGTGGAGGCCCTTGCGGACCGGGTTTACAACGACGCGGACCTGGCCGCGCCCATCAGCAGCGGCTCCTTCCGCACAGGGGGAATGATCATAGCGCCCTGTTCCATCAAGACCCTGTCCGGGGTAGTCAATTGCTACGCCGACAACCTGGTGGCGCGCGCCGCGGACGTCGTCCTCAAGGAGGGCCGACGCCTGGTCCTGGTTCCCCGCGAGTCGCCCCTGCATGTGGGCCATACCCGCTTGCTGCACGCGGCGGCGACCATGGGCGCCATCATTTGCCCGCCCATGCCCGCCTTCTACAATGCCCCCAAGACCATCGACGACCTCATCGACCATACGGTGGGCCGCTTCCTGGATCTTTTCGATCTCGACAGCGGCCGGGTCCGACGCTGGGAGGGCCCGGTGGCGAGGCCGGATGAGGATTCCGGCCTGTCTGGAATGGCGTAGAATTATCTCTCGCCCGTAGCGCGCTCCGGCGGGCCTCGCCCCCCATCCCCCATTTAGCAATCCCAGGGGCGGCGGCGAGCACCTGATCTTGGTCCCCAAGGGGGGCAGCCCATGGGCACAAGCCCGAGGAAACGTGTGTCATGACGACCGAATCCAGGTCTCCCGCCGTCAGTCTCGATCGCCGCCGCGCCGGGGTCCTGCTCCACATCACCTCCCTGCCCGGGCCTGGACCTTGTGGCAGCCTGGGGGCCCAGGCCCGAGCCTTTATCGATTTGCTGGCCGAATGCGGCATGAGCGTCTGGCAAATGCTGCCGGTGGGCCCGACCCAGGCTGATCGCTCCCCTTACCAGAACAGCTCGACCCACGCGGGCGATCCCCTGCTGATCGATCTGGAACCCCTGGTGGCCGCCGGTTGGCTCGCGGAACCGCCGGCGGATGAGGGCGTCGCGGCCAAGCGTGAGGCCCTGGCGCGGGCCTGGCGGGGTTTTCAAGCCGCTGCCACGGACGCGGAGCGCCAGGAGCTGGCGGCCTTCGCCCAGGAAAACGGCTACTGGTTGCCGGACTATGCCCTCTTTCGCGCCCTCGGCGAAGAGCGCCAGGCGGGCTGGTGGCAGTGGCCGGTCACCCTGCGGGACCGCAAACCCCAGGCCCTGAACCGGGCTCACACCCGGCTGGCACCCCAGATCCAGGTCATCATCTTCGAGCAGTTTCTGTTTTTCAGCCAATGGCAGGGGCTAAGGGCCTACGCGGCGTCACGGGGCATCAAGCTCTTTGGCGACATGCCCATCTTCGTTGCCCAGGACAGCGCCGAGGTCTGGGCGCATCCCCAGGACTTCGACCTCAATCCCGACGGCAGCCCCCGGGTCGTCGCCGGAGTCCCCCCGGACTACTTTTCCGCCACGGGTCAACGCTGGGGTAACCCCCTGTATCGCTGGGAGCGGATGGAGGCCGAGGGTTTCCGTTTCTGGCTCGACCGGGTCCGGACCCAGTTACGCCTCTTCGACATGATCCGTATCGATCACTTTCGGGGCTTCGAGGCCTATTGGGAGATACCGGCGACGGAGGAGAACGCCATCCAGGGGCGGTGGGTGAAGGCCCTGGGCGACGAACTCTTCGAGCGCTTGCACCAGCGCTTTGGCAAGCTGCCCTTCATCGCCGAGGACCTGGGCTTCATTACCCCGGAGGTCGAGAACCTGCGCCGCAAGTACCGCTATCCCGGCATGAAGATCCTGCAGTTCGCCTTCTCCGGGGGCGCGGACAATCCCTATCTGCCCTTCCGCCACGATCGCGACTGCGTGGTTTATACCGGTACCCACGACAACGATACCAGCCTGGGCTGGTACCAGGCCCTGGATCCGGGTGACCGGGCCCTGGTGGATGAGTTTCTGGGCTACCCCACCGAGCCCATGCCCTGGCCCCTGATCCGCGCCGCCCTGGCCTCCCGGGCCTATCTGGCCATCCTGCCCATGCAGGACCTCCTGGCCCTGGATGGCGACCATCGCATGAATGTCCCCGGCACCGCCGAGGGCAACTGGACCTGGCGGTTCTCCTGGGACCAGATTCCCCCGGACCTGAGCGCCAGGACGCGGCGGATGGTCGGGATCTACGGCCGCTGAGCCTCCCTACTTAACCCTCATCCCCGGCTCCGCCCCCGCATCCGGGGCGAGCAGGAAGATGTCCTCGCCACCGTGGCCGGCGGCCAGGACCATGCCCTCCGAGACCCCAAATCGCATCTTGCGTGGTGCCAGGTTGGCGACCATGACCGTCAGGCGTCCCTCCAGGTCCTGGGGATCGTAGGCGGTGCGGATGCCGGCGAAGACGGTGCGGGTCTCGTCGCCCAGGTCGAGCAGGAGGCGGATCAGCTTGTCGGAGCCCGCTACCGGGCTGGACTCCCGAATCCGGGCAATGCGCAGATCGACCTTGGCGAAATCCGGGAAGGCGATGGGCTCGGCGATGGGGTCGCGGCTCAGGTGGCCCTCGCTGTGGATCTCATGGGGCTTGGTCTTCTTGACATCCCGGGCGGCCAGATCCTCCTTGCTGGCAGTCAGCATGGCCTCGATCTGCTTGGGATCGACCCGGGTCATGAGGGGCGTGAATTCGCCGATTTCATGGCCGAGCAGGGGCTGGGCCAGGGCCGCCCAGGTCGGGGCCGGGATGCGCAGGAAGGCTGCGGCGGCCGCGGCGGTGCCGGGCAGGACCGGGCTCAGGTAGCCCATGAGCACCCGGAAGAGATTGAGCCCCAGGGAGCAGATAGCCTGGAGCTCGCCCTCCCGGTCCGGGGCCTTGGCCACCACCCAGGGGGCCTTTTCGTCGATCCATTGGTTGGCGCGGTCGGCGAGGGCCATGATCTCGCGGGTGGCGCGGCTGAACTCGCGTCGTTCGTAGGCCTCGGCGATGGATGAGCCGGCGGTGATGAAGTCGGCGAACAGGTCCGGTTCCTGCAGGCTGGAGGTCAATTGGCCCGCGAAGCGCTTGGTGATGAAGCCGGCGCAGCGGCTGCCGATGTTCACCACCTTTCCCACCAGATCCGCGTTCACCCGCAGGGTAAAGTCCTCCAGGTTGAGGTCGATATCCTCGACGTTGGGGCCCAGCTTGGCCGCAAAGTAATAGCGCAGATATTCGGGGTTGAGGTGGTCCAGGTAGGTGCGGGCGCGGATGAAGGTGCCGCGGGACTTGGACATCTTCTGGCCATCGACGGTGAGGAAGCCATGGGCCAGCACCGCCGTGGGCGGGCGGAAGCCGGCGCCATGCAGCATGGCCGGCCAGAAAAGGGCGTGGAAATAGACGATGTCCTTGCCGATGAAGTTGTAAAGCTCGGCGGTCGAGTCTGGCCGCCAGAAGTGGTCGAAATCCAGGCCCGGGGTGCGGTCGCATAGATTCTGAAAGCTGGCCATGTAGCCGATGGGGGCATCCAGCCAGACATAAAAGAACTTGCCCGGGTGGTCCGGGATCTCGAAGCCGAAGTAGGGGGCGTCGCGGGAGATGTCCCACTCCTGAAGCCCGGCGTCGAACCACTCGTCCAGCTTGTTGGCGATCTCCTTTTGCAGGGCGCCGCCCCGGGTCCAGTCCCGCAGCATGGCCTCGAAGTCGCCGAGGCGGAAAAAGTAGTGATCGGACTCGCGCTGTTCGGGCTTGGCGCCGGAGATGGCGGAGGTGGGATTCTTGAGCTCCGCCGGGGAATAGCTGGCGCCACAGGCCTCGCAGTTGTCGCCGTACTGGTCCGCCGCCCCGCACTTGGGACACTCGCCCTTGATGAAGCGGTCCGGCAGGAACATCTTTTCCACCGGGTCATAGGCCTGGGTGATGGTCCGCTTGGCGATGTGACCCTGGTCCCGGTTACGCTCGTAAATGAGGTTGGCGAAGTGGCGATTTTCCGGGGAGTGGGTGGAGTGGTAGTTGTCGAAGCCGATGCGGAAGGCGGCGAAGTCGGCCTGGTGCTCCAGGGCGATCCGGGCGATGAGTTCTTCCGGGGCTATGTCCTCCTGGCGGGCCCGGAGCATGATGGGGGTGCCGTGGGCGTCGTCGGCGCAGACGTAGTAGCAACGATGACCGCGCATCTTCTGAAACCGCGCCCAAATGTCCGTCTGGATGTATTCCACCAGGTGGCCGATGTGGATGGGCCCATTGGCGTAGGGGAGGGCGCTGGTGACCAGGATGTCTCTGTTGTCGTTCATGCTGCGGTTACTTTGGCTGCTGGGGGTGGGCCGCGGGGTCTCTCGTCGCCAGCGGGCGAGGCGGGACGAGGAGCGCATTATGGGGCATGAGGGGCCATTTCGGACGGGCCCCGGGCTTGAAATTCCGGTGGCGAAGACCAAATTCGGCCCCAACGCTCAGCCGTACCCAGCCGCTTGGCGATATATTCCACCACAACCCTTGCATCGATCCCGAAACCCGGCCTGCAATCCGGGTCCAGCCCCGAGGGGCGGCGGGAGCGGGACCCCCTAACGGAGTACTCCATGTCAGAAGTCACGAAAGCATCCATCGAAGCCGCCATCAAGACCTACATCGAGCCCAGCCTGGGCCGTGACCTGATCGGTGCCGCTTGCGTCAAGGGGATCGAGATCGAGGGCGGCAAGGTTAAGGTCGAGGTCGTCCTCGGTTTTCCGGCCAAGGGCGTGGTCGAGGTCATCGCCGCGGCCCTGCGGGAGCGGATCGCCGCGGTACCGGGCGTCACCGCCGCCGAGGTGGATGTGACCTGGAAGGTCGTCGCCCACTCCGTCCAGAAGTCCCTCAAGCCCATCGATAATGTCAAGAACATCATTGCCGTCGCCTCCGGCAAGGGCGGCGTGGGCAAATCCACCACCGCCGTCAACCTGGCCCTGGCCCTGTCCGCCGAAGGCGCCCGAGTCGGTATCCTGGACGCCGATATCTATGGCCCCTCACAGCCGCGCATGCTCGGCATTTCCGGACGGCCCGAGTCCAATGACGGTAACAGCCTGGAGCCCATGAACTCCTATCACCTCCAGGCCATGTCCATCGGCTTCCTCATCGACGAGGAGACCCCCATGATATGGCGTGGCCCCATGGTGACCCAGGCCCTGGAGCAACTCCTCAACGATACCAACTGGGCTGACCTCGACTATCTGGTCATTGATCTGCCGCCGGGCACCGGCGACACCCAGTTGACCCTGGCCCAGAAGGTGCCCGTCTCCGGCGCCGTCATCGTCACCACACCCCAGGACATCGCCCTGCTGGACGCCCGCAAAGGCCTCAAGATGTTCCAGAAGGTAGAGGTGCCCGTACTGGGCATCGTCGAGAACATGAGCACCCACATCTGCTCCCAGTGTGGCCACGAGGAACACATCTTCGGGTCCGGGGGTGGCCAATCCATGGCCGACCAGTATGGCATCGATCTTCTCGGCTCCCTGCCCCTCGACATCGCCATCCGTGTTGAGACCGACAGCGGTAAGCCCACGGTCGTGGCCCAGCCGGAGTCCCGGATCACCGCGATCTACCGCGAGATCGCCCGCAAGACGGCGGCCAAGCTGTCGCTCCAGGCCAAGGATTACGCCGCCAAGTTCCCGCGCATCGTCATCCAGAACAACTGATCCCCTCGCCATGGTCCTGGCGCCTGAATTGGCGGCCTATTGCGACGCCCTGCTGGGGGCGCGGGACTTTGACGACTACTGCCCCAATGGGCTTCAGGTGGAGGGCACCCGGCCCGTTCGTCGCCTGGTCACCGGGGTTACGGCCAGCCTAGCCCTGATCGAGGCGGCCAGCGCGGCTGAGGCGGATGCCATCCTGGTCCATCATGGCTGGTTCTGGAAGGGGGAGGCCCCCTGCCTGACCGGCCTCAAGGGCCGCCGGGCGCGGACCCTGATGGCGTCGGGGGCCAGTCTCCTGGCCTATCACCTGCCCCTGGATGCCCATGGGGAGTTGGGCAACAACCGCCAGTTGGCGCGGCTGCTGGGTATCGTGGCACCGGAGCCGACCGGGGCTGGCCGTGGCCTGGTGTGGCGCGGCCAACTGGCCTGGCCCCTGTCGGGGGAGGCCTTTGCCGAGCAGGTGGCGGTCGCCCTCCGGCGGCCGCCGCTGCGTATCCCGGCCGGGGACCGCCCCCTGGCCACCATTGCCTGGTGCAGCGGTGCCGCCCAGGGCTTTATCGAGGAGGCGGCGGCCCTGGGTGTCGATGCCTACCTCAGCGGCGAGATCTCCGAGCAGACTACCCATCTGGCCAGGGAGCTGGGCATCGATTATTTCGCCGCCGGTCATCACGCCACGGAACGCCTGGGGGTCCAGGCCTTGGGCGAGCACCTGGCGGCTCACTTCGGCCTCGGGCACCATTTTCTGGATATCGACAACCCGGCCTGAGGGGGCCGGGACCAGGCCCCTACCCCAAAATTTCCTATTACCATCCCAAGGCATACCTTGACCCATTGGGGACGATGGGTGAGAATTCCACGTCGGTTTTCGTTGCTTCGACGGAGTGGGACTTTTGCCTTCTCGAACGGGTGCCGCTTCCATCGCGGAGGCGAACCCGCCGAGTCAACCGGGGGTTGTAATAAAGATGAGCGCACAAGGCGTTGACAAGAACCGGCGGCGCGTATTAATCGCCGCCACTAGCGTGGTTGGGGCCGTGGGCGCTGGCTTTGTAGCCGTTCCCTTCCTCAGCTACTGGAATCCCAGCGCCAAGGCCCGCGCGGCCGGCGCTCCCGTCGAGGCGGATATTGGCAAACTCGAGCCGGGTGCCCTGCTGCGCGTCAAGTGGCGCGGCAAGCCCATCTGGATCGTCAGCCGCACCGAATCCATGCTGGCTGGCCTGCCCGAGCTCAATGCGTCCCTGACGGACCCGAACTCGACCGTACCCCAGCAGCCCCCCTACTGTCAGAACGAACATCGCTCCATCAAGCCCCAGTATCTCGTGGCCATCGGTATCTGCACCCACCTGGGGTGCTCCCCGACCTACCGACCCGACGTCGCCCCCGATGATTTAGGTCCGAAATGGCTGGGCGGGTTTTTCTGCGCCTGCCACGGTTCCCGCTTCGACCTGGCGGGCCGGGTTTTCAAGGGTTCGCCAGCCCCTACCAATCTGGTCATCCCCAAGCATAAATTTGTGTCTGATTCCGTCATAGTTGTGGGTGAAGACGGTGACAGAGGAGCCGCCTGATGAGCACTGAAACCACATCCCCGGGCTTTCTCGGCTGGGTTGACAAGCGCTTTCCCCTGACCAAGGTCTGGAACGAGCATCTTGCCCAGTACTATGCCCCAAAGAATTTTAATTTCTGGTATTTCTTTGGCTCCCTGGCCATGTTGGTGCTGGTCATCCAGCTCCTGACCGGGATCTGGCTGGCCATGAACTACAAGCCCTCGGCGACGGATGCCTTCGCCTCCGTCGAGTACATCATGCGCGATGTCAACTGGGGCTGGCTGATCCGCTACATCCACTCCACCGGGGCTTCGGCCTTTTTCATCGTCGTCTATCTCCATATGTTCCGGGCCCTCATGTACGGCTCTTACCGTAAGCCGCGCGAGCTGCTCTGGATCCTCGGCATCGTCATCTATCTGGCCATGATGGCCACGGCCTTCTTTGGCTACCTGCTGCCCTGGGGTCAGATGTCCTATTGGGGTGCCCAGGTTATCGTCAACCTCTTCGCGGCCGTCCCCAGCATTGGCGAGGACCTCTCGGTGTGGGTCCGCGGTGATTACGTCATCTCCGATACCACCCTCAACCGCTTCTTCGCCTTCCACTTCGTGGTGCCCTTCCTGCTGGCGGCCCTGGTCTTCATCCACATCGTGGCCCTGCACAAGGTGGGCTCCAACAACCCCGATGGCATCGAGATCAAAGAGAAAAAGGATGTGAACGGCATCCCCCTGGATGGCATTCCCTTCCACCCCTACTACACGGTCAAGGATATTGCCGGCATAGCCGTCTTTCTCGCCTTCTTCTCGGTTATCGTCTTCTTTATCCCGGACTTTTTCGGCCTCTTCCTGGAAGCCCCGAACTTCCAGCCGGCCAACCCCCTGCAGACCCCGGCGCATATCGCCCCGGTCTGGTACTTCACGCCCTTCTACGCCATGCTGCGGGCCGTGCCGCCCATGTTTGGTTCCCAGTTCCCTGGCGTCGTGGTCATGTTTGGGGCCATCATCATCATGTTCTTCCTGCCCTGGCTCGATCGCAGCCCCGTTAAGTCCATCCGCTACAAGGGCATCATCTCCAAGGTCGCCCTGGGCATCTTTGCCGTCAGTTTCGTGGTCCTGGCTTATCTGGGCATGCAGCCCTCGACGCCAACCGCGACCTTCATGGCCCAGGTCTTCACGATCCTGTACTTCCTGTTCTTCCTCTTGATGCCGATTTACTCCAAGCTGGACAAAACCTTGCCGGTTCCGGAGAGGGTGACGAAATGAGAAAGCTGATTCTTGCCTCTGTCCTGTTTCTGGCCCCCATCTTGGCGTCGGCGTCAAGCGAAGGTCCTGCCCTGCAGGATGCCGACATCGACCTCAAGGACAAGGCGTCCTTGCAACGGGGAGCCGGGCACTTCGTCAATCACTGCATGGGCTGTCACTCGCTGCAATACATGCGCTACAACCGCATGGCCGAGGATCTGGGAATCGACGATACCACCCTGCGTCAGAGTCTGATCTTCACCGGCGCCAAGCCTGGCGATCTCATGATCTCGTCCATGAGCCCGGAGAACGCCGCCAACTGGTTGGGTATCGCGGTGCCCGATCTGACCCTGGTCACCCGCTGGCGCTCCCCGGATTGGGTCTACACCTATCTCAAGAGCTTCTACGCCGATCCGAGCCGCCCCTATGGCGTCAATAACCTGCTCTTTCCGCAGGTCGGTATGCCGAACGTCCTGGCGGGCCTCCAGGGGGTTCAGCAGCCCAAGTTCGAGGAGCACAAGAGCGCGGACGGCCAGGTCGTCCAGCGGGTGGTAGGGATCGAACATGCGGTTGGCGGCACCCTGTCGGCCGAGGAGTTCGACATCTTTGCCCGCGATCTGACGGCCTTCCTGACCTATGTCGGCGAACCCATGAAGCTGGAGCGTCAGAAGTTGGGCATCTATGTCCTCATCTTCCTCGCCCTCTTCTTTGTCGTCGCCTACGCCCTGAAGAAGGAGTATTGGAAAGACGTCCACTGACCTGGGTATCGGGCCGGCGCTGCCTAGGCGCCGGCCCGGACACTGAAGGGATGACCAGCCCCGCGCTCGCGGGGCTTTTTGCCGCTGGGCCCGGCGCTAATCCCCGATCTTCAATCCAGAATCTCGGCTATAATCGGCCCCTGCAAATAATCGGGGCTCCGCGCGAGGGGCTTTCCTTCGTTGGAGCACAGGACAAATATCCGTGGGTACGAACCGAAGATCCGTGATGACTCTCTTCTCAGACCCCGCTTGCCCCTTCTGCCATCGTGTCCGTATTGTCCTTGCCGAAAAGGGCATCGCGGTGGAAGTCGTTGACGTGGACGCCCAGAACCTCCCCGAGGAGGTGATGGACTTCAATCCCTACGGCACCGTGCCCACCCTGGTCGATCGCGACCTGCGGCTATGGGAATCGCGCATCATCATGGAATACCTGGATGAGCGCTTCCCTCACCCCCCGCTCATGCCGGTGGATCCCATCGCCCGCGCCAATGCCCGCCTCTTCATGTACCGGGTGGATCAGGATTGGTACCAACTCATGGGTCGCATCCTCAAGGGCACCCAGGATGCCGATATCGCCCAGGCCCGCAAGGAACTGCGCGAGAGCCTGATCGTCACCTCTCCGGTCTTTGGCGCCAAGCCCTACTTCATGAGCGACGAGTTTTCCCTCGTCGATTGCTGCATTGCGCCCTTGCTCTGGCGGCTGCCGATCCTGGGGGTGGAGATCCCGCCCAACGCGACGGCCATTCACCAGTACATCAAGCGCATCTTCGAACTGCCATCCTTCCGCCACAGTCTCACCGAGATCGAGCGGGAGATGCCCCACGAGCCCCCGCGCCGCTGATCTCCTCATCGCGAGCCGGTCCCCGCCATGACACCTAATCGTCCCTATCTGATCCGGGCCCTCTATGAGTGGATCCTGGACAACGACATGACGCCGCATTTGCTGGTGGATACCAGCCGCTCCCCCACCGTGGTGCCCTCCCAGTTCGTCCAGGATGGCAAGATCGTCCTCAACGTCAGTCCCGGTGCCGTGCGCGAGTTGGTGTTAGGTAACGACGAGATCGTCTTCAACGCCCGCTTCTCGGGCCGTCCCATGGATGTCCTGGTCCCGGTCGAGGCTGTCATGGGCATTTATGCCCGCGAAAATGGCCATGGCATGCTCTTCCCCGAGGAGGAGGGGGATGCCAACCCCCCATCCCCGCCCGACAAGGGCCCCCCCTCTCCCCTGAAACCCAAGCGCGGTAAACCCAACCTGCGGGTCGTCAAATAATCTTCACTTCTGGCAGGCATTCTGGATTGCCGGCCACCGAAGCTTGCGCGCTGGCCAGTGGCCTGCCCGGCTGGGTGGAGGGCTGGGGAGATGCCAAGTGCATCCTATTCCCCGCCTTGCCTATAATGAGGCTCTATTCTTGCCAGCCCTAATCTTCGCCCGCAACGCCGATGCCACCAACAGACACCTTGGCCAGAATATTGGGTGACCAGCCACGACTGCAGTTTGCCGTGCTGGTGGGCAGTCGTGCTACCGGGGCGGCTCATGCCCACAGCGATTGGGATATCGCCCTGCAATGGTCGCCGCAACTGGACTGGATGACCGTACTGAGTAAGACCGAAACCCTGCGCAACACCCTGGCGGAAGCCCTGCACATTGCCCCCTCGTCTATCGACCTGATCGAACTGCGCCGGGCCAACCTGGCCATGCGTGCCAGCGTGGCTGAAGAGGGCTTGCCCTTGTGCGGACAAGAGTCTTTAGCCTGGATGCGTTTCTTACAACGCACCTGGCGCGAGTTGGAAGATTTTTACTGGGAGAGACGCCATGCGGCTTGATCTGTATCAGGCAGAGACAGCGCGCATCGCCGCCGAGCAAAGTGCCCTGCTGACGCAAGCGCGGGCCATCCTCCAGCAAGGCAGAGCACTGACGCCTCTGGAGCAGGGCGGAGTGCTGCATGCCTTGCAAATCCTCATTGAAAACGCCATCGGCAAAGCCAAGCATTTGCTCAATGCCAGCGCACAACCCGTGCCCGTATCTGGTTATGACGCCTTTAAGGCTTTGGCCAATCGCAAACTCATAGAACCGGCTGATCTCCCGGCGTGGAATGCCATTATTGGCTTACGAAATCGCATCGTGCATGACTACATGAATGTCGGCATGGACCAAGTGACGGCGCTGGTGGCAGAAAACCAAGAACAATTTATCGTGCGTTTTTTGCTAAAGGAAGTGGTGTTCTGAGTTTGTCCGGCTTCGTCCCCCTTGCCCGGCAGGGTCGGATTGTGACCTGGCTGATACCGGAAATTACCCAAAGGTGGCCGATGCATCTCGACCCAGCCCGCGGGTAGTCAAATATCCGCGGATTCAGGCATCCCAAGTTCGTCCCGGCAGTCTGAAGCTGATCTCCTCCAGGTACTGGCCCACCAGGGTCAGATAACCGTCCTGACGTCCCGAGCCCTCCTCGCTGAATTCGAAACGATAGGTTCGCCTCAGCCGCAGGCCATTGGTTGTCCAGCGCACCCGCAGGCGGCGCTGGGCCACGGTCTGGTCAAGAAACTGGAGTTCGCGCTCCTCGCAGGCCGCGCGGCAGATACCCAGGGCCAACTCCCGCGCCCGCAGGCTATCGAGCCAGTACCAGCCGATCAGGAGCAGGACAAAAATGGCCAGGAGGCTTTCCATAGAGGAGTTCGGGCGAACTGGGGTGCGTCTTGGTGGGGCTGGTTGGGCTTGGAGGCTGGCGCGATCCAGCCGGCAGTTCTCATTTTGGCAGTCACCCTGATTTTGGCTCTGCTGGGGGCAGTGAATCGAAACTTTTCAGCATGAAATTCATCAGCGCTTCCCGACTGTCGAAACACAGGTAACGGGTTATGGTTCGGATGTCGTTGAACAGGCGCTGGCGCGAAGGCAATTTCCGGCGGAGCAGTAGGGACTTATCCTCCATCCACGCCAACAGGGTATGAGTCAAAAAGGCCAGGATAACGAGGCTCGCCAGCAAGGACGACAGGTGCCGTTGGCCGTCCCCGTAGTTGTGCTCGAAGTGGTAGCGCTTGGTCTTCAGGGTATTGTTGTTTTTTTGATTTTCCAGCGGCCACGCCCGGCCGCAACGACCTCGGCGACGTTGCCGCCGTTGAGCGCCATCAGGGGCGCAAAGGCGTGGCAGTACAACACCTTGCCGTCCATGTCGGTGGTGGTGACCTCGCACCCGTGGACCTTGAGTGCGTCATCAGCGCCGCGCAGGGGGATGGCCGCCGCGTAGCGGTATGTGTCCGTCTCGTGGCGCTTGCCGGTACAGGGCGTGCGGATCACGGTGCCGATGGCGCCGGTACGTTGCCGGTTCGCCACCCACTTGGCGGTGACGGGATGGGAGCCGGCTGGCAGACCAGGATGAAGTCGAGTCCCTGGGCCTGCACGGCGCGGCAAAAGGCTCGTGGCAGTAGCGGTCATCGCCGAGGATGATGGCCTTCAGCCTCGCGCATTCCCCGCCGTGCGCGACCAGCCAGCGCTTGGCGGCCTCGTCGAATATGAGGGTTACCTTGACGTGGAGGAATCCACAATCATGGAATGGTGTCCGGTTGCCGAGAAGTTACTCGCCGGGATTCGAAGTCTGGTTCAAGCACAGGATTGAATCAAGACTTAATGAATTTCCATTTTGTATTTGGGGTCCTCAAGACAACTGGGTTCAATCTCATCCGTGGCGTAAAAGTAATCATAAAGTTCCTCTTCCAACTGCGACTTCTTATCCCGGATGGTATAGTATTCGACAAAGAACTTCACCTCGCCGGCAGGGTCGTCTTTGTCTTCGGCTAGGGTCAAAAAATTCCGTGCGAAGCAGTTGCAGTAAGCGCCGGAATCATCCGGTATGATGGCGTCTTCTTTATTGCTTTTCTTTTCTTTTTTTAACCAGATAGCACATGCGTCTTTCAATTGGCTAAATTGGATTTTTCTCACTTTAGCCGCGGTCTTTCGCCCAGTGGGAAGGGGATGGCTGTTGGGGGCTATAGCTTCAGTTGGCGCTGACCCGGTATCGTTTTTCGTTTGAGTCTCAGCGCTACTTGCGGCACCCGCCACCGCTACGGTTAGCTGTTTAGGTTCCGAACTTATCTGGGCGCATGCAGTTAGGTTGGGAACCACAAAGGTTGAGATCACCAGTGCCAACCACTGCAATTTCAAAATATTGGTCCGAATCGTCACGACAGGTCTCCTGGCACTCCAGCAACATACGGTAGCCCACCCTGTTCGACCCTTTCAAGAACTTCATGCATCGCCTCACTGACCATACCGTCCTGGCCGTCCTTCTCCATCCCGGCCCGCAGGCCGCCCGCCAGGTCCGACCCGCCCGTCGCCGCCATACCCGACGGGGAGGCCTTGGCCCAACCGCCACCGGATATGTCTTCGACCAGGCAGTCCCACGGTAGCCGTCTCCCGTAGCCGGGTCGCGCTGGCGAAGCGCTACGCCTGGCACCCGCAGCGATCGTGCCCCCGCCAAACACCGCCCGGAGTTCTCCCTAACGGCCGTTTGATCCCCGCCCCTCCCCGTCGGTTCGCACTGCGCCGTTGCAGAGAACCTTCCTTCGATGCTAAATTTTTGCCGTGCCGGCGCCATGCCGGTGGATTTCCTATGCCTCGATACCCCGCCTGGTCGGGGCTTGGCGCGCCCACCGGGGCGGGCAACCACGGGGGTATGTCACCTAGTAGTCCGTTTCATTAAAATACTTACAAAAATATACTATCATCATTGCCATCTTTACTCCTGATTTGGTCACG
>JBGAUK010000036.1:0-31212 GCA_044228695.1 Chromatiaceae bacterium | reverse complement strand
CATTGAACGACCTGGGGTGGAAACATTTCAACGCTCTTTTCCCCAGGACCCTGGAAAGTTTTGCACGCCGTTTTGCAAAATCCAGCTGTCGCCGAAGGACGCTTCAGGTAGAGCTTGGCGGGATGGGCAGACAGTATTAGCACCTTACCCGGGGAGATCTCGGACCTGAGAGGGCCCGAGAAGTCAGCAGAGGCCGTAGTCGCGAGGAAGCCCGGTAACCCGGGGGGCGGTGCGCCGACTCTGGGATGTACGCCAGAGCTAGACCAGCCAGGAATTAATCCAGCAGTGGCAGCGCTACGTGCGCGGACAACTCATTTCGCCTCGCCGCAGCCACCTCCAAAAGCCGAAAACTTCAGATACTAATACACGATCGCACTGCCGCCGCTAACCGCGTCGACATATTGGCGGTACCAGCCGCCGTCAACATAGAGCCAAGTGTCATCGATCGCAAAATCGCGGCGCGGCACTGCTTGCTCTCGACCCATGATTATGAGTTTGGGAATCTCGAAGCTCGTTGTGGACTGTACCCGGGCTACATTCCCATCGATTTGGAGGCCTTGAATCTGATGAGAATGGTAGTTGAACTTCCCCCGTTGGGCAGCAAAGGCATCGAACGGCATGCGGGCCTTATAAAAAGGGTCATGGAGCTGATACGCTCGCTCAAGATCCCCTTTCAGCATCGCATTCCAATAATCAGCCACAGCCTCCTTGAGTAATCGGTCCTTTTCTTCGGGATTGTCCGGCATCTCAGCCCCCTTCGCCCTGGCTAAGGCCTCGTCCCAATCCATACGAATCAGCATCGCATCGGCCTCTTTTCTTGCATCTGTTCGATACTGATACCATGCGACATAAAGGTTGCCGGCATGAGCCATCACCCGCGGCCGAATCGCGAGATTCCGACGATCCGATACCTCGATATCGCGGGCTAGCCAAGTCGCTCCTCGGTCCCTCGAAAGTTGCATGCGAACCGATGGTCTGATATTCCGGTAATCTTCCCAGACTACGCCCACGAGGTCGCCGTCCACCGTGAGATCCGGAAGCCACGCGCGCGTAGAGGCACCTTCCGGCGTATCGATTCGCCCAAAATCCCATGTCTGGCCGTGGTCACGACTCTTGGCAGTGAAGATCCGTTGCTTGTAGCTTCCCTTGTCCTCCGCGCTGAGAGCCACGAGCAAAGCGCCATCGGCCCACGCGCCTTCAGCCGTCCCCGCGACGTCCAGGCCTCGCACGTCAGTGATCGGAAGACTGGACCAACCCGATATGCTTTTGATGGCAAAGCTCAAGCCAAGGACACCGCCCCGCTGATCCTTGTACATCAGAGCCGGTTCTTGGCCGATCACAATGGATTTTAAAAAGACCACGCGATCGGCCTCGGCGGCGCGCGCCAGTGACTCCCGCTCAAAAGAAGCCAGTTGATAGACCAGGTCAATGACGTCGACGCGTTCATCCACTGTTGACACCATAAAGAGGTGCAGACGTTCCTTGATGATGACTGCGGTGAAGGCGCTAATCGATGGCATGCCGCTGGTATCGAGCGCGACACGCTCTACTTTTTTCCCTGGCCCATCCCATGCCGTGATATGTACATCTCCTTTTTCCCCCAGGGATGCGTCAAGGATGTAGATCCGGCCGCCCGGATCAGTCACGATGCGCACGTTAGTAGAGGCGACGCCGGAAGCCAGATGAGTCCATGTTTGAGAGGGACCTTCCGGCAGTAATGCCTTCACCATGAGTCGGTTTCCCTCACCCTCCTGCTCAATCCAGGCGACGATCGAGGTGTCTTTACTCATGGCAGCAGCAAAGCTACGAATCGCCCCCGCTTGCCCAGGGTCCTGTATCCTAATAGGATATTCTCTGTTGACGGTCTGCCCATATAGACCGCCCGCGCGAACATGAACCACCCAAGGTGGGGCAATCTGCGGTTCGAAAGAGACATCCACCGGGGGCGACATGGAGCCGGCCCATGTCATTCCGGTCCAAAGGCAGAGCGCCAAACATGTACCAAGACAACGCCATTTGCTCATTGACTGCCCCAAAAAAAGCGGAGGGCTTTCGCCCTCCGGAATGAATTAGTGCTTGGGCACTCAGAACCTCCTATCGCGCACCAATACCACTGAAGAGATAGCCGTTGTTGTTGGTCCCACCCAAGCTCGGATCGTCAAGGATATATTCCAGCTTGTAGATGATCGCAGGGGCGCCGGCTGTCGCCAAGGTTGCCCATCCGCCTGACGTCTCTAAAGCCGCGGCCGTTGCGGCATCTAAAAGGGCGCTTAAATCGACCGCACCCGTGCAGGTCACTGTCGGGTTAATGAGAGGAAGCGGATACGCCGTACTGGACCGGTCATACGCGGGAGCCAGAGAAAGACTCACGATGCTCGAAAGATTCGCCGAATCCATCGCAGCCCCGATCGGGGTAACAAAGAAGCGAGTCGTCCAGTCCGTGGGCGGGAAGAATGTGAAACGCTTCGACGTAGTCAAGTTGGGCAAAGCACTGTAAACACCACCTCCCGCTAGGTAATTGCGAAACTCGTAATCCTCTCGCGTTACATCGTTAATTCCTCGCATACCCCAGGCAGCGCCCGAAGCAATATCCATGATGATTGCCTCTCCTGAGAGGGCGGTAAAGTCTCCCACATTAACGGGCGTACCTGCATTGTTTGCATGGGTGACCAGAAGGTATGCGCGCTGTGGATTCGTTGCGCCCAGGTCAAAGCCGCCACCATAGACGTCCGGGTCATCAAATAAGGCATCACCACTGTTGATGGTGCCCGAAGCGTCAAAGCTGACGAGGTCCTTGTCAGCGGTATTTCTTGTGAAGGTCACGCTATCGCACGTACCTCCAATGTTCGGGGACCCCGCGACGGATGTGTCTTTGGCACGATAGCTATATCTTAGTCTTGGTGCACCTGGGCTGTCGTTGACTACAGACACGACTGTGATCACGTTCGGTGTATTTACTGCAATCACAGGAAAAAGCAATGTATCCGCTACTGCGGATGCGTTGGATAGTAGCCCGAAAAATGCCGACGCGGTAATACAGACACTTTTCTTAATCGTGTTCATACCTGCTTCCCCTTTTCACTAAAGTTAGACAGCAAAGAATCGATTTTGTCTCCGTCAGTCGTTCCTGGGATGGCTGGGATACTGGCGTCGAAAGACTTACCAAGCCATTCCAAAATACCTATGAAAGACTCGGCAACTTACAGCTTAGTTTCCCACCTGACTCCTGTCAATGAGTAACGACTCAGGTATCCCGCCCAATCCCCTGACCCCACTTACGTGAAGCGGAGCTGAGGTGGTGAACCCTGGAAGGTCAGGGTAAGTGCGTGGAAGAGATTCGCGCCTTGCTTGTGCAGGTTCGCTAGATAAGTGCGAAGGGTGCAGAAGGTATCGAAGCCGCCTCGGGTCCGGAAGCCACTGCTGACTTTCTGTTTGGTCTTGGGCATGCGTACCACCTGCTCACCGAGGTCGTTGGTGAAGGGGATGGGATCGGTCGTAAAGTGCCAGATATCGTCGGCGTAGTGACTTCGGCTTGGGTTTATTTGCCCCCATCCACCATCAGGCCACTCGCTCGCAGCACCTGGCGCTGAACGGCCCGGTCCAGTACTCCCTCGCCCCCCGGCCGGACCAGGGTGAAATAGTGGCGGGCCCGGGTGATGCCGGTGTAGAGCAACTCCCGGGTCAGGATGGGGCTCGGGTGCTCGGGCAGGACCAGGGCGACATGGGTGAATTCCGAACCCTGGGATTTGTGCACCGTGAGGGCATAGACGGTCTCCACCGCCTGGAGGCGGCTGGGCAGGACCCACTTGATGCCATCCTGGCCGTCGCCCGCGGGGAAGGCCACCCGCAGGCCCGCCCCTTGGCCGGCGGCCCCGGGGTGGACCAGGGTCACGCCGATATCCCCGTTCATCAGGCCGAGCCCGTAATCGTTGCGGGTGACGAGGACCGGGCGGCCGAGATACCAGCCGGTGCAGGCGTCGATCAGTTGGGCCTCCTGGAGGGCGCGGGCGATCCAGTAATTGAGCCCCTCGACCCCCCAGGGACCGCGCCGCAGGGCGCAGAGCACCTGGAACTGGCCGTGAGCTTTCAGGACCCGTCGCGCCCAAGCGTCGTAGGCGCCAAGCTCCGCCTCGGGGCTGGGTCGGCCCTGGCGCAGCAGGGTCAGGTAATGGCCATAACCCCGCCGCGCGGGTGGGGGCTCCCCGGCCGGGGTCTGGTGAGGGTCGGCGGATGGCGGGGCGGTCGAGGTGTGGAAGGGGTCGGGGGGTGGCGCGGCGGTCGGGGCCGGGGCCAGCCCTCCCCAGGTGACGAGGGACCGCAGGGCGGGGGCCTCGAGGTTGGGGATGGCGGCCAGGGCCAGATCCGGGTGGCCCTGGGCCCAGATGCCCCGCACCGCAACGCTGTCGCCTTCATTCACCGCCTGGGCGAGTTGGCCGATACCACTGTCCGCGCTGAAACGGTGGCTGTGGCGCAACATGACGATGGCCTGATCCAGGGGGAGGCCAGCCGGATCGATCAGGGCCGGGTCGAGCCGCTCCCCGGTCGCGGCGGCCAGCCAATCGCCGCTGTCCGGGGTGTAGTGACCCGCGCCCGCGCGCTGACAGAGTTGGCCGAGAACGGCCCCGGCCTCCACCGAGGCGAGCTGGTCCTTGTCGCCGAGAAGGATGAGGCGGGCGCTCGGCGGCAGGGCGGCGAGGACGGCGGCCATCATCTCCAGATCGATCATGGAGGCCTCGTCGATGACCAGCACATCCAGGGCCAGGGGGTTGCCGGCGTGGTGGCGCAAGTGACGGGTATCGGGACGGCTGCCCAGCAGGCGGTGTAGGGTGGTGACGGTGACGGGAATGGTGGCGCGCACTGCCTCGCCGTTGGCGAGTCCGGCCAGGGGCAGGCGGGCGACGGCCCCGGCGATCGATTCATTCAGGCGCGCGGCGGCCTTGCCGGTGGGGGCGGCCAGGCGGATGCGCAGGGGTCGGGGCGGCTTGCCGGGGGTCGGTCCCGCCAGGGCCAGGGCCTGCAGCAGGGCCAGGAGCCGGACCACCGTCGTGGTCTTGCCGGTCCCCGGCCCACCGGTGATGATGCTGAAGGCGCTGGGGGCGGCCAGGGCGCAGGCGAGTTTCTGCCAATTGGGCCCGGGCGTCGCTGGCCGGAACCCGGGGGTCGCGGGCGGGAAGAGGATATCCAGGGTTTGGCGCAGGGCCTGTAGGAGCCCGGCCCTCCGGGCGACCTGGGCGACGAATCTGGCGGAGCGCGCCAGTCGCGCCTGGATGTCCGTGCTCACGGCCCGTTCGTAGGCCCAATAGCGGCCCAGATAGAGGCGCGGGCCGGCCATGACGAGGGGCGTTGCCCCGGCACCCGTGCCGACCAGGTCGGGGTGGTGGAGGGCGGTCTGCCAGGCGCTCAGGGTCAGGCCCGCTAGGACCTCGGCGGGGCGCGGCGTGGGCTCGTCATCGGGCGGGTCCGCGCCCTCGGGGGGCAGGGACAGGGCGAAGGCCGGATCGCTCAGGGTCGCCGCCAGGTCCAGGCAGGCATGGCCACGTCCAAGCTGGTGGCTGGCCAAGGCGGCGGCCAGGATCAAGAGGGGCGGCGCCGTCGGTGCCTCTTCCCAGAGGAAGGTGGCAAAGGCGACATCCAGGGGGCGCAGCCAGTCGCGCTCACCCCAGCGGGCGAGGAGTCGGCGTAGGCCCGCCTGGCCCGCCGGATCGGCGACCAGGGAGGCGGGATTCAACCAGGGCGAAAGAGCGGCGGTTGTTGCCGCCTCCTTGCCGTTGGGACCTGCGAGCTGGGAGGCCGGATTCATCCAGCGCGAAAGAGTGTCGGGCCTTGCTACCTCCTCGCCGTTGGGACCCGTGATCAGGGAGGCGGGTTTCAGCGGGGGCGGAAGAGTGGCGGGAGTTGCCACCCCCTCGCGGTCAGGACCAGCGATCAGGCAGACGGGATTCAGCGAGGGCGAATTAGCGGCAGGTCTTGCCGCCTCCCGGCCTGCGGGACCCTCGATCAGGGCCGCGGGGCTGGGGAGGGTACCGCCGGACGGCTTGGGGCTAGGGGCCTTCTGGGCCTGGATGCCAAGGCCATCGGGACTGGGGGCATCTGCGCTCGGGGCCGGGAGGTCCGGGGTTGGAGTACTCGGAGCAGGAGGGTTCATGCCGTCACCTCCGGGGTGGCGCGGGAGAAGAGGGCGTCCAGGGCCTCGATCAACTCCCGGGGCGGGCGCTCGTAGTGCAGTCCCTGGCTTGGCGCCGCCAGCCCCCGCAGGAAGAGATAGACGGCGCCGCCGACGTGGCGGTCGTAGTCATAATCCGGCAGGCGCGCTTTGAGCAGGCGATGCAGGGCCAGGAGATAGAGGACGTATTGCAGCTCATAACGGGCGTGCAGGATCTCGGCGCTCATAGCCTCGGGAGTGTAGGCGGCGGCATCGGGGCCGAGCCAGTTCGACTTGTAGTCGGCGACGTAGTAACGGCCCTGGTGGGCAAAGACCAGGTCCATGAAGCCCTTGAGCATGCCGTTGAGCCGCGCGGGCTGGAGCGCCGCGCGCGGCGCGCCGCCGAGGGTGTGGCGGCTGACCAGCCGGTCGATCGCCTCGGTATCGACGCGGTGGGCGGCTAGCAAGAACTCCATCTCGGGGAGGAAGGTGGTCAGGTCGGCGAGGCAGACCGTTAGGCTTGGGGCGTCCCCCAGGGCCGGCAGACGCAGGGGTTGGCGGATGAGCTGTCCCAGCCAGGCCGTCAGGGGTTCGATCCAGGCCTCCCAACCCCGGGATTGACACCGCCGAGCCACCACGTCGCGCAGCCGCCCGGGATTGGCCGCGACCACCTCGAAGCCCTGGGTTGCTACCCATTCGAGCAGGTCGTGGAGGAAGGTGCCGGCCTCGGGCCCCCGGGGGAAGGCGTGGGGGGAGCCCGGCGCGGGCGTCGTTCGCGGGCTGGCCGGGATCGCGGCGGCCCCCTGGCGGACGGCGATCGCCGCGGATTCCTGTCCGGCGGGGATCGATGCGGGTTCCTGGCTCACCGGGGACCCCTGGGCCCTGTGGGTCGCGATCCGATCACGCGGGGGAGCCAAGGGGGCCAGGCCCACCGCGACCGTCCCCCGTGCGGCCGGTATTTCAAGGAGCCACCCCTCGGCCAGGGCCTTGGCGGCTGCCATCCGCGCGGTCGGTATCTCCAAAAAGGGCTCCTCGGTCGAGGTATCGGCCGTCGACGTCCGCGCGGCCTGTATCTCCAAAAAGCCCTCCTCGGCCGCCACCATCCGTCCGGCCTGCATCTCCAGGAACCGCTCCTCCGTCGGGGTCTCGGCGGCCCGGGTGGCACCGCCATTGGTATCCCATCCGGCACCGCCTTGAACGCCCCCCACCGCCACGCCGCCCGTCAGGGTGCGGCTGATGGCCGAGTAGCTGGCGATCCACCAGGGCTCGCGCACCACCTTTTGCGAGGCGCGGGCGGACCCCAGGCTGGCCGTCGCCGCCAGGGGCTGGAAGGCCCGGGATGACGGCTCGGGCGCTGGGACCAGGGCCAGATCGGCGCAGTCCCCGCGCCAGGCCATCAGCGCCGCCTCCAGACCCGTTGGCGCAAGCGGCTCTCCACCCCCCAGCAGGTAGCCAAAGGCCCCTTGTTCCAGGCCATTGATGGGCGCCAGGCCCACCCAGGTGGCATAGCGCGCCCGGGTCAGGGCAACGTAGAGCTTGCGCAGATCCTCCCCCAGACGCTCGTGGTTGGCCCGCGCCAGGACCTCGACCTGGGCGGCGAGTGACAGTTGCGGTTCACCCTGGTCGTCATGCCATTTGAGGGGCAGTTCCTGATCCGTGATGGGCCGATAGTCCGCGGCGAAGGGCAGGAAGACCAGGGGGTATTCCAGCCCCTTGGACTTATGCACCGTCACCACCCGCACCAGGTCGGCGTCCGTCTCCAGGCGAATCTGGCGCGCGTCGCCGCCCGAGCCCTGCCCGGCCTCCTGGCACGCCTCCGCCAGATAGCGCAGGAGGGCATGCTCACCATCGAGCAGGCCGCTGGCCTCTTGCAGCAGTTCGGCCAGGTGTAGCAGGTCGGTGAGGATCCGCTCGCCCGTGAGCGCCGGGTCCGGCGCCGCCGGTGCCTCCCCCAGGTCCGACCCGGGTAGCCTGGCGGGAGCGGCCAGGGGGTAGGGCCCCAGGGTGGCCGGGACCTCGCCTTCGCTCATGGCGTCCAGGCCCAGCAACCGGGCCGGGACCCGGAAATCGTTGATCAGCCCCCGCAACATGGGCAGCACCCCCTGGCGGCGCCAGAGGTTGCGGTAGCCGCGAAACTGGAGCACGCGCCCCTCCAGGGCCAGCTCGTCCTGGTTGAGCTGGTCCAGCTCGGCCCAGCTCAAGCCGAGGGTCCGGGTCGCCAGGGCGGTCCGCACCAGGCGGGTGTCGTCGGGTTCGGCGCATGCGGCCAGCCAATGCTGAAGCTCCCCGGCCTGGGGGCTCAGGAAGACCGAATCCTGGTCGGAGAGATAGACGCTGCGCACCCCGCGGCGGGCCAGTGCCCCGCGGATGAGGTTCGCCTCCGTGCGCTTGTTGACCAGCACCGCCAGATCCGCCGGGCGCAGGGGTCGGAGCGGGCTGGGCGCGCTGGTCGCGACAAACCCCACCCGACCCGCCGCGCCCCCCTGGAGGAGACGCACCATCTCGCTGGCGCAGGTCTCGGCGATCTGGCCGCGGTAGGCCTCCTTGCCGAGCGGTTTGCCACCCTCCGCGGCTGGCAACCACCAGACCGTAAGGGCGGGCAGGGCCTGGCCATCGGCCTGGAGGGCGTCGGCGCGTCCCTGGGCCTCCGCCTGGATGAAGGGCACCGGATTCGCCGCCTCCTGGCGAAAGAGGAAGGCCCCCTGGCCGGTGTGGCGCTCCTCGGCGGCCTGAAAGCAGCGGTTGGCGGCCCTCACCATGGCCTGGGTGGCGCGGAAGTTCTTCTTGAGGGTATAGAGCCGGCCAGCGCAGGCCTGGCGCGCCCGCAGGTAGGTGAAGATGTCGGCCCCCCGGAAGGCATAGATGGCCTGCTTGGGGTCGCCGATGAGGACCAGGGCGGTGGCGGGGTCGTTGCTCGCGACCTGGTAGATGGCATCAAAGATGCGGTATTGCACCGGGTCTGTGTCCTGGAACTCGTCGATCAGGGCGACGGGGAACTGGCGCCGGATGGTCATGGCCAGGCGCTCGCCGTGGGGGCCCTGGAGGGCGGCGTCGAGCCGGGTCAGGAGGTCGTTGAAGCCCATCTGGGCGCGGCGTGCCTGCTCGGTGGCGAAGCGCCGGTGGACCCAGCGGGCGGCGTGACAGAGGATGGCGCCTTGTGCATCCGGCAGCTGATTGAGGTCATCCTGGAGGGTGACCATGGCCTCCAGGGCGGGGTGCGTGGGGGGGTCGCCCTGGCGCCAGGCCTCCCGGAGGCCTTGCGGGGTCAGGCGTCGCCAAGCCGTGCTCTTGGCATCCAGATCCGGCCAAACGGCTTGCGGGTCCTGGGCCCAGGCACGCAGGGCCTGCAACCAGGGGTTGTAGTATCGCGCTTGCAGCATGCTTCCGTTCACCCATCGCGCGGCGACGGCCCCATCGAGCAATAGCTGCAACTCCTCCACCCAAGGGGTTTCCCCGCCGATCCAAGGGGCCTTGATCTCGGCTAGACGGCAGAGCCGCTGCTCGCGCGTGGCGCTGAGCGAGCACTTCGGCTCGGGCGGGTCATCCAGGCGATCGGCATGCTCGATTAGTCCCTCCAGCCCCTTCTCCAAGGCCGCGGGGTCTGGCCACCAGCGCCGGACCTCGGCGACCGCCGGGGCGTCGAGGGGCACCATGAAGGTCCGCCAATAGTCGCGCACCACCTCGGCGCGCAGCTCGCGCTGGTCGGTCTCCAGGGTCTGAGTGAAAAGACTGCCGCTGTCGAAGGCGTGCTCGCGAAGCATGCGGTTGCACCAGGCGTGGATGGTGGAAACCGCCGCCTCGTCCATCCAGTCCGCGGCCAATTGCAACTGGTCCGCACAGGCCGGCCATTGATCCGGCGGGTAGTCAAGCCGCAGGTCGTGGAGCAGGTCCTCCCCGGCGGGAACGGCCGGGAGGATGGCCGCATCGGCGCGGAAATAGCCGGCGGCCTCCGTCAGGCGGGCGCGGATGCGGTCGCGCAACTCCTGGGTGGCGGCCTCGGTGAAGGTGACCACCAGGATCTCCGGCGGCATCAAACCAAGGGTCCTTCGCTCGGAGCTCCTGGCTCCTACAGGCTCCTCCTCTGTAGGAGCCCAGACCTCCGGGCGACCAACCTGTCGGTGGGGGTCGGGGCCCGCCTTGTCGTCCGGTGCAACCCGTTCGGCCGGTGCAACGAGGGCCGCGGCATCCCCTGGCAAATCCGGACCCTCCTCCCTTGGCGCTGGCCGATGGCCCAGCACCAGCCGCACGTAGAGGGTGGCGATGGTGAAGGTCTTGCCGGTGCCGGCGCTGGCCTCGATGAGGCGGCTGCCCTGGAGGGGGAAACGGAGGGGGCGGGGCGGGGCGGGGCGCCGAGGGGCGGGGCGGGTTGGTCATGCTGTTCATGCTTTGGCTCCCGTGGGCTGGGTGGGGTCGGTCGCCCGGGTCGCCCGGAGGGCCGGGCTCCTACCGGGGCGGGATTGGTCCCCAGGCCCTCCGGGCGAGGAACCGGTCGGTGGGGGCTGGTCCTTGGGGGGGTGGAGCGCGGCAAACAGCGGGCCCAACAGGGCCTCGGCCCAGTCGGAAAACTCGCCGCGAGCGGCGAGGGCGGCGAAATCCGGATAAACCCGCGCCAGACTGGCGTCGGTCTCGACCTCGCCCATCTGCCGATAGCCACCCTCGTAGGTTTTCCGGGCGGCGTCGGCCTTTTGCCCTTTCAGCCACTCGAAGGCGGTCTTGACGGCCAGGGGCAGGGGCCGGCACATGCCGGCGTGCCAGGCCGTCATCAGGGTGGTCAAGTGCCCCCGGGCCTGCTCCTGGCCGAGGGGCGCCAGGGTGACATCCCCGATCTTGCTGAGGATGACCGTGGTCAGGGGCTCCCCCCCCAAGTGCCCGGCAAGGTGGTCCACCCAGTGGCGGATGAGCTTATGCCCCTGGTAGTGCCCGTCTTTCACCAGATCGCTGCTCTCCAGCACCACCCGGCCCCGCTGGCCGGCCTCATCAACCCGGAGGGCGCCGAGCCAGTCCGCAAGCTCCAGTGGCTGGCCCGCGACGGTGGTCGCGAACTCGATGGCCTCCTCCTCCTCGAGCAACCGCGGCCAGCGCACGAGCGCCTGTCGGTAGCGCTCGAAGAGGTCGTCCATGGGGGCCACCAACTCCGCCGCGAGGGCCTCGCCAAAGGCGCCGGGGGCCAGTTCGCCCCGCCGCTGGATGCGCGCCAGCCGCTCCGTCCGCGCCGGCTCGACCGCCTCACCCCGTGCCACCGCCAGCGCCTGGGCGCGGAGCAACTCGTCGTTGAGCTGCCAGCGTCGCAGGTGGTCGAGGGCGAAGGGTTCCTGGTCCTCTCCGGCCGGATCTTCCAGCGCGAAGTCCACCTTGAGCCGTTGCCGGAAAAAGGCCCTGACCGGGGCCTTGAGAAAGTCGGCCAGGTCGCGGCGGGTGAGGGGCTCCTCGCGGACCAGGGGCGGCAGGGGCGGCTCCAGGGCCCCCGCGGGTTCCGCCGCGAGCGGCGAAGCCCCGCTGTCCGGGTCGGGCCGCCACTCCCGGGCATAGGTGAACCAGGGGGAGTCCGCCGGGTCCGTCGGGAAATAGCGGGGGCTGAAGGGCTGGAGCGGGTGTACCAGGGTCAAGGCGTCCACCAGGGCCGTCGCCGCCTGGGGATCGGCATTCGGGTCCCCGGCCCCCCCATGGCCGGCCAGCCGCCAGCCGGCGTTCAGGTGATCGCGCAACTGGCCCACCAGTACCGAGGGCGGGCATGGGCTGTTGTCGGTGATGCTGCGCCCGACCCAGGAGAGGTGCAGCCGTTCCCGGGCCGACAGCAGGGCCTCCAGAAAGAGATAGCGGTCATCCTCGCGGCGCGAACGGTCGCCCGGCCGGTAGTCCCGGCCCATGAGGTCGAAGTCCAGGGGCTGGCGCTGGCGGGGGTAGTCGCCGTCGTTCATGCCCAGCAGGCAGACATGGCGAAAGGGGATGGCGCGCATGGGCATAAGGGTGGCGAAGGTGACGGCCCCGGCGAAGAAGCGTTGGGAGAGGCCACCCTCGTCGAGCCGGGACAGCCAGTGTTCCCCGACGATGGACAGGGGCAGCCGCTCGGTCAGGCCCGCCTCGTCGCAGACCTCCCGCCATTGCTGCAGGGCGGTTTCGAGCTGGAGCAGGGTATAGGCGTCGTTGCTGTCCTCCGGGGCCAGGAAGTCCGCCATCAGAGTGCGCAGACGGCCGCACCAGTCGGCAACGGTGGCCGGTTCCCGCAGTTGTCGCCAGGTGGCGTCCAGTCTGTCGAGGAGGCGAGTCAGGGGACCGAGCAGGGCGGCATCGAGCCCGCCGATCTCGTCAAAGGGCTCGATACCCCGCCACGGCTGGGCATTCTGGCCCACGGCATAACCCAGCAGCATGCGGCGCAGGCCGAAGCGCCAGGTGTGCTGGGTGGCCCCCTCCGGTCGATCCGGCAGGTCCAGACTGGCGCGCTGTTCGGCGTGCAGGCCCCAGCGGATGTTGGCGCCCCGCAGCCAGCCATGGAGGCGCGGCAACTCATCCTCGCTAACCCCGAAACGGCGACGCAGGGCCGGGACCTCAAGTAAATCGAGCAGGTCGCTCACCGCCAGGCGGGACTGGGGCAGGGCGAGCAGGGTCTCCAGGGCCTGCACCAGGGGGTCCGTGGCCCGCTGGCCCTGGTCGGCGACGCTGAAGGGGATATAGCGGGGGTCCTGGCGGTCCACCAGCCCGAACACTGCCTGGATATGGGGGGCATAGGTGTCGATGTCCGGGACCATGACGATGATGTCGCGAGGGGTCAGGGTCGGGTTGGCATTGAAGGCGGCGAGCAACTGGTCGTGGAGGATCTCAACCTCGCGCTGGGGGCCATGGGCCAGGTGGAAGCGGATGGAGCTGTCCCCTTGGGGGTCCACCGCCGGCCAGCGGTCGCGGGTCTCGGCCAGGGGGCGCAGGTCGCGGATATCGTCCTGGAGTTGCGCCAGCAGGGTCGGGACCTGGTCGGGATCGGCGCTGGACTCGAAAAGATCGATGCGCTGGCCGATGGCCTGGAAATGGCCTTGATAGGTGGCCCGCGCCGCCTCGTCGTCATGCTCGTCGAGAAGACTGATGAAGTCGCGCCCCTGCTTGCCCCAGGCCGCCAGCAGGGGATGGGCCTGCTGGTGCATGTCCGCGGCCGAAAGGTTGGCCACCTGGCCATCGCGGCGGCGCTGGCGGGCGCGTTCCGCCCGCAGCAGGTCCTTATCCGCGACGATATCGGCCCAATAATGCTCGCAGGGGTTGTGGACGCACATCAGGACCTGGGTCCATCGCGCCAGGGCCGCCAGTACCTCCAGGGCCTGGCGGGGCAGGCTGGAGATGCCGAAGACCAGCAGCCGGCGCGGCAGGCCCGGCGGGCGCTTGTCCCCGGGCCAGTCCCGGGCACGACGCAGGAAGGCCTCGTGGACGCTGGCCCGGCCGGCCTGGCTGCCGGGTCTCCCGTCGCTCGCGCCCGCGGCGCTGCCCGGATCCCCGGCTTCGTCCGCGTTTCCGGGGTCGCCAGGACCCCTCTCGACATCCGCCAGCAGGTCGCGCCAGAGACAGGCCTGCCAGCGCTGCTCCTCCGGCAAGGGGGAGCGATTGCCGCGCGCCTCGATCAGGACGTCCTCCCCCAGGGCCCAGGCCGCCAGCCAATCGGCGCGATAGACCTGATACTGGTCGAAGAGATCCGCCAGCCGCTCGGCGAGCTGAAAACGCTTGCGCAGGTCGGCATCCTGGCTCAGGAAGCGGGCCAGGGGCCCATACTCGGGCCGGGTCATGGCCTCCGGCAGCAGGCGCATGAGACGCCAGACCAGGCGTGACTTGTCGTACGGCGAGGTTTCCGGCACCGCCTCGGGACCCAGCACCGCCCGATAGACCCGCCACAGAAAGCGGGAGGGCAGGGAGATCTCCAGCGCCGCCGCGATACCGAGACCGCCGGCCCCCGTGGCGCCATCGCCCCCGTTGGCATCCTCCGCCAGGGCCAGCTTGAGCCACTGGGCGATGCCGTTGCTCTGGGCCAGGATGATCTCGGGTTCCAGGGGCGCCAGGGGATAGCGCCGCATCCAGGTCACCAGGAGGTCCCGCAAGGTCTCCGGCTGGTTGCCGTGGACGAGCATCAAGCCCGGGGGGAGGGGGGTGGCGGTCACATGAGGCTCCTGGCGCCAGGGGTGGTGGGGAAGACGGAGGCGAAGATTAACACCAGCCGATGACAGAGGGTGTCGCACTCCCCTGGACCCGCGGGCGGACGACCAAACAGGATGGTGGGCCGCAACCTATAATGTCCCCAGGCACCGCAACCCTGCTCAGGCAGAGCCAGGCCAAGCGCCCGCCCCAGGTCGGGAGCATAGGTCAGGCCATGACGCATCCGTCGAGTGAAATACCCGCCCCAATACCGAGAAGAGGATAGGCCCATGTTCCGCCCCTACCGCCCTTGCTTCGCACCCGATCGGCTAAGTCACCGGGTTTTCAGTTATCTCGGCCTTGTCAGCCTCTTGTTCTGGGTCAGCGGCGCCCTGGCCGGTGATGTCAAACCCATCCCCAAGGCCGGCGCCTGCCCGCCGGGCTATTACTCCTCGGGCAAGTACTGCGTGCCACGTAAATCGGCCAACCCCGTCATCGAGAAGCAGGGGGCCTGTCCACCCGGTTACTACTCCAATGGCAATTACTGTGTCGGGCGCGACAACGCCAAGGATGTCGTGGAGAAACTCGGCGCCTGCCCGCCGGGCTACTACTCAAACGGCAACTACTGCGTGTCGCGGAAGTAACCGATCCCGCCAGGTGGGTTGGGTCGCGGCGGATCTATCCTGAATTAATGTCCAGCAGCATGTCCACCTCAGGTCAGGGCCTGTCTGGCTAGCCCGCGCACTCCACCACCAGCGGTGTCGCGGTACCGATGAGCCCGTCGGCTTCCAGCCTCGTCACGCCCTGGTTGCCTTTATCCAGCAGCGCTCGATGCTTGAAGCCGTCCGTCAGTGGGTTCGAGAAGAACTGGCTGCTCACCAAGCCATAACCAGGCCCAGCTACCAGCAGGAAGCTGTCCGCGATGCGGCATGAAGCCCAGAACAGACCCGGCCGCCGTGAGGTGCCGAAGGGTATGGCGCCGATCTACTTCGTCGTGCAACTTCCATAACGACCGACACAATCCCGCAGGCGGCTGGCCGGGTTTTTTTGGATTTGCGCCAGCAATTGGCACGAGACCGCGTCCAGCCCAAAGCGGCGCCTGAGTTCCCGCTCCAGATAAAGCGTCAGGTGGGCGGTCATTTCGGCATCGGCCTCGGCTCTGTGATAGCGGCCAGTGACGGGCAGCTTGGCAAAATCGACCAGGGTACCCAGCTTGTGATTGGGCGCCTGGGGCAGTATTCGCCGGGCAAGCAGCATTGAGCAGATAAAATCTTGCTGGCGGGTATGCCCAATACCGGCCAGTTCCGCATCCCAGAATTTTTTGTCGAAGGAGGCGTTGTGGGCCACCAAGGGATAATCGCCAACAAAGTCCGCGACTTGACCCATTACCTGCCGCGCGGGCGGTGCCTTGCGCACCATGGCGTTAGTGATGCCAGTCAACTCGGTGATGAACCAGGGTACCGACACTCCGGCATTCATCAGGCTTTGATAGCGGTCGATGATCTGGCCATCGCGGACGATGATGGCAGCGATTTCGGTGGCGCGTGCCCCGTAACCCGGTGACATGCCGGTGGTCTCAAAGTCGATGACGGCAACCGCTTCCAATGGCATTTTCCAGGTTACCCAGGGCTCATTTTCTAACTTAAGGGCAAGGTGGCCGTACCTTCAGGGGAACGCAGTCCTTTGGTTGGCTTGAAGGCTTCAACCTGGCCCGCCACACCCATTATTCCCCACGCCACAACTGCCTGCCAACCTGGCTGCCGGCCTTCACCGTCTCCATCGCGGAAGAATCCGGATTGGGCGGGTTTCTCGACCCGCACCGAACCCCTGCCCAAGAGGGGCCAGGGGTTGCGTGGCGGTTACTACAGGGCGGGGGGTTTACCTGCGGTACCTCTCGCCCTTCCGGCATCAAACCTATTACTGAGCTGTGGGGACGCAGGTCAGTTCCAAGGTGCCGTCGGCCATGGCCAGCGTGATCAGCGTTTCGTCCTCGGCGCAGAAGACCAGCATGCGCCCGTCACCGGTGTTGGCGTAGGGCGTCTCGAACGTGTCGTCGTCCGGGCTGCCGCTGGGGTTGTTGTAGGCGTTCTTGCCCCCGCCCGCGAAGGCCTGGGGCGCGCTGGCCAGGACGATGACTGTCGCCAGCATGGCGACTAACCCGATGTATTTGCTCATGGCAGAACTCCTTCTCATGTAGGGCCAGCACTCGTGTCGGGAACCGTCCGGTAATCCGGTAAGGGGGGTTGGTAGTCCCGGCACCCCGTCCTGCAGCCCGATGCGATTCAGGCCCCGGTTGCTCCTCAGCGCGAACACCCAGGGGTCGAAGTCGAGGCGCCTCTTGGCGAGCAGGGCCTCATCTGCCGGCAGGACTGACATACACTTAAGCACAATGACCATTCCACGGCCATGATAAGACGCAATGCGGCGGAGAAAAGGGTTGCCCCCGGTTCAAGGGTCGCCCCTCGCTCGCCTCTGGGCAAGGGCATCCGTCGCGGAGTTCGGGCAGACCCGTTAGCCAAGGTCCCCGAAAGTAGCTGACTTGCGCTGTGAGTTTATGGACACCCAGTGTCGGGACAGGCCAGCCACTTCATGACATCTGCCTGAATCTTGTCTGGTTGCGCCGAGGAGGCGGAATGCCCGGCGGTCCCATAATAGGGGTAGTAAAGCGCTACCGTGCGCGGCGTCGCGGTTTCAGTCAGGGCATTGGGAATATAATGCACCCTAAACTGCCCACGGTCTTTGTCGGTATTCTCCTTGCCGCGCACCACATCCACCTTTTGGACCAGATCGGTATATTTCTCCAGTGCCTTGGGTATGGCGGGAGAATAAATCACCAAATCATATTCCGCGTCGGTCAGGAAGGTTTTAACCAGCGGCAGGTTCTCAAGAAACATCCTTCCATAGATGGGTGAATCATCGGGTTCGAGGTCATAGATAAAGCTTTCAAGATTAAGCATCGTAAAGGCGGCATAGACCGTTAGATTCATCCCGATCAAGTAGCAGTCCCATTTCCGCAAGGGGCCAAACGTGGCCTGCAGCGTATTTGGAACCTGGACGTTATCGGAACAAGCCGGATTAGGGTCATCGCTATTTAGCAGACTGGATTGGTATGTCTGGGATTTGGCATAAGCCGCCAATCGTCCCCGGCTTTCTGGCGAGGGTGCGCCCTGACGGCCATTGGGAAAAATCCGGGAACTGTAATCCAGCAGATCAATGTCGCCGAAGTGAAGATCAATCAGCCGGTATGCCTGTTGGCGCGCCTCTGGCTTAATCTCCTCGATAGCGGCGACGTTGTAATTGAGGACCGTGGATAGATCATTGACATCCCGCAGGCTTTGTATGGTGAATGCCTCCAGGTCATCCGTCCAGGTAGTTCCCTTGGTGTAGTTGTAGCGATCCCGTTCAAATACCACTGGCAGGTAATAAAAGAGCGCGCAATTAATCGGCGTATTTGGAATCGTCCCCAACTGCTCTTGTGCGCAAGTCCGCTGATAGCCGCCGGGATGACCGGATTCTTCGGCCACCAGATCAATGACCGAGTTTGGTTCCAGGAACATCTCGCCCGTAATCTGATCCTGATAGACGCCGCTGAGTTCAGGCTGAATCAGAATTTGCCGGCTGAATTGACGAGCGACGATCTCCGGGGTGAGTACCGTATCCTGGCCATAAATAGTGCGGAAATGATGACGGATTTCCGCCGCTAGAGTCTCATCCTGGTAAATCCCGTCGCCGTCGGCATATTTCTGATGAAAGAGCAGCAGATTCAGCATCGTGGAAACTCGGGTGCCGGCATAACTTTCTCCGACCAGAATCACCTCATTGGCCTGAATATCCGGATGATGATCCAGAAACCGGAGAATCACCCGAATGATCTGGGCAGCATCAATGTAGGGATTAAAATTGCCCTTGAGGAAAAACTCGCTGATCCTTCCCGGCAAGGTTGCGGCATCCGGTGAAACATTGTAGGAAAAACCGGTCGCGGCGGCATCGATATACAGCAGATTGCCCATCTGGGTCCAACTGTGGTCATTCAGGGAATAACCATCGCTATTGGGTTTGAGATGTTCCCGGTCCAAGGTATAGGGTGCAGTATTCATGCTGAATAACTGGGTCGAAGTCGATGACCCCGGGCCGCCATTAATCAACACGAACAGCGGTTTTCTGAGGGCATCGGCGTCAGCGGGCAGATAGGAATGCCAGATTCGTGATTCAGAGGTTTTCAGCTCCAGTACGCCATTTTCCTGATTCTGAAACCGGTACTGAATCGGTTCAATGATGGAAAAGCCCGCCTTGCTCTTGGTCGAATCGACGACAGGAGGATCGAAAGAGTCGTCGCCACAGCCGGTCAACGCCAGTATGCCTGTAGTCATCAACGCCGGTAGTCGGAAAAATAGGGTTTTGAATGCGTTCATGAAGGATCTCTGGCGTTGGTTTCCCGGACATTAGCCCTAGACCCCCAAACCTGTCAAACCATAAGGACAAAGGCCTTGATTCTCCCGCTTCAGTTGCGGGTCCCGCCCCTGCCACGCCACGCGGGCCTCATAATCTAGGGCGCGCGGATGGGGGTGGCCGATGCCACTCTTTCGCTGGGCCTTGACCGGTGCTGGGTCGCCTGCCTACCCTAACGAATGGGCCCTGCCCGCGGCGAGCGGGGCCGAGGCGGTTGGATTTCCTTTCCGTATTCAAACCGAGGCATCGATGATGAAAACGTTTGCGGCGCTCTTGGGGCTACTGATCGCGGCGGCGGCCGAGTCCGCGGCCGGACCTGCCCCGGATATCCTGCAAAACCACCCGCGCTATTCGCCCTTTGCCTACATCCTGGATGTCCTGACCCGGAACCCGTGGCACCCGGAATGCTACATCAACGAGGGCTACCTCAATTTTACCCAGGACTGGTACCTCGACCCCAGTATCCGACCGATCCCCGAGGCCGGCACCGCCAATATCGCCCGGTGGCCCTATCCCCTGGGCAGCGAGCCCGGGAGCCCCGACATCACCCGCACCCTGCTCGCCGGGATCGCGGCCATCCCGGGGGCGGCCGAACACACCCACATCGCCGTCTCCCGTCACGACTGCGACGGGTGCGACAGCGCCCGCCCTTATCTCAAGGAGACGATCCCCGCCGCCGACCTGCACACCAACATCCCCGCCGATGCCACGCATATCAAGACGCTGCAATGCACCAACGGTCGCGTCTTCCTCACCCAGCACGGCTCGGCGAACCTGCAGACCGTCGGCGTGACCACCAAGGCGAACAATTCGCTGGTCTTCGTGGAGTCTGGTGGCCCCGACCAAACCCCACCCCTCTATGGCTGGTTCAAGGACCTCTGGCAGGCCGTCGTCAGCGACACCGGCACCGTCTTCCCGGGCGGCGGCCGGGACTCCTCCGGGCTCGACGGCATGACCAGACCCGTGACGATCGGCGGCCGCCAGGTGTCCTTCTACGCGGGGAGAAGGAACGCCTTTGTCGGACCGACCTGGACCGACGGCGGCCTCGCGCGCCCCTTCCCCAGCAATCTGTACCCGCCGACCGCAGGCGAACTCCCGGACCCGGGGCTCCAGACCGTCAATTGGTATGACCAGATCCTCCTCGATGCTGGGACGCGACTGGCCAAGGGCGAGGACGTCACCATCGACCTCTACATGTTCGAGATCGGCGAGTCGAATCCCTTTATCGACAACCTGTTCCGGCTGGTGAAGTACGGTTTCATCGACTGCCCCGAGCCCACTTGCCCCGGCTACGCCAACCGCAAACCGGTCGCCATCAGCAAGAGCCCCGCCGCCCCACCGCCCGCCGAGGCTTTCCCCGGGCACCTGACGGTCAATCTCTACTACCAATTCCAGCAGCCCGGCAAACTCAAAGGGGTCGACCCGACGCGGACCTCCGCCTACCTCAAGGGCCCCATCATCAGCGGCAGCCCGAACTACCGGATGATCGTGACCAAGGTCTGGCAAGGCTTCACCAGCAGCCACCTGCCCGGCAACCCGCGGGTCCCGGATACTCCCCAGGACATGCACCTCAAGGTTGGTGTCGTCACCGCCGGGCGGCAGGTGCGGCTGTACGTCGCGACCTCGAACCTCGACATGCCCAACCAGGGCTCGGGTCGGAAATGGCAGGCCGGCACCCGCATCGATACCACCCCGGACGACGGCATCTACCGGCTCTACCAGCGCGAGTTCGCCAGCATCGCCGGTGACGGCGACCTGTCTCAGTACCAACTCGGGCATGCCAATGCCCTCGGGAACAGCTATTTCGACCCTGGGATCGAGCCGGAGACGGGAACCATGACGCGCTCCGGCCTGGCCGCCTTTCTGTTTCCGCTCAATACCACAAAGGGGACGCCCTGACTCGCGCTGGCGGACGAGGGGCGGCGCGCCAGGAGCCGCCCCCTAATAGGCCCAGGCGGGTTCGGGGTTATGACACCGCTGGCGGGAGCCCAGTTGCGCATGGACCAGGCGTCAATCAGGGCGTTGTAGAGCCAGGGCGTGGTCAGGGCGAGTGAGGCCGGTGGCCGGCCCACTCCGGCATCGCAAGGGGCGGTAGCCGTGGGTGCCACCAGGGACATGCGGGTCACTTCCACGCACAGCCCATCCTCCGCCGCCCACTGGATGTAGCTTTCGGCATAGACGGCCCCCGAGAGGTGGTTATGCAAATCGCCACCCTTCGGCATCGCCCGGACAAATCTGGCGAGGGGCTCCGGTTTGTCGCGGATGGTCTCGAAATAGGCGGCCGTCCGGTACTCGGCGGTCGCAAGGCTCATGGTGGTACAGCCACTGGCCAGCAAGGCCAGCTGTGGGATTATGGCCAGCAAGGCTCGTGGCAGGATGGGGTTCATCATGTGAAAAGGCTGACAGCGTTCTGGGGATTTGACCCGCAGTTTATCAAGATGAAGAGGGCTCAGCCGGAGGGGTCCACTTCGGTAGGAGGCCGCCTTGTCCATGACCTCGCAGAAGGCGAAGAAGCGCTTGCGGATGTTGGTGGCGGTGACGGGGGTCAGCCCAAACTGTTTGGCGATGGCGTCCTGGCGGTCAATGCGAAAGTAAAAATACCGACGGCTGCTCATCTCCAGGGTGTGGTCCAGCTCCGATTCCCCTTTCTGACGACGCGGAACCTTGGGGATAGTGCCAGTGGGGATCAGGAAGCCGTCAGGCAGCGTGAGGTACAGGGGCGACTTGGCGACGATGCGCTGGGGCTTCGGATGACAGAAGGGGCAATCCGAGGGGGAGTGCACTCAAATCCTCCGCTTTCTCCACTTCAGCGAAAAAACCGTCCTGGACATAGGATCTGGGATAGAAGCCGCGTCCTAGGCTGCACGACCGCCTTTCTTGCCGCAGGTGTAGGGAGATGCTTAGTGTAAACCCCCTGATCAGCTAGGGGCTAGAGTGCAATCGTTTTTTGGTATTGATTATGTTGGTAAAAATGGGAGCTTGGTCCCAAAGAGCGTTACAAAAGATCAGATTTTTGGATTTTCAGGTAACCATAAATCCACTCGATGTGCTCAGACCAGACCCGGAATTGGGGGCAAACTACGAAACGAACCCCTTTGCTGGGCCAAGGGGGGCGGGCGCCCAGCGGTGCTGGAAAAGATCAAATTACGAAACAAAGCCAAATTCCCCTGCCGATCGGGGTGGTTACTACCACCCGGTCAACCCAGGAATCGGGCTCGCTGACGGAGGCAACACCGTAGGTGGCCAGCAGGCTGTGGCAGCGTGCATATAGCCCAGCAGGCGCATTGCCATGCAAGTGGTAAATGCGGCTCTGGAACTCGATGAAGATTTAGAGGATCGTCGCTGCGCTGGTGCAGGTGTTGGCGAGTATGTAGTTCCTGGCATCGGCCCTTCAGGACACGAGGGTATTTAAGCGCAGCATGAGTGTCAGGGGATGTAAGGGCGAGGCTTGAAAACCGTAATGCTCATAAAAACCCTTGGCGTCTTGGTCAAGGGCGTGAACGAGCAAGGCTCTGACCCCGGCATTATGCGAAACGATTACAGCCCGATTGACGGCGTCCTGCAGCAAGGCCGAGCCAAGCTTGATTCTCTGGGCTTGAAGGTCGACAGCCAGTCGCGCCAGAACCAGCACGGGTATGGGATCGGGCATGTTGCGGCGCACGGCAGGGGTTGCTACCTGATGCGTGACCGCGCCCGCGGCTATGGCGTAGTAGGCGTAGATGCGATGGTTACGGTCCGCCACAACAAAGGTCCTGCTGGCGCCGCTGGCTTGATTGGCCAATGCCCGGCGTTTCAGCCATTCGTCAAGACTGGCTTCGCCGCAGCTAAATTCACCCAGGAGATGGGTGGCACTTATCGGCTCGGGTGCACTGAATCGCAGGCTCATGCCGGTTCGTCTTTATCATCCCATGGCGCGGTGACGGCCATGAGGCGTTCTAGTCCAGGGTTGGCACGAGGTGGGGAGTCGAGGAGTGCCGTGAACTGCCTGAACCGACCACCATCCAATTGAAAAAAAACCTGATCCAATACTACTGCTTGCGCCTTGTCGCAAGCGGCTTCTAGCATGAAGTCAGAGCGGTTCTTACCAAGTAGGCTGGCGGCGTGATCGATCAGGTCCCGCTGCTCCGGTAGTGCTCTGAGGTTGATTGCGGCATCGCGCATCTAAGGAATCCTCGTATTGCATATACAACTGATATACATATGCTAGCGGACTCTCTTGTGGTTGGCAATGCGTGAAAGGCCCATGATGATGTGTATTCTTTTGCCGCCCGTCCTTAACCCGGAGGCATCTTGGCTTACATAAAAAAGCCCGCCGGGTCGCCCCGGCGGGCCATGGCACGGTCCCTTGCTGGGCCGGAACGATCAGGCGGCGACGGCCTTGGCGGTCTCGGCGTATTCCTCGATCTGGTCGAAGTTCATGTAGCGGTACACGCTGGCGGCGTCCTGGTTGATGATGCCCATCTCCGCCTGGTACTCGGCCACCGTCGGCAGTTTGCCCAGTTTGGAGGCGATGGCCGCCAATTCCGCCGAGGCCAGATAGACGTTGGTGTTCTTACCGAGGCGGTTCGGGAAGTTGCGGGTGCTGGTGCTGACGACCGTCGCCCCTTCGCGCACCTGGGCCTGGTTGCCCATGCAGAGGCTGCAGCCGGGCATCTCGGTACGGGCGCCGGCGACGCCGAAGGTGTTGTAGTGGCCTTCCTTGATGAGTTCGCTCTGGTCCATCTTGGTGGGTGGCGCCACCCATAGCTTGACGGGGATGTCACGCTGGCCGCCCAGCAGCTTGGCGGCGGCCCGGAAGTGGCCGATGTTGGTCATGCAGGAGCCGATGAAGGCCTCGTCGATCTTGGTGCCCGCCACCTCGCTGAGGAACTTGGCGTCGTCCGGGTCGTTGGGGCAGCAGAGGATGGGCTCCTTGATGTCGGCCAGGTCGATCTCGATGACGGCGGCGTATTCGGCATCCGGGTCGGCTTCGAGCAGTTGCGGGTTGGCCAGCCAGGCCTCGACGGCCTCGATGCGGCGCTCCAGGGTGCGCCGGTCCTGGTAGCCGTTGGCGATCATGGTCTTCATCAGCACGATGTTGCTGGTCAGGTACTCGATGATGGGTTCCTTGTTCAGCTTGATGGTGCAGCCGGCGGCGGAGCGCTCGGCGCTGGCGTCGGAGAGCTCGAAGGCCTGTTCCACCTTGAGATTGGGCAGGCCCTCGATCTCCAGGATGCGGCCGGAGAAGGCGTTGACCTTGCCAGCCTTGGCGACCGTCAGCAGGCCGGCCTTGATGGCGTAGAGGGGGATGGCGTGGACCAGGTCGCGCAGGGTGACGCCGGGCTGCATTTCGCCCTTGAAGCGCACCAGGACGGACTCGGGCATGTCGAGCGGCATGACGCCGGTGGCGGCGGCGAAGGCGACCAGGCCGGAGCCGGCGGGGAAACTGATGCCGATGGGGAAGCGGGTATGGCTGTCGCCGCCAGTGCCGACGGTGTCGGGCAGGAGCAGGCGGTTGAGCCAGCTATGGATGACGCCATCGCCGGGGCGCAGGGAGACGCCGCCGCGGGTGCTGATGAAGGTCGGCAATTCGCGGTGGGTGCGGACGTCCACCGGCTTGGGATAGGCGGCGGTATGGCAGAAGGACTGCATCACCAGGTCGGCGGAAAAGCCCAGGCAGGCCAGATCCTTGAGCTCGTCGCGGGTCATGGGGCCCGTGGTGTCCTGGCTGCCGACGGTGGTCATGCGGGGTTCGCAGTAGGTGCCGGGGCGAATGCCATGGCCCTCGGGCAGGCCGCAGGCGCGGCCGACCATCTTCTGCGCCACGGTGAAGCCCTTGCCGGTGTCCACCGGGGGCTTGGGCAGGCGGAAGCTGGTGGAGGCGGGCAGGCCCAGGAAGTCGCGCGCCCGGGCGGTGAGGCCGCGGCCGATGATGAGGTTGATACGGCCGCCGGCGCGCACCTCGTCCAGCAAGACCTCGCTCTTGAGCTGGAACTCGGCGAGGGTGGCGCCGTTCTTGAGGATCTTGCCGTCATAGGGCAGGACGTCGACGACATCGCCCATCTCTAGCTTCGATACGTCCAGCTCGATGGGCAGGGAGCCAGAGTCCTCCTGGGTGTTGAAGAAGATGGGCGCGATCTTGCCGCCTAGGGTCACGCCGCCAAAGCGCTTGTTGGGCACATAGGGGATGTCCTGGCCGGTGGCCCAGACGACGCTGTTGGTGGCGCTCTTGCGGCTGGAGCCGGTGCCGACGACATCGCCGACGTAGGCTACCAGGTGGCCATTTTTCTTGAGGTCCTCGATGAACTGCATGGGGCCGCGCTTGCCGTCCTCCTCGGGCTTGAAGGCCGCGTCGGGACGGGTGTTCTTCAGCATCGCGAGATAATGCAGCGGGATGTCCGGACGGCTCCAGGCGTCGGGGGCGGGCGAGAGGTCGTCGGTGTTGGTCTCGCCGGGCACCTTGAAGACGGTGACGGTGATGGACTGGGGCACCTCGGGGCGGCTGGTGAACCACTCGGCGTCGGCCCAGCTCTGGATGACTTCCTTGGCCTGGGCGTTGCCGGCCTTGGCCTTGTCGGCGACGTCGTTGAAGAAGTCGAACATCAGCAGGGTCTTTTTCAGGCCGGCGGCGGCGACGGCGGCGACCTCGGGGTCGTCCAGCAGCTCGATCAGGGGGTGGACGTTGTAGCCGCCCACCATGGTGCTCAGCAACTCGGTGGCCTTGGCCTTGCCGATGAGCCCGACGCTGATGTCACCGTGCGCCACGGCCGCCAGGAAGCTGGCCTTGACCTGGGCGGCGTCGTCCACGCCGGGCGGTACCCGGTGGGTCAGCAGGTCCAGCAGGAAGGCCTCCTCACCGGCGGGGGGGTGCTTGATCAGCTCGATCAGCTCGGCGGTCTGCGTGGCGGTCAGGGGCAGCGGCGGAATACCGAGGGCGGCGCGTTCGGCCACGTGTTGACGGTAGGCTTGCAGCATGGGAATCCTTCTTATTTGGTGGTGAGCGAAGTCAGTATTTTAGCCAATAATGGGGTCGGGGATGCGAGAGATGGCCTGTGGTCCGGGCTGGCCCTGGTCCTTCAGTCGTAGTGATATCGGCAGGCAATGATGACCAGATCTTGTCCATCCAGGGCATAGACAAGCCGATGGCTGCCGTCGATCCGGCGCGACCAGAAGCCGGCGAGATTCTCCCGGAGGGGTTCGGGTTTACCGATGCCCATGAAGGGCTCGCGCAGACAATCCTGGATCAGAGTATTGATTCGCCTCAGGGTCTTGCGATCCTTGCCCTGCCAGTACTGATAGTCCTCCCAGGCGGCCAGGGTCCAGGCGAGGCGGCGCTGGCCCTCAGGCGGCATGGGTCAGGCCATGCTCGACCCTTTGGCCCTGGCGGAATTGCTCGATGGATCGGGCCAGATGCGCGGCGTTGGCCGGCGAGGCCAGGAGATGGACCGTCTCCATGAGGCCATTGAAGGTGTCGAGGGACATGAGGACCGCGTCGGGTGCATCGCGGCGGGCGATAATGGTGTAATCGGCATCCGCCTCCGCCTGATCGATCACCTGTTTCAGACGGTTGCGGGCCTGGGAAAAATTGATGATGCGCATGATCCGATTCCTGTGCTTATTTCGGTACAAGTTTGCGTCCTCCAACCAGTGGACGCAAGATAGATCCTAACCAGGGCGACCGCCCTTGACCCCAGCAAATTAGGCTTGAAATCATGACGGTGGCAGCGGAACCCATGGCCCATGCGGAACGCCTCTGGCGGGAGTGGCTGGACTGGGCGGCGGGGCAGGGGGTTGACGTGCCCGCCGCCCGGGACCCGGCTTTCGAGGTGACCCGGGCTAGGGTCTGGGAGGCGAGTGACTTTGTCGCCACCACCGTCGCCCGTTATCCCGACACCTTCGCCCAGCTGCTGGCCTCGGGTGATCTGGATCGCCCTTATGCCCCGGGCGAGATGGGTCAGGGGCTGGCCGCGGCCCTGGCGGACCTGAAGCTGGCGGGCGCCGATGACGGAGGCCTCCAGCATCGCCTGCGCCTCTTTCGCCGCCGCGAGATGCTGCGCCTCATCTGGCGAGACCTGGGCGGGGCCGCCGCCCTGGAGGAGACCCTGGAGGATCTCAGTGAACTGGCGGACGTGTGCGTCAATCAGGCTCTGGACTGGACCCAGGCCTGGACGCGGGCGGAACTGGGGACCCCCCGGAATGCTCAGGGCGAGGCGCAGCGGTTGCTGGTCATCGGCATGGGCAAGCTGGGGGCGCGGGAACTCAACATGTCCTCGGACATCGACCTCATCCTGGCCTATCCGGAGACGGGGCAGGTCGATGGCCCCCGGCCCCTGACCAACGAGCAGTTCTTCATCCGGCTGGGGCAGCGGCTGGTGCGGGCCCTGGACGCGCCCACCGTCGATGGCTTCGTCTTCCGCGTCGATACCCGCCTGCGGCCCTTTGGCGATGCCGGGCCCCTGGCCATGAGCTTCACGGCCATGGAGTACTACTATCAGGACCAGGCGCGGGAGTGGGAGCGCTACGCCATGGTCAAGGCGCGGGTGGTGGCCGGCCCCCGGGAGCAGGCGGACCAGCTCGCTGCCCTGCTGCGGCCCTTCGTCTATCGCCGCTATCTGGACTTTGGCGCCATCGAATCCATCCGCGACATGAAGGCCATGATCGCCAAGGAGCTCCAGCGCAAGGGCATGGCGGACAACGTCAAGCTTGGGCCTGGTGGCATCCGGGAGATCGAGTTTATCGGCCAGACCTTCCAGCTCGTGCGCGGGGGGCGCGATCCCCAACTGCAGATTCGCCCCATCCGCGCCGTCCTGCGGTTGCTGGGGGAGCGCGGCCTCCTGCCCGCCGACGCCGTCCAGCAGCTCGACGCGGCCTATGTCTTTCTGCGGCGTGTGGAAAATCGCCTCCAGGCCTGGAAGGATCAGCAGACCTATCGTCTGCCCGAGGACGACCTGGGCCGGTGGCGTCTGGCCCGGTCCATGGGCTTCGGCGACTGGGCGGGCTTTCTCGCGACCCTCGACGAGCACCGGCGCCACGTCCAGGGCCAATTCGACAGCCTCTTCGCCGCGCCCCAGGCCGAAAAGGCCCAGCAGGAACCGGCCTTCACCGCCCTCTGGCGCGGGCGCCTGGAGGCGGCCCAGGCAGAGGAGCTGCTGGGTCAGGCGGGATTCGCCGATCCCCCTGCGGCGCGCCTCAGCCTGGAGTCCTTCCGCGAGCGAGTCCATCGCAAGGATCTCGGCAGTCGCGGGCGCGAGCGCCTGGGCCAGCTCATGCCCCTGGCCCTGCCCATGATCGCCAGTTCCGAGGCCCCGGACCTGGCCTTGGAGCGGGTGCTGCGGGTGCTGGAGGCGGTGGCCCGCCGCACCGCCTACCTGGCGATGCTGGTGGAGCGGCCCATCATCCTCTCCCAGCTCGTGCGACTGACGGGCATGAGTCCCTGGATCGGCCAGCAGATCGTGCGCCAGCCCCTGCTGCTCGACGAGTTGATCGATACCCGCCGCCTCTATTCACCCCTGCGCCGGGCCGAGTTGGAGGCCGAGCTGGATGCCCTCCTGGACCCCTTGGACCCGGAGGACCTGGAGCAGCAGATGGAGCGCCTGCGCCAGTTCGCCCAGGGCAACCGGCTGCGGGTGGCCGCCGCCGATCTGACGGGGGCCATCCCCCTCATGGTGGTCAGCGACTATCTCACCGACATCGCCGAGGCCAGCCTGGAGCGCATTGTCGCCCTGACCTATAGCCACCTGGTCCAGCGGCATGGGGTCCCCGCCGGGGTGGAGGCGGGGGAGACCGGCTTTCTGGTGGTCGGGTATGGCAAGCTGGGGGGGATCGAGCTGGGCTATGGCTCGGACCTGGATCTGGTCTTTCTCCACGGCAGCGACAGCGTCAATGCCATGACCGCCGGCCCCAAGGCCTTGGCCAACGACCAGTTCTATGCGCGCCTGGGCCAGCGTGCCATTCATATGATGACCACCCAGACCCCCTCCGGTCAGCTCTACGAGGTCGATATGCGCCTGCGCCCGGATGGCAACAAGGGGCTGCTGGTGCGCTCCCTGGCCTCCTTCGCCCATTACCAGGGCCAGGAGGCCTGGACCTGGGAACATCAGGCCCTGGTGCGCGCCCGGCCCCTGGCGGGGGATCGGGGCCTCTATGATCGCTTCGCCCGTATTCGCCGCGAGGTCCTGTGCCGGGAGCGCGACCCGGCCCGCGTGCGCCAGGAGGTCCGGGAGATGCGGGCCAAGATGCGCGCCAGCCTGGACAAGAGCGGTGGGGGCCGCTTCGACCTCAAACAGGGTCAGGGCGGTATTGCGGACATCGAGTTTATGGTTCAATACTCAATCCTGCGGTGGGCATCGCACTATCCGGAACTGGCCGATTGGTCCGATAACATCCGGTTGCTGGAAAGCCTGGGCCGGCTGGATCTCCTGCCGGGGACGGCGGCGACTGATCTCACCGCGGCCTATAAGGCCATGCGGGCCGCCTACCATCGCAGCGCCTTGCAGGATGAGCCGACCCGGGTCGCCGCGGACGTGCTGCTCGACAGCCGCGAGCGGGTGGCGGCCCTGTGGCGAGCATTGATGGAGGATTGAGGTCCGGCCCCGCCGGTGGCCCCGATCCCCGACCTTGGGGGGCGCTATCCTGGCAAGGCGCCAGACTGGCGGTCCGCGACCTACTACGGAGAAGAGCATGAGAACGATGGCGGACCGTGACGGCCTCATCTGGCTGGACGGCGAATTGGTGCCCTGGCGCGAGGCCAAGGTCCATGTGCTGACCCATACCCTGCACTATGGCATGGGTGTCTTCGAGGGTGTCCGGGCCTACGCGACCGATCAGGGCGCCGCCATCTTCCGGCTGCGCGAGCACACGGACCGCCTCTTCAACTCCGCCAAGATTCTGGGCATGCCCATGCCCTACGACCGCGCCACCCTTGACAATGCGCAGCGCGCGGCGGTGCGCGAGAACGGCCTCGCCTCTGCCTACATCCGGCCCATGTGTTTTTACGGCTCCGAGGGCATGGGCCTGCGCGCCGATAATCTGCAGGTCCACTGCATGGTGGCCGCCTGGGAGTGGGGCGCCTATCTGGGCGAGGACAATATGCGCAACGGTATCCGCATCCGCGTATCCTCCTTTACCCGGCATCACGTCAATATCACCATGTGCCGGGCCAAGGCCAACGGCAACTATATGAATTCCATGATGGCGCTGCAGGAGGCCCTGCGGGATGGCTATGACGAGGCCCTGCTGCTGGACGCCTCGGGCTATGTCATGGAGGGGAGTGGCGAGAACATCTTCCTGGTGCGGGATGGCGTCCTCTATACCCCGGACCTGACCTCGGCCCTGGATGGTATCACCCGCCGCAGCATCATCCAGGTCGCGGAGGAACTGGGCCTGCGGGTGGTCGAAAAGCGCATTACCCGCGACGAGGTCTATATCGCGGACGAGGCCTTCTTTACCGGCACCGCCGCCGAGGTGACCCCCATTCGCGAGGTCGATAACCGCGTCATTGGCAGCGGCACCCGGGGACCCATCACCCAACGCTTGCAAAGTCTCTACTTCGATCAGGTCCACGGTCGCCGCGACGAGCATCCCGAGTGGCTCACGCTGGTCTGACCTCCCGCTTTCCTCACGAGGAGAATCCGATCATGGCCGCAGCCGCCGACAATGCCCAGACCCGGGAAGTGATTTCCGTCAGCCGTAAGGATCTGCCCCTGGCCTGCCCCCCGCTGGGGGACAAGTTCTGGAGCCAGCACCCTCGGGTCTTCCTCCCCATCGAAAAGACGGGCGAGGCCACTTGCCCCTATTGCGGGGCCCGTTACCAACTGCGGGATTAGGCGTTGGTCGGGCGGGGTGATCCGCTCGGCCCGCACCGGGGGCTAGCCGGCGGCGACTTGGCCGGCGGCCTTGGCCCGCCTTGCCAGCCATACCTCGAGCCCTTGGGCATTGAGATCCGTGTCCAGCGCCAGGAGCTCGCGGATGCGGCTCTCCGCCATGTCGCAGCCATGGTCGCGCACCCGCTGGACCAGGTAATCCCCCACGGCGGCGCGAATCCGGTCCAGGCGTCCCTCGGGTGGCCCACCCGCCTCGGCCAGGGCCAGGTCCGCCAGGTCGCGCACGCTCTGGCGCAGGTCGCCCGCCAGGGCCGCCGGCTTGTCCAGACGGCTGTAATGGGTCAGGTACATGCGCTCGGGGGCGAAGCTCATGAGGCGGTCGATGCTGGTCTGCCAGGCCTCCGGGTCGAAGGCCACCGGGGTGGTGGGGGCAAAGAGCATGGCGCCGCGCTCGTTATCGAATTCCCGGTAGGAGATGCCGAAGGTGTCGCCGGTGAAGATGCCGCTCGACTGGCGGTCGACGATGGCGATGTGGTGCTTCGCATGGCCCGGCGCGTCGATGCACAGCAGCTCGCGCGAACCGAGTTTCAGCAAGGTGTTGTCGTGCGCTTCGATGATGCGTCCGGCCGGGATCGGGATCAGGCTGCCGTATAGCCGGCGCGCCCGCTCCTTGCCGTACACGCCTTCGACGCCGGCCATCAGCTTCGAGGGTTC
>JBGAUK010000035.1:0-32072 GCA_044228695.1 Chromatiaceae bacterium | reverse complement strand
CTTCGCCCTCAACCCCGAGATCAAGATCATCGCCCCCTGGCGCGAGTGGGACCTGCTGTCCCGCGAAAAACTCATGGACTATGCCGCCAGCCGCGGCATTGCCGTGGAGATGAAGCGCGACGGCACCAAGTCGCCCTACTCCATGGACGCCAACCTGCTGCACATTTCCTACGAGGGCTATGACCTGGAGGACCCCTGGGTCGAGCCGGGGGCGGACATGTGGCGCTGGACGGTACCCGCCGAGCAGGCCCCGGACCAGCAGACCTACCTTGAGCTGACCTTTGAGAAGGGTGACCCGGTCGCCATCGACGGCCAGGCCATGAGCCCGGCCCAGCTCCTTGCGGACCTGAACCGCATTGGTGGCGCCAACGGTATCGGCCGCAGCGACATCGTCGAGAACCGCTATGTGGGCATGAAGTCTCGCGGCTGCTACGAGACCCCCGGCGGGACCATCCTGCTCAAGGCCCACCGCGCCATGGAGTCCCTGACCCTGGACCGCGAGGCGGCCCACCTCAAGGACGAACTCATGCCCCGTTACGCCAGCCTGGTCTATAACGGCTACTGGTTTGCCCCGGAGCGGGAGATGCTCCAGGCCGCCATCGACCAGACCCAGCAGGTGGTCAACGGCGTGGTGCGCCTCAAGCTCTACAAGGGCAATGTCATGGCCGTCGGCCGTAAATCCGACACCAACAGCCTCTTCGATACCAACATTGCTACATTCGAGGAGGACGCCGGCGCCTACAACCAGGGCGACGCCACCGGCTTTATCCGCCTCAACGCCCTGCGCCTAAGGGTGGCTGCGCGCCGGCGAGGTTAACGAATAGCCTCATCGCGCGGAACCCTGGCGGGATCCTCAACTAGCCCGTCTGGCTAAGGGTCCCGCCAACCGCGGCCTACTGGAGCCTCTTGCCGATGCCTGGCGCCAATTGCCGCAGGTAATCGCCATGGAAGGCGATCCAGATCACGAGGGGTGCAACCGCAGGCAGGATGAGATAACCAAATTGATAGCCCAAGGCGATGGCGTTACTCCCCCAGGGACCCATGGCCAGTTGGGCGCTCACCTCGGGACCCGTATTGAAAAGCAGGGTCTTGAGGATGTGAAAACTCACCCCCCAGACCTCGACCAATTGCAGGATCAAGAGCCCTACCAGCCAGCGGAACCACTTCTGGCCCTCCGCGCTGGGGCTGGCGAGAATGAGGGCGGTATAGAGGGGCAGACAGTAGCCGTACATGAGAGGATTGACCTGGAACACCAACTCCCCCGCCGCGCCCTGGGGCAGCCCCGCCTGGGGCGTTTGCGAGACATAGTTGACCGCCACCTCCAGGTGATAGCCCACCTGGTGGACGCCGACGATGATCTCGGAAAAGAGGTTGGTCAGGATGCCGTTCACCAGCCAGGTTACCGGCCAGGTCGTGACGAGGGCCATGTAGTACCAAATACCGAAGGTTACCGGCAGCCAGGCCAGGACCTTGAGGAAGAAGCCCATCACCGGGCGGTTGGGCATCTCAGGCCCCCTCCTGCCCAGCCTTGGGCAGGAATCGCAACCAGATCAGAAAGATGATCAACACATCCAGCATGATGAGCGCCTGCCAGATGTAGAGATGCGCCCACTCGAACACCTTCATGCTCCACTGGCCGATGTAGAAGAGGCTGATGATGCGGACCAGGTTCAACCCCTGGATGGCGAGGAAGCCAATGAGGACACCCCAGAGTCGGTGCAACCAGGGGGCGGGAAAGGCCAGCAGGGCCGCCACCAGGACGATGGTCGCCTCCACCCCGTTACAGCCGGCCTCGATGGCCACGGCGAAGCCGCTCTGCAGATCCCGGATCACCTTGCCTTGCGAGACCACCTGGGGATCGAACAAGAGGATGATCCAGGCACTGACGGCCGCCACCCCCTCGGTGAAGGGCACCACCAGATACTGCTGCACCGGCGGGGTCAGCTCGGCGGTGAATAGCACACCCTGGATGACCAGAAAGATGAGAAAGAATCTAAGCATGTGCTAATGCCAGGGGGCTTATCGTAATGGGGGGAACCAGGTACCGCCTGGGGCCAGCCCGGCAAGGGTCATCTGAGCCTGCCAAAGAGGCAAACAGGGGGCGAATTCATTGTATAGCCTCGGGCCCGAGACGGGTATCTGCCCGGGTTTATCAACTTTGCCGATGCGGGATTGTGCGATGACCATCACACCCTTGTTGGGTATGGTGAGGTATCCCTAACCCAGATACAGGCCGCTCCCGCTCTTTGCAGATATCGGACAGGCCACGCCCGCCCTACCTCCTCACTCCAGCCCAAATCGCTTGATCCGCCGCCAGAGCGAGACCCGGTCGATACCGAGGATCTCGGCGGCCTGGTTGCGGTTGCCGCTGGTATATTTCAGGACCTGGGCGATGTAGGCAGCCTCGTTGCCCACCAGGGTCGTCAACTCGCCACAGGGTTCCACCTGCGGGACCAACCTCGGGGGAAGATGGCGCAGACTCTCCGGCAGGTGGCTGGCCTCGATCCGACCCCCCCGCGCCAGGGCGACGCCGCGCTCGATCAGGTTGGCCAGTTCGCGCACATTGCCGGGGTAATCGTGGCGCACCAGCAAGGCGAGGGCCTCCGGGGCCAGATCGTCCACCGCCTTGCCCATGGCCTGGGCGAATTTTTTCAGGAAATGCCAGGCTAAGAGGGGGATGTCATCCCGCCGGTCGCGCAGGGGCGGCAGGGTGAGATTGACCACGTTGAGCCGAAAGAACAGATCGGCACGGAAACGCCCATTCGCCACCCCCTCCTGCAGATCGCGATTAGTGGCGGCGATGAAGCGCGCATCCACACCGATCGGCGCGGTGCCGCCCACGCGCATCAGTTCCCGCTCCTGCAGCACGCGCAGGAGCTTCACCTGCATGGCTGGACTCATCTCGGCGATCTCGTCCAGGAAGAGGGTACCGCCCGCCGCCATTTCGATGAGGCCCGGCTTCTGGCGGTCCGCCCCGGTGAAGGCGCCCTTCTCGTGACCAAAGAGTTCGTTGGCCAGCAACTCCTCCTGGAGGGCGCCACAGTTCACCGCCACGAAGGCCTGGCCGGCGCGGGCGCTATAGAGGTGGAGGTAGCGGGCCATGAGCTCCTTGCCCGTGCCAGACTCGCCGGTGATGAGGATATTGCAGTCCGTGGGGGCCACCTGGCGCGCCGTTTCCAGGAGGCGCTGCATCTCCAGATCCTCGGTGATAAGGTTGACCGGCCCCTGGTAGCCCTCGAGGCGGCGGCGCAGATCTCGGTTCTCCCGTTTCAGGGCCACGACCTCCAGGGCGCTTCTCACCACCTGACGCACCTCATCCAGACGGTAGGGCTTGGCGATGTAGTGAAAGGCACCCTCCTTCATGGCGGCCACGGCCGAGTCCAAGGTGGCGTGACCGGTGATGACGATAACCTCGCCGTCGGGTTGGGCGGCGCGGGCCTGGCGCAGCACGGCCAGACCATCGATGCCCTTCATGCGCAGGTCGGTGAGGACCAGGTCGAATTCCCGGTCCCGCAAGGCCTGGATGCCCTCCTGGCCGCTCTGGCAGGCAGTGACCCCATAGCCCTCCTTCTGGAAGAGATGGGACAGGTTTTTGAGGGCAGCGGCCTCGTCATCGACGACGAGGAGCTGGGGCTGATGGGCCTCATTCACGGGGCGTCTCCACCGGCGAGCAGGAGGGCGAAACAGGCGCCGCCTTCCGGGGGGCTGGATACCGCGATGGCACCCCCCTGTTCGCGGATGATTTCACTGACGATATAGAGTCCCAGCCCCGTCCCTTCGCCGGGTTGGTGGGAGGTATAGAAGGGGTCGAGGATGCGGTCAATACGGTCGGGCGGGATGCCGGGCCCATCATCCGCAACCCTGATCAAGACGCCGGGCTCAAGCGGCTCCCCGCGCTCCGCCGCGCCCACCTCGCCCACCTCGGGGCCCAAACCCTCGCCAAACACCAGAGCGGCGCCCGGGGGTGGCCAACCCCCTGCCCTCGCCAGTCTGGCCCTGATCCTGACTTGGCGGCCCCCCGCGTCCAGGGCGTTCTGGATCAGGTTAACGAACACCTGTTGCAGGCGCTGAGGGTCCATGCGGACCCAGAGGCCCGAGGGGATATCGCGGCTCACGGTATCTCCCGCCGGCAAGCGCTGCCCCAAGAGGAGCAGAGACCGGTCCAGGGTAGCCCCCAGGTGGGAGGTCAGGTCCGCGCGTCCGGGCTTACGGCTGTAGTCCAGCAGGTTCAGCACGATGCGGCGGGCGCGCTCGGTCTCGTCATCGATCTGGGTCAGCCAGCCGCGCAGATCCGCGCGCGCCTCCCGCGACAACCCGGGCTGTCCCGCCAGCTCCTCCAGCAGGATCTGGCACGCCCCGGAGATATTGCCCAGGGGGTTGTTGAGCTCATGGGCAACGCCGGAGGCCAGGGTGCCCAGGGCCGCCAGCCTCTGGGCGTGCAGGACCTGACGGCGGCGCGACTCCAGCTCCTCCAGCATGCGATTCAAGGCGGCGGTGAAGGAGACGATCTCCCGGTCGCGCGAGACCTCGGCGAAGGCCTGGAACCGGCCCTCCGCCAGGGGCTTGAGCTGGGCCTCGAGGCGCCGCAGGGGGCGACCGACAGCGCTCCAGAGAAGCTGACCGCCAGCCAGGGCCAGCAGGGCGACCAGGCCCAGGGTCCAGATCAAGGTCTGACGGGACTGTCTCAGGGTCTCGATGAGCAGGCCTCGCTCGCGTTCCGCCAGTTGGTCGCTGGCCTCGGAGATAGCGTGACCCGCCTCACGCACCCTGGCCGCGTTGGTGCTGCCGGGGTCCAGGTCGGGAGGTTCGAGCAGGCGCCGGTAAGCCGAGATGGCCGCGCTCATGGCCGCCAACTCCGCGCCGGGCAGGACCCTGGCCAGGACCTCGCCATCGCTGGCGACGCGGCCCTCCAAACCCTCGGCCAAGCCGCGGGCCGCGGCCAACTCACCGGTGGCATGGTAGAGCAAGAAGTTCTTCTCATGCCGGCGCATCTCCTGGGCATCGTCCTGGAAGGCGGTGATGGCCACCGCCTCCCGGACCCGTGACTCCAGGTAGCTCAGGTCGGCGGAGGTGAAGAGGACGAAGCCAGCCACGCCAAGGGCCAGCGCCAGGTAGGCCAGGATGATCTTGCCGAGAATGCTGGGCATGATGGGTTTCAAAAGTGAAACGCTGTTGCGCGGATTAAACGTCAACTATTTATCCTAGTCAATCAAGCAGATAAATCGATAGCGCGGCATCGAGTTTCTAAAGCGAAACTCTCGCCGAGGCCTTGCCCATCTAATAAATAGATTATTATCAATAATTTAACGTTTTTCAATTATCGGCACGCGAATTGCGTAATTGATGGTCTGAGCTGAATCCGAATCGCCCATGGGGTCAGCTACCGCCACCGGAGTTGCTCATGGCCAGCCTTACCGACCAGATCAAGCAAGCCTTCCAGGCCTTGGGCAGAGCCAATGGCGGCGAGGTCAGCGGCCGCTATCGCATGGAAGCCGCCCTGCGCCCTGGTCCGGACGCCCCTGGCCCTTCTCACCCAGGCCAGCAGGGCCGGCGGTTGATCGCCCTTGGTGTCGGCGCCACCTTGCCCACCCCCGTCCTGAACTACGCGGCTAGGGCCTGCCACCGCCTCCAGGCAGATCTGCTGCTGTTGACCACCGACCCCCTGGGCTTGCACGAGCAACTTTCCCAACACCGGACCCTGCTCGAGGGCATCGTCCGGGGGGCCGAGGGCCTGAGCGCCGTCAATCGGCGCACCGTACTGCGAGCGCTGGCTCGTCACTCCCGCCTGCTCTTCGCGATCTCCGGAACCCCAGACGACCCCGTGCGCTGCCTGGTAGCCGGCAAACGCAGCCTCTTCGCGGGCCCCTCGCCGGTACCGGTGGTCCTGGTTGGCAATCCCGGATGCCCTTCGCCGGACCCCATCACCGCCCAACAGCCACCTATTTCGTCCCTACCTTCTCAACGCTTCCGACCCTGAGGTACTTGATGTCCCCTTCCAAAAAACCCCTTGCCGCCACACTATTTTATGGCAGTGCCAGTCTATTACTTTATAGCTTGCTCTTCCTATACTCCGACCAGTTCGTCGCCTGGGCCGAGCAAACCAAGGATCACAAGGCCCTGTTCCTGATCCCGGTAGTGGTAGCCTTCATCTTCTCTTATTTTCATGGCGCCTTCACCGGACTCTTCTGGGAGCTCCTGGGACTACGGGCAGCCAAGTCTGGTGGCAAACAGTGAGCAGGGAGTCGTAAGCAGTGGAAAGCAGTCTCTTCATCGAACTCAACATCTATACCACCCTGGCCCTCTTCGTGGTGGGCTTCGTGGGTGGCATGGTCTCGGGCTTCATCGGTTCCGGCGGGGCCTTTGTACTGACCCCGGCCATGATGACCTTGGGTGTGCCTGGCATCGTGGCGGTGGCATCGAATATCTGCCACAAATTCCCCAAGTCCCTGGTGGGCGCCATGAAACGCCACAAGTACGGGCAGGTGGACGTCAAACTGGGCCTCATCATGGGCCTCTTCGCCGAACTGGGGATGCTCGTCGGCAAGCAGGTCATGACCGGCATCAAGCACAGTTTTGGCGACGTTGGGACCAGCCTCTATGTCTCGGTGGTCTTCGTGGTCGTCCTGGCCGTGGTTGGCCTCTTCGTGCTCCGGGATGCCTACCAGATGTTCCAGCAGGAAAAAACGACGGGGACCGCCGTGGCCCAGGAAACCACCCGGCTGGCGCGATGGGTCCAATCCGTGCGCATCCCCGGGACCATGGTTTTCTTCCCCAGCATCAAGGCCCAGGTATCCCTGCTCTTCATCGTGCCCCTCGGCTTCGCCACCGGCATGTTGGCCGCCACCATTGCCGTGGGTGGTTTCATCGGTGTTCCCGCCATGATCTATGTGTTGGGGGCCCCAGCCCTGATGGCAACCGCCACCGAACTGGTTATCGCCTTTGTCATGGGTCTTGGGGGCACCATCCTCTATGCCCTGGACGGGGTCGTGGACATCCGCCTGGCCATGATCATTTTGGCCGGCTCCCTGTTCGGCGTCCAGATCGGCGCGATCGGCACGACTTACGTCAAGGACTCCGTGGTTAAACTGGTCATGGGTCTCATCATGGTCATCGTGCTGTTTTCGCGCTTCTTCTATGTACCGGGGTATCTCTCCAAGCTGGAACTGATCGCGCCCATCCAGGACGCCACCATTGCCTACCTGAAGCTGTTGGGAGACGCCACGCTGGTATTGGCCATGGCGGTGGGTGGCATCGCCATCATCATCGCCCTGATCAAGGGCATGGCGGCCCACCGCCTGGCCCAAAGGAGCTGAATCATGGGGACTAAGCTGCATAGCCTGCTCTTCGCCACCGATGGCTCGGAATTCTCCGCCGGGGCCCAACGGCTTGCCATCGCCCTCGCCAAGCGGTGCGGGGCCCGGCTCACGGCCATGACCATCATCCTCTCCCCCCAGGATCTGGTGGGGTTCGGTACCCATGGCCTGCGCGAGCAGATGGAACGGGAAGCCCAGGCCCTCCTCGCCACCGTGGTGGCCGCCGCCGAGACCGAGGGGGTTACATGCCTTACTCAACTGGTGTATGGCGACCAACCCCATCAGGAAATCATCAACACCGCCCTGGAACTGGAGCCCGACCTGATCGTGCTGGGCCGGCGCGGCAAGCGTGGGCTGGCCCGCCTCATGGTAGGCCACGCCACCGCTCATGTCGCCGGTCTGGCCCCCTGCCCCGTGCTGATGGTGCCGCGTGCCGCGGCCATGTGGAGCCATCGCATCCTCCTCGCCACCGATGGCTCCGACCAGAGCCAGGCCGCCACCCAGGTGGCGCTGGATCTGGCCAGGGATTGCCAGCTCCCGGTGACTCTGATTTCCGTCACCAGCCGCAGCCACAACACCGAACGCAAGGCCGAGGCCCAAGCGGCGCTGGATCAGACCCTGGCCGCCATGCAGGCGGTTGGGATCGATTGCGAGGCCCTGCTGGCGGAAGGCCGCCCGGACCAGGTGGTGGTCGAGACCGCCAACAACCGCCAGGCGGACCTCATCGTCGTCGGCAGCCATGGTCGTGGCGGGCTGAGCCGACTGCTGCTGGGCAGCGTCTCCGAACGCATCATGGGCCAGGCGCAATGCCCGGTGCTGATCGTGCCCGGGAGCCGCTGAACCCTGCCACCACCTGGATCGGCGCGGAGTGGGAACCCGCGCCAAGGCCAGGCGGGGCCTCGCCGATAGGAGGGCCTTGAACGGCGGGAGGGGCGGCGATCGCCAGCCAGGGGCCCCCTCTCGGCGGGCCGACAAGCCGGCCAGGATACTCACCGGAATCCTGGGTGGTCCAAGCGCACCATAGCCCTTGGCCGCCAGGCCTCTGGTACTGGCGCTATTTTTGTCGAAGGGTTTAAGATGTGCCGGCGATCACCTCAACGGCTGTACTTATCCCATGAACAAGCTAGCGCGCTTTCTGCCCTTTTTGGGCTGGTTTCCCCTCCGGGGTGATACGGCCAAGGCCGATTTCCTGGCGGGCATCACGGTGGCCCTGGTCCTGATTCCCCAATCCATGGCCTATGCCCAACTCGCCGGGCTGCCCCCCTATTTCGGTCTCTACGCCGCCTTCCTGCCGGTAGCGATCGCATCCCTCTTCGGGTCCAGCGTCTTTCTCAGCACGGGGCCGGTGGCGGTGGTGTCCCTGCTCACGGCCTCGGCCCTCACCCCCCTGGCGGCACCAGGCTCACCCCAATTCATCGCCCTGGCCATCCTGCTCGCCCTGCTGGTCGGCGTGACCCAGTTAGCACTGGGCCTCTTTAAGCTGGGGGTGGTGGTCAATTTTCTGTCGCACCCCGTGATCGTCGGCTTCACCAACGCCGCGGCCCTCATCATTGGCTTGTCCCAGATTTCCAAACTGTTTGGTGTGCCCATGGGGCGCTCCGAAAGTTTCATGCACGACATTGCCGGCGTCTTCGCCCAGATCGGCGATACCCACTGGCCCACCCTGGCCATGGGACTCCTGGCCCTCGGGCTCATGTGGGGCATTAAGAAATACAAACGGAAATGGCCCGGTGTCCTCATCGCCGTGGCCCTGACCACCACCTTGTCCTGGGCCATTGGCTTCGAGAAAAACTTGGAGGGCCGGGCGGACCAGATCGCGGACCCCGCCCTGACGGGGCTGGTCGCCGATCTCGGCAAGGCCCAACTTGAAGAATCGCGACTGGCGGAGACCAAGGCCAGCCTGATGGTGGCACTGAAGGAGGCGCGGCGCGATGCCATACGCGCGGGCGAAGCGGCGCGTCTGGGCTATGAATTGGACCTGGCCACCATCGCCACCACCGAGGCCGAGGGACTGACGGCGTCCCTGAAGAAGGAACTGCGCCAGGTACCGGTGGCGCGGGTCATCGACGCCCAAGGCGCCACCCTGGGCCTCTATCGCCTGGACCAGGTTCCGGCCGGCGCCAGGACGGATGGCGCCCATTACAGCATTCGCGGGGTCAAGGGCGAGGGCTTCAAGCTGGTGGGGGGCGGTGAGGTGGTGGGCCGCATCCCCGAGGGCTTGCCGGCGCTGGCGCTGCCCAGCCTGAGCCTGGATGCCATCGGCAGTCTGCTGACGGCGGCCATCGTCATCTCCCTGGTGGGCTTCATGGAGGCGATCTCCATCGCCAAGGCTCTGGCCACCAAGGCGAAACAGAAGGTGGACCCCAACCAGGAACTCATCGGCCAGGGCCTGGCCAATATCCTCGGCGGCTTCAGCCAGGCCTTTCCGGCCTCCGGCTCCTTCTCACGCTCGGCGGTGAACTTTGACGCTGGCGCCCGCAGCGGGCTCTCGTCCGTCTTCACCGCCCTCTTCGTGCTCATCACCCTCCTCTTCCTGACCCCTCTGCTCTACCACCTGCCTCAGGCGGTGCTAGCGGCCATCATCATCATGGCGGTCATCGGCCTGGTCAACATCGAGGCGGTCAAGCATGCCTGGGAGGCCAGCCGTCACGATGGCATCGCCGCCATCGTGACCTTCGTCGCCACCCTGGCCTTCGCCCCCCATCTGGACGAGGGCATCCTGGTGGGGGCCGGCCTGGCCATACTCCTCTACCTCTTCCGCACCATGAAGCCGCGCGTCGCCATCTTAGGCCGCTGCAAGGACGGCACCCTGCGCGACGTCAAGGTCCATCCGGACCTGCCGACCAGTCCTCACATCAACGCCATCCGCTTCGACGGCTCCCTCTATTTCGCCAATGTCTCCTATTTCGAGGACAATATCCTGGAGGCGGTTGCCGCCAAGCCGGATGCCAAATGGCTCTTGGTGGTGGGAGATGGCATCAACCAACTCGATGCCTCGGGGGAAGAGGTGGTTCATCACCTGGTGGCGCGCTTGCGGGATCGCGGCACTCAGATCGTCTTTTCCGGGCTCAAGAAGCAGATCCTCGACGTCATGCGCCGCACCGGCCTCTTCGACCTCATTGGCGTGGACAACATCTTCGCCACCGAAGGGCAGGCCATTGCCGCCATACACCAGCGACTGGGGGTGGGTGCGGAGGATGATCCCTTCCGGGCCATGGCCCTCGCCGGGCAGACGGGCCGCTCCTGATCGCTCCGCCCGGCGGCCCCGCCGCCGGGCACCGGACCCCAGCTTCTCCCGCCGCCCCTAAACCCGGGCCAAGGCCTGTTCCAGATCGGCCAGCAAATCCTCGCTATCCTCCAGGCCCACGGAGAGGCGCACCAGGCCCTCGCTGATGAAATGAGCGGCCCGCTCCTCCAGGCTGTAAACCGCATGGGTCATGCTGGCGGGGTGTTGGGCCAGGCTCTCGGCATCGCCCAGGCTGACGGCGCGGGTAAAGAGGCGCAGGGCATCCATGAAGCGCCGGCCCGCGGCGATACCGCCCTTCAACTCGAAGGCGACCATGCCACCGGGCTGGGCCATCTGCCGCCGGGCCAAGGCATACTGGGGAAAGGATTCCAGACCGGGGTAATGAACGACGGCCACCTGGGGATGGGCGGCGAGATAGGCCGCCACCCGCTGGGCATTGAGGCAGTGACGGTCCATGCGCAGGGCCAGGGTCTTGAGTCCGCGCAGGACCAGAAAGGCATCCTGGGAGGACATGACGGCGCCAGTCATGTCCTTGATGCCTACATAACGCACCTCGTCCAGGGCCGCCTTGGGCCCCACGATGGCCCCGGCCAGCAGGTCGCCATGGCCGCCAAGATACTTGGTGGCGGAGTGGACGACGAAGTCGGCCCCCCACTCCAAGGGGCGTTGCAGATAGGGGGTGCAGTAGGTGTTATCCACCACCGTCAGGGCGCCGTGGCGGCGGGCGATGGCGGCGATGGCGGCGATATCGACCAGGCGCATGTTGGGGTTGGCGGGTGACTCGAAGAAGACCATGCGGGTCCTGGCGGATATAGCCGCCTCCAGATTCGCAGGCTCGGTCAGGTCCAGATGCCGGACCTTGACGCCAAATTTCTCCAGCCCCTGATGAAAGAAGGCGAAGGTACAGCCGTAGAGGGTCTGGTCCGCGATCAGCTCATCGCCGGGGGCGAGCAGGGTCCAGAGCAGGGAGGTCGTCGCCCCCTGACCCGAGGCCGTGACCAGCGCTGCCTCGCCCTGCTCCAGATTGGCAAGCCGTTCCTCCAGCAGGCAGGTCGTGGGATTGCCGACGCGGGAATAGACGAATCCCGCCTGCTCCCCGGCGAAACGGGCCGTGCCCTCCGCCACAGTGGGGAAGCAATAGGTGGAACTGAGGTAGAGGGGTGGATTCAGGGCCCCATGACCCGCGTAGGGGTCGTAGGCATGATGAATGGCGCGGGTGGAGAAACCCAATGGCGGGTGGAGCGTGTCCGGTTTCGACATCCTCGGTCCTCTTCGGTGATGAGTAGTTTGATCCCGGCATGTTCGGGAGTAGGAACCCCAGAGCACCAGCCCTGGTCAGGGTTGCCGGGGGGTATGGAGCAAGGGCCCCTACCCCTCAGGCCCGCTCGATGGGGAAGGCCAGCACATGGTCGATGTGGCTAGCGCCAATCTTGACCATGAGCAGGCGGTCCAGACCCAGGGCCACGCCGGAGGATTCGGGCAGGCCCGCCTCTAGGGCGGCGAGGAAACACTCGTCTAGGGGCGGGACCGCCAGGCCCAGGTCGCGGCGCTGGGCCTGATCTTGCTCGAAGCGGTGGCGCTGCTCCCCGGCATCGGTCAACTCCAGGAAGCCGTTGGCTAGTTCCAGGCCCTCCAGGTAGAGCTCGAAGCGTTCGGCCACGGGCTCGGGGCCGGGCCTGATGCGGGCCAGGGCCGCCTGGCTGGGGGGATAGTCCCGAATGAAGGTGAGCCGTCCCCGGCCAAGGCCCGCCTCCAGGCAGTGGGTCAGGAGCAGATCCAGCCAGCCGTCGCGGTCTAGATCCAGGTCCTCGGCGCCGGCGATGATCGCCTGGGCACGGGCCCGGAATTTCGCCGTCGGGTCCTGGAAGGGATCCAGGCCGAGACGGGACCGGAAGAGGTCGCGGTAGGCGAGCATTTCCACCGGCCGCTCGGGCTGGCCCAAGGCCAGGCGCACCAGGTCGGCCACCTCGGCTATGAGTTGCTCCAACCCCCAGCCGGGCCGATACCACTCCAGCAGGCTGAATTCGGGATGATGGCGACGGCCGCGCTCGCCGTCACGAAAAACCTTGCAGATCTGATAGATGGGACCGCTGCCCGCCGCCAGCAGGCGCTTCATGGGGAACTCGGGCGAGGTCTGCAGCCACAGCGGCTCGACGCCGGCGGGGGCCGACCAGGCGGTGCGCCAACTCTCCAGGGCGGGGTCGGGGAGGCCAGCGCGAGAGGCGAGAGGCGTCTCGACCTCCATCACCCCCGCTTCGGCGAAGAAGCGGCGCAGACCGGCATAGAGATCGGCGCGGGCTTGCAATGCTGCCTGATCGGCCTTGGGACGCCAAACCGGCGGCTTCAAGGCGTCACCCAGCCAGCGACTCGCGGATCCAGGGCCCCGCTCATTCCTCCTTGGCGCGGGAGACATACTCCCCGGAGCGGGTGTCCACCTTGATGAGTTCGTCGGTCTGGACAAAGAGGGGCACGCGCACCACGGCACCCGTCTCCAGCGTCGCCGGCTTGCCGCCACCGCCCGAGGTATCGCCCTTGAGGCCGGGGTCCGTCTCGACTATGCGCAGAATGACGAAGTTCGGTGGGTCCACGGACAGGGGGGCGCCGTTGTAGAGGGTCACCTGGCAAATATCCTCTTCCTTGATCCACTTGGCGGCGTCGCCGACAGCCGTCGCCTCGGCGGTCAGTTGCTCGTAGCTGGTCGGGTCCATGAAGTGCCAGACATCGCCGTCGTTGTAGAGATACTGCATCTGGGTATCATGGACGTCCGCCGCCTCGACAGTGTCACCCGACTTGAAGGTGCGCTCCACCACGCGCCCGGTTTTGAGGTTGCGGATCTTGACGCGGTTGAAGGCCTGACCCTTGCCAGGTTTAACAAACTCATTTTCGATCACGGCGTATGGGTCGCCGTCCAACATGATCTTGATGCCGCCGCGGAACTCGTTGGTGTTGTAAGTCGCCATGTCATTTACTCATCGGATGGGGTCGCAAAACGGCTCATTATACCCACCACCCGGCCCTTTTCCGTCCCGGATATTGCCCAAGGACGCCAATTGGAAACAGGAACTCCGGGAGGCCTTTACCCAACCCGAGGCCCTGCTCCAGAGCCTGGGGTTGGACCCCCGCCTCGCCGCCCCGGCCGCCGCGCGCCAGTTCCCCTTTCTGGTCCCCCGGAGTTTCGCCCGGCTCATGATCCCGGGCGACCCGGACGACCCCTTGCTGCGCCAGGTGTTGCCCGTCGCCGCCGAACTGGAGGAGCACCCCGGCTACTCCACGGACCCGGTGGGCGATGCCCTGTCCCGGCGGGCCACCGGCCTGCTACGGAAATACCAGGGTCGCGCCCTGCTGCTGGTCACCGGGGCCTGCGCCCTGCACTGCCGCTACTGCTTCCGACGCCATTTCCCCTATGCCCGGGACACCCTGGTCCATGATCACGACCAGGGCACCCTGACCCTGCTAGCGGCGGACCCTGGCATCACCGAGGTCGTTCTCAGTGGGGGCGATCCCTTGATGCTGGATGACGAGCGCCTGGCCATGCTTATCGAGCAGTTGACGGCCATTCCCCACTTACGCCGGCTGCGCTTGCACACGCGCCTGCCGGTAGTTCTGCCCTCGCGCATCACCCCCAGCCTCCTGGCCCTGCTGGCCGCCAGCCGCTTACCCATCGCCCTCGTTATCCACGCCAATCATGCTCGCGAGGTGCGTGGCGACGCGGTCCGCGCTGCCCTGGGGGCACTGAAGGCAAGCGGCGCAACCCTGCTCAACCAAAGCGTCCTACTCCGTGGCGTCAACGCGGATGCGGCCAGCCTCGCGGACCTCAGCGAGGCCCTGTTCGCGGCCGGCGTCCTGCCCTATTACCTGCACCTGCTCGACCCCGTGGCTGGGGCCGCCCATTTCGCGGTGCCGCTGGCGGAGGCGCGGGCGATCATGGCCAAACTCAGAACCGCATTGCCCGGATATCTAGTCCCCAAACTGGTGCGGGAGATGCCCGGAGGGGCTTACAAGGAGCCCTGTGGGTAAGTGGCGCGAGCCCCTTCCTGGGGCGGACAAGCCTTCTGGGGCTTGAACCGGCACCTCTCGGTGATCCCAGGCTGGCCTTGCGGGATCGGAGTAAGGATAATTCCCGCTCCAACCCTCCTCATCCCCCCGTTGCCGTGGAATACGCCCCCGTGCCGCCAAAACTCTTGATCCTCGCCGCCCAGGAAGACGAAGCCAAGGGCATCGTCGCCGGCCTCCGACGGGTGGGGCTGGAGGCCCGGGGCCGGCATTGCGCAGGACCCGACCGGCTCGAGGAGATGGTCGCCACCAGCGCGCCGGATATCCTGCTCTGCTCCCCCCAGCCGCCACTCATCGATCTAGCGGCCTGCCTGGTTCAGTTCCGTAAACTGGCCACCGACCTGCCCCTCGTCCTGCTCACCAATGCCGACACCGACGCCGAGGAACTGCTGCAGGCCCGCCGCCAGGGTGCGCGCGATGCGACGGCAAAGGGCAATTTCGCCTTGCTGGCGCTGGTCATCGCCCGGGAATATCAGGACCTCCAGCAAAGACGACTGGTAAAGAAACTGGAGCGGCGGGTCCAAGTCCTGGAAGACGGCTGTGGCAAGGCCGCGACCCCCAAGCCAGCCCATGCCCACTCGCCCCTGGCCCACACGGCGGATGAGGACCGCCAATTCGCCCAGCGCATCAGCCGCGCCCTGGGTGGCGATTACTTTCAGTTGTTCTACCAGCCCATCATCAGTCTCAAGGGCGATGGCCAGGAGCGCTACAACCTCTTCATCCGGCTGCGCGATGATCGGCACGGGATACGCGAGGCCAAGGAATTCCTGGCCGCCGCCGTCCAATCCGGTCGCATGGTGGCCATCGACCACTGGGTTATCGAGCACGCCCTCATGGCCCTGGTCGAACAACGTGACCTGGGCCGGCAGCTCAACTTCTTTATCAACCTGGCCCAGGAGACGCTGCGGGAGGAGCAACTCGCCACCTGGATCGCCGGACGGCTCGCCCAGCAGCAGGTGCCTGCCGACTGGCTGACCTTTCAGGTTCTGGAGGAACATGCCCGCGCCCATGCGGACATCTATGCCAAATTGACCCAGGATCTTACCCGGATGGGCTGCCACATGGCCCTCAACCGCTTTGGCATCGCCCCCAACCCGGACAAGCTGCTGGCCATTCTGCCCGCCGACTTCGTCAAGCTCGATGCCCAGTTGACCACCGGCATCGCCGACGACGACCGCAAGGAAAAGCGACTCAACCAGCTCATCGAACTGATTCGGGATCAGGGCAAGGCCAGCATCGCCATCAATGTCGAGGATGCCCGCACCCTCAGCGTCCTCTGGACCGCTGGCCTCGATTACGTTCAGGGCAACTTCCTGCAGCGCCCCTCGCCAACCCTGGACCCCGTCCAGTAGCCGGCCGTTGGTCCGGTTCCCGCCGGACCCTGGGCTAATTCCCCAACCCCGCGTTCACCACCCCATGGGGGACATGGCCGGTCGCGACCACGTCCCGGGCCGCCTCGCAGTGCAGCGGCTGATCGTCGAAGAAGATATCGGCGGCGAAGGCGCGCAGGAAGGCGGCCTTGTCGAGTCCGCCCAGGAACAGAGCCTCGTCGATACGCACCCCCCAAGCCCGCAGGGTGCGCACGACACGTTCATGGGAGGGGGCGCCCCGGGCCGTGATCAAGGCCGTGCGCAGGGGCGGACCATCCACGGGGAAGAGGGCCTGAATACGATGTAGGGCGCTCAGAAAATCCTTGAAGGGGCCACCCTGGAGGGGTTCCCGAGCGGCGGCGGTTTCGTTCTGATTGAAAGCCGCCAGGCCATCGCGCCGATAGACACGCTCCGCCTCGTCCGAGAAGAGGACGGCATCCCCGTCGAAGGCAATGCGCAGGGTTTCATCCGTGCCACCTGGCTGGTGTTTGCCCTGGGGCAGCAGGGTCGCGGCGGCGCAGCCGGCCTCCAGGGCCAGGGACACGTCCTGGGGATCGGCCGATAGGAAGAGGTGGGCGCCGAAGGCGGCCACATAACGGTAGGGCGTGGCGCCCCCCGCGAAGGCGGCCCGGGTGATATCAAGCCCATGGTGGCGAATGGAGTTGAAGACCCGCAGCCCGGTATCCGAGCTGTTGCGGGACAGCAGGATGACGTCCACCCGCCCGCGCTCCCCCAGCCATTCATTGAGGGCGAGCAGTTTGCGCGCCAGTGGGAAGGCGACCCCGGGCTCCAGGATGTCCTCTTCATGGGCGGCCTGGTATTCGTAGTAGGCCGCCACGCCTTCGGTCTCGAAAACCTGGTGAGATTCCGCGAGATCGAAGAGGGCGCGGGAGGAGATGGCAACCACCAGGCGGACGGGCGACGCCGACCTGGGGTCGGGATGAGCGGCCATTGAAGCCATGGATTGATACCCCCGCGGATTGGTCGCAACCCCAAGCCAACCCTGACCAAGGCCGGGCCTGTTACCAGGGCATGAAGGAATTCATGAAGCCCATCGGCCGGCTGATGCTGCGATTCAGGTTCCCCATGTCGTTGCTCATGTTGCCGGTGGTCTGGGTCATGAGCCGAATGGATTGGTTGAGGGACTCCATGCTGTTCATCATGGGCTTGAGGGTCGTGACATCCGCGGCCATGGATTCGACGCTGGTGGCCATCAGGCGGACATTGCCGCTCATCAGGCTGACATTGTCCGACATGGATTGCATATTGCTTGCCAGTACCGTCATATTGGTATCAATGCTGATGGCCATGTAGTGGACATCCTTCGCCAGGCTGAATACCAGATAGAAGCCATAGGCGGCCAGGATGATAAAGGCAAACATTGAAGGGTAAACAATCAGCTCCCAGCGCTTGGCGCTGGTCTCGAAGGCATGGGATAGGCGATCAATGGCGATGCCATCAAAAGGCGCGCTCTCCCCAACCGCCTGGGCCTTGGTCAATTCGTTATTTTCGGCCATGGCATTGCTCGTTGATGACCCAGCAGGGGGTTAGGGGGTGATGACCCGCCAACAGCCGCCGGGTGTGGCTCATATTCAGCTCAGTACGTTTGGATAAAGCATGGCGGCCAGGGAGAAAAACTCCGTGGCGCCCTTGCCGCGCGGCTCCAGTTCGAATACCGCCAGGCCCTCGCTGAAGGATCGGCGAAAGACGGTACGGGTGGCGATGCGCGGCTTGATGAATTTGATGCCTGGCAGGGAAACCAGGGCGGCGGCGGTCTCATTGGTCTCGCGAACACCCTGATGAGTGTCGCCCCGATTAATGAAACCGATCATCTGGGGCGCCGGACCCGCCGCCGCGGACTCGACCAGGTGGATGTAGCGCTGGGTGGACCAGATATCGGCCTGGGAGGGCGGCACGGGGACCACCACCCGGTCGCACAGCTTCAGGGCCAGACGCATGGCATCCATGTCAGCCGTGCCGACATCGATCAGGGTCTCCTCGGCGCTGGCGAAGGCCTCCGGGTTGATCCCGGCCTTACCCTTCACCTTGAGCTTCGGGCTGAAGCCTTCCTCCAGGCGCACATCCACCACGTCGGTCAAGGTGGCCTGGGGATCGGCATCGACCAGTTGGACCTTGACATCCGCCATGGCCAGCCAGACGGCCAGGTTAAAAGTCAGGGTGCTCTTACCAGACCCCCCCTTCAAGCTACCGATAACCGTAATCATGGCGTGACCTCGCGGCCAAGAATAGTGGCTAGGGCGCCTCCGTGAACCGGAGACGCACCCTTGTGGACATTAGGGCTTGGGCGCGGGCGCATCAGCGCCCCCTTGGGGCATCTCCATGCGGCTATAGCCCGCGGGCAGGGTGAAATTCTCGTCAGCCTGAGGGCCGACGCGAATGCCCACGAGTTCGCTGACCATGCCACCGGGATACTCCTGTTTGATCGCCATCTTCAATTCAGGATCGTACCACTCGGTGGTGGCCAGGGTCTGGCCATCCGGCCCCGTCATCTTCACCTCCCATTTTTCCGTCTTGCGCCCGGCCAATTCCTCCTGGCCCAGGAGGGTGCGTTCCATCTGGCCGCCCTCGACCATGGTCTGACGCAACGCGAAGGCGGGACCGCGCTCCTTATCAATCCATTGGGTGACGGTGGCGGTCTTGCCGTGCTGACTGACGGTAATTTCCCAGACCAGGGTACTCCGCCCGGAGATCGTCTCCTCTCCCTTGGCCTGGCAAGTCAGGCCAGGCACGCCGGCGCAGGGGTCCTGGGCGGTGGGCTCGGCCTTGGGCTTGCCATCGGGTCCCAGGGTCGAACGCTCAACATAGCTCTTGCGCTCGGGAAAGAGGATCCATTCCAGGCCGCGCTGCTCATCCGTGATACGCACCAGGCTCTGGCCTTGGTGGACGGCCTCGGTACGGGTCTTGTCCTTACCCACCAGGATCTTGCCGACGCTGGACTGGCCATCGGGTCCGCGCTGGACCATTTCGGCGGAGAATTCGGCATCGGCCAGCGCCATCGGGGCCGCCAGAATGGCCGCGAGACCGATCGCAAGGGCACTAAGGTGGTATGGCGACTGCTGCTTCATTGGGATTCCTCCAGAATGATTATTGACTGTTGCGACGAGTGACTTATCCGACGCCGATTGGCCCGATTCTACGCAAGTTGCCCCTGGCGATCACCCAGGAAATTCAGCGGCGCCCCACCCCATAATGGCGATCGAACCAGTTCTCGGCTTCCTGGTTTGGCGGCCCCGGCAGCTCGGGATAGGGAGGCTGGACTTGGGGCCGGCCACTAGGGGTCTGCCGGTCGGGAGGGGGGGACGGGCGGGACGGGCCGGGCGAGGTTGGCGATTCCCGGCGGGGGGCAGTCACGGGCCGCCAGCCCGAGGTCGCCTGACCGCGATCCCGTTCCTGGGCCGTCAAGGGGCGGTAGCGATAATCGGAGGCAGAGGCGGGTTCAGCCGCATCGAGAGGCCCGTCACCCCGGAAGCGATAGCGCTCTGGACCGGGCCTTGGGGGAGGTACCGGGGTCTCGATATGCCCTGATGGGGCACGCCCCAGGCCCGGATCACGCAGCAAGGTTTCATAGAGGCTAGGCGGCTGGGCCCCGGAAGGGAGACCGTTCGGACCCCCTCCCGCGGCGTAGGGTTCCCGGCTACCTTGGACATAATGCGGGGTTCCCGCGGCAACGCCACCCGCCGACTGGCGCTGCGCCGGGGCATAGCCATAGGCCGGATCCCAGGCAGGATCCCCTGCGGACGACTTCAGGGGCATTAGGCTCAGGAGGAGGAAGGGGCTGGTCCGCAGGGACAAGCACCACCTTGGAACCCTCATCCGTACGCCTTCCCGCTCACTTGAAATCGACATGAATCAATCGTGGCCGGGCCCTTCATCCGCGTCATTCTTGAGTCGAATACCACGACGCGGGGATTTCTTCTGGATCAGGTTAGCCCCGGTTCCCTCCGCCTTTTGGGCTGGAGCGGCAGCCTTCCGGGCCGGAGCCGGGGTCTTTTTCCGCGCGGTCGTCTCGGCCTTTTTAGCCGGAATGGCCGCCGGCACGGGGGCGGTCGCCCCAGCATCGGGGCCGGCCGTGACCAGACCGGGCGCGGGAGCCGGCGCGGCGGGAATAACACTAGCCGCAGCTGGAACCGCAGCTGGGGGTAGGGCCGGTGCCGGTGCCGGTGCAGGTGCAGGTGCAGGTGCAGGTGCAGGTGCCTCCGGGGATAACTTTGCCAAGACCTCGGTGCTCGCCTCGGCCTGGTTCGCCGTCGGGACTGGCGGGACTTGCCCCCCTGTCGCGGGGGCGGCGGGACTCACCGGGGCCGGAGCACCGCCACCCGCGACAGCGGCAGGCGGCGTCGGGGGAGATGGGGGTGGCGACGCGACCCGCTTGGCCTTCTTGGGCTTGAAGAGGCCCTTCACCAGATCGATCAGCAGCAGGAGGATACCCCGAACCAGGTAGAAGGCCATGGAGATGACTTCGAACAGGCCCATCCAGATGCGGATCAGCAGGCCACTTTTGGCTGGCCGTGGCTTGGTGTCCGGAGTCGGTGCCGCCGCGTAGCTGCTGCCATTGCCACCCTCGCCATTGGCGCAAGGGACCTTGACCCCGGGACGCGCCGTCGCCACCGCCACCTCACACAGATCCTTGCTGGCCTCGACACAACCCAGGGGAATGACGATCAGGGTCAGGACGGTGGACACCAGCACCCCCGAGGCCAGGGAGATGGCCATGCCCTGGAAGATGGGATCGGTGAAGATAACGCTGGAACCCGCCACCAAGGCCAGGGCTGTGATGAGAATGGGCCGGGTCCGGGTTTTACAGGCCCGAATCACCGCCTCGGCGACCGGGACACCCTTCTGTACCTCATGGATCGAGAAATCAACCAGCAGGATGGAGTTGCGGACAATGATGCCGGCCAGGGCTATCCAGCCGATCATGGAGGTAGCGGTAAACTCCCCGCCCATACCCAAGCTGAACATGAGATAGTGGGCCGGAATGATGCCCAGCAGGGTCAGTGGAATGGGCGCCATAATGATCAGGGGGATGCGGAAGTTGCCAAACTCCCAGACCACCAGGATGTAGATGAGCACCAAGGCCACGGCAAAGGCCGCGCCCATGTCGCGGAAGGTCTCGTAGGTGACGGTCCACTCGCCAGCCCACTCCCAGGACGAGTGGCGGTCGTTGGTAGGGGCCTGGGTCCAATAGGCCAGGGGCGCCACGCCATCGGGAGCCTTGTAGCCCTTCTGGTCCAGAATATCCTGGATCTGGAGCATGCCATAGACGGGCGCGGCCAGTTTTCCGCCTACGTCCGCCACCACATACTCGACCGCGCGCAGGTCCTTGCGATAGATGATGTCTTCCTCGGGCACCCGCTCGAAGCGGCCTAGCTCGCGCAAGGGCAGGGTCATGCCCGAGGTCGATTGGACGGGCAGGTCGCCCAGCCGTTCGATCTCCGAACGCTCCGCCATCGGCACCTGCACGACGATATTGATGGGTTCGTGACCGGCCTGCTCCTTGACATCACCCATGGGCGCGCCACCCAAGGCCATGGCCAGGTTACGGTTGATGGCATCCACGGAGATACCCCCGCGCACCGCCTTTTCCGTGTCCACGTCGAAACGCCAGTAGTCATAGGGCTCGCGCAGGTAATTATCCACGTCCACCAGACTCTCCGCCTGATCGAAGACGGCGGTCATATCGCGGGTGAACTGGCGGCGGACCTCCGCCGAGGGGCCATGGATCTCGGCCACCACCGACTGGAGCACCGGGGGTCCAGGTGGCATCTCGACCACCGAGATCTTGGCACCCGTACCCGCCACCAGCGGCAGTAGGACCTCACGGGCCTCGATGGCCAGTTGGTGACTGGAGCGCTTACGCTGCTTCTTGTGCAGGAGTTGCACCTGAATCTCCGCCTGCCAGGGGTCGGAGCGTAGATAGTAGTGGCGCACCATGCCATTAAAGTCGTATGGCCGTGCCGTACCGGCATAAAGCTGGGCCGCCGTAATCTCCGGCTGGCTTGTGCGGAGCTTGTCCACCAGGCGATGAGCCAGGTTGGCCGTCACCGGCAGGGCCGTGCCCTCCGGCATATCGACCACCACCGTGTACTCGGGCTTATTGTCCAGGGGCATCATCTTGACCGCGACCCACTTGAAGTAGAAGAAGGTCAGGGTGAAGGCGAAGGTGCCCCAGAGTACCAAGCGGAAAATTTTCCGCTTGCGCTTGCTCTCGATGAGCGGCACCAGGATGCGGCGGAAGAGCTTTTCGATCTTCTCCGCCTCCTTGTGCTCGCGCTTCTCGGCCTTTTCCAGATAGGCCATGGAGGGCCGCAACCACTTGGAGATGGCCAGGTAGGGCGTGAAGACGAAGGCGGCAAAGAGGGAGATAAACATAGCCGCCGAGCCCAGGGCCGGGATCGGCTCCATGTAGGGGCCCATCATGCCGGAGACGAAGCCCATGGGCAGCAGGGCGGCGATCACGGTGAAGGTCGCGAGGATGGTGGGGTTGCCCACCTCCGCCACGGCCTCGACGGCGATATCGTCGCCGGTGTGGCCCTCCTCGAGCCATCGGCGGTAAATATTTTCCACCACCACGATGGCATCATCCACCAGGATACCGATGGAGAAGATGAGGGCGAAGAGGCTCACCCGGTCGATGGTGTAATTCCAGATCCAGGCCACGAAGATGGTCATGAGCAGGACAACGGGGATGACCAGCATGACCACGATGGCTGGGCGCAGGGCGCGGAAGGCTCCCCACACCAGGAGGAAGACCCAGCCGGTGGCGATGAAGAGCTTGAAGATGAGCTCGCTAACTTTGTCGTCCGCCGAGGCACCGTAATTGCGGGTGACACTGACTTCGACATTGTAGGGAATACGCTCGCCCTTGAGTTCCTCCACCCGGGCGAGGATGGCATTGGCCACGCTCACGCCATTGGTCAGCTCCTTCTTGGCGACGGCGATGGTCACCGCCGGCACGCCATCGGCCTTGGCACCCTCGGGGGCGGCCGGACCCGTGTAGTAGGCGACCAGGTGTCGCGCGTCCTCCGGACCCTGAGAGACCCGAGCCACGTCCCGGACATAGACAGGCTGACCTTGATGAGTGCCAACCACCAGGCGGCTGATATCGTCCATGCCCTTCAGGAAGGCACCGGTGGAGACGGAGAAATGGGCCCCCGAGGTCTCGAGACCTCCGGCGAAGGTCTCGGCATTGGCGGTCTGGATCGTCTGAGCCACCTGATCCAGGCTGATCCCATAGCCGGCCAGGCGCTCGGGCTGGACGTCCACCGTGACCTGCTCGCGGCGACCACCGACGACGAAGGCGCTGGACGTATCCTGAACTTCCTTGATGGCCTGTAGCACGTCCTGGGCCAGCAACCGCAGCTGGCCATCGTCCACGTCCGGCAGGCCGTCGCGGTCCGAGTCCATCGACCAGAGGGTAAGGGTCACGATGGGGACATCATCGATGCCCTTGCTCTTGACCAGCGGCTGCATGACCCCGGGTGGGATCTTGTCCTGATTGGAGGCGAGCTTGTCGTTGACCTTGACCAGGGACGGGCCCATGGCCTCGCCGACATCGAATTGGACGGTGACCATGCCACCGTTGCGCTGGGCCGCGGAGTAAACGTGCTTTACGCCCGGTATCTCGCTCATGATCCGCTCCAGCGGCTGCATGGCAAGGTTACTGACCTGCTGGGCAGAGGCTCCGGGGTATTGCACCATGATATCGATCATGGGCACCGATATCTGGGGGTCTTCCTGCCGCGGCGTCATGACCAGGCCGAGCAGGCCCATCATGAGCATGGCGACATAGAAGAGCGGTGACAGCGGGGAACGGAGGAAAAATCGCGCCGTGCGCCCGGCAATGCCGAGACTCTCGTCCGTATACCTGGGAGTTCCCTCGGATTGACTCAGGGTCTCGTCGTGATTCATGGCCTTGCACACCATTTGAGAGCTGACCGGGAGGTGCCCAAGGCAGGTTGGGCGAGAGGACCCCCGGAGGAAAGGCAAACGCCGGATTGGAACCGGCGCATTATTTTCTTGTGAGGTATTCGGCTAAGAGGTCAGCGGGGCGGGGCCGAAGTCCCCCCCGACCAGCCGGCGGCCACGCCCGGAGGGGGATCGCCAAGAATGCGCTCGCCGGGCCGCAGCCCACTGAGAACATTCACCATGCCATCGGGTTGCCGCTCGCCCAAACGGACCAGGCGCAAATTGGGGCGACCCTGCTCATCCAGAACATAGACCCCAGGCAGGCTGCCGTTGTAGCGGATGGCCGTGGCGGGTACCAGGGGATTGCCTCGCTCCGGGGCTCCGAAGTCCGGGACCAGGACCCGAACGTACAAACCCGGCTCGGCCACCCCTTGGGGCAGATCCAACTTGACCTTGACCGTGTGCCGTTGGGCATCCGCCATGGGGAAAATCTGAGCCACACGCACCGGCACCTGCTGATGATTCACGTCGAGTTCGGCGGTGATCATCAAGCCCTCCTTCAGCCCGGAGCGCAGGCGGGAGGGGACGTCAATATCAACCTGAAGGTATTCCACGTCCGCGAAGGTCAGCAGGGGCTGGCCGGGCTGGGTGGTATCGCCGACCTCCACGGATTTCTTGACGATAACGCCATCGAAGGGCGCAATGCTCCGGGCGTCACGCAGCTTGGAATCCAGGGCCTGCAACTCGGCCTGCAGAGACATGAGGGCGCTGCGCGCCTGCTCGACCTGGGTCCCGGAGGCATGAATATCCGCCGAGAGTTCGGCTCCCTCGGAGCGCTCGCCCATGATGCCCTCCATGGGCCGGGTAAACATCTGGTCGAAGAGGTTGGGGACCGCCATGCCACCGGGGGGCGTCTTGGAGCGCGGGGAATAAATCTCGCGGTTAAACTGGATGCCGGCATTGCGCCACTGCGCATCGGCGGAGGCCATCTGCGCCAGGAGGGCCCGGCGCTTAGCCAGCAGTTCCTGGTCATCGATGGCGACCAGCAGATCGCCCTTTTTGAACTTATCGCCTTCGATACCGGCCAGGTAGCTGACCCGGCCCGGCATCTGGGCGGCAAGGGTGACCTCCTTGTAGGGGACCACGGTGCCGCCAATCGAGAGGGTGGGCGCACCCTCCGACTGGCGGACCACGAACTCACCGAAACCCTGCTGCGGAGGGTAAGCCAGGGGCGGAGCGGCCGCCGCCAGGGATGACGTCGCCATCCAGGCCGCCACGCAGAGTCCCCGCATCATCGGATTAACCATAAGCTTAGCCATGCTATATTTAACCTTAACCGCTGGTCCAGCAAGTAATGGTTCGCCACCGTGGCGAACGTCGAAAACCTTATCGAGCGGACTTAGCTGCCACCCTGCCATCGGGACTTGCCCCGCGCCTATTAGACAGCCTACTTTAGGCTTACAAATAGAGAGGGCCAAGGACCATTATGCCGGAAATTTTGGTCGGCTTCAATAGCCTGAAATCATTATCACTGTTAAATCAGGCGCCTAAACAGGGATGAACGACGCCCCATACCGTTGGTCGCTTGCCGATTGGCATCCCTACCCCCGTTAGGTTTAACATCCTTCAACTTTTTCCACCCAAGAGGAAATCACCTCATGCCCCCTTCGGATGCCGTCGAACAACAACTCAAAAATCTCGAATCCCATCTCGCCCAGGAAAATCCCGTCCTCCTGAGTACGGTCCAGAGTTTCCGGGCCCTGGACAAGGTGGCGCACGCCATGGGGCTGCTGAACCCGGACCAGTCCTACGCTACCCAGATTCCCTGGTGGCCCCTCATCTCGGTGCTGGGTACCTTCTCGGCGGGGAAGTCCACCTTCATCAACCACTTTCTTGGCTACAAGGTCCAGCGCAGCGGCAACCAGGCCGTCGATGACCGCTTCACCGTCATCTGCTACAGCCGGGAGAGCACGGCCCACGCCCTACCTGGCATCGCCCTGGACTCGGACCCCCGCTTCCCGCTCTATCAGATCTCCAGGGACATTGATGTGGCCGCGGCCGGCGAGGGCAAGCGCATCGATACCTATCTCCAGCTCAAGACCTGCCCCAGCGAGGCCCTGCGCGGCAAGATCCTCATCGACTCCCCGGGCTTTGATGCCGATGCCCAGCGCACCGCGACCCTACGAATCACCGACCACATCATCGATCTTTCCGACCTGGTGCTGGTGTTCTTCGATGCCCGCCACCCGGAACCGGGGGCCATGCGCGACACCCTCAAACACCTGGTCGCCGATACTATCGGCCGGTCGGACTCGAGCAAGTTCCTCTACATCCTTAATCAGATCGATACCGCGGCACGGGAAGACAATCCCGAGGACGTCGTGGCTGCCTGGCAGCGGGCCCTGGGCGAGGAGGGCCTGACCGCCGGTCGTTTTTACACTATATACAATCCCGACGCCGCGACCCCCATCGAGGATGAAGCCAAACGCAAGCGTTTCGAGGCCAAGCGCGATCTGGACCTGGAGGAAATCCACGGCCGTATGCAGGAAGTCGAGATCGAGCGCGCCTACCGTATCGTCGGCGCCCTCGACAAGGCCGCCAAGGACATCAGTGACAAGGCCGCGCCCTTCCTCACCCGCGCCCTGCGCCGCTGGCGCCAGCGCACCCTCTGGGGGGACGGTATCGCCCTCGGCGCCCTGACCATCCTCTCCTTGGCCGGCACCCTGCAAATCGGCTACTGGAGCGAGCCCGCCGCCCAGCCCGGCTGGGTTTCGACCCTCGTCAATCTCTCCCTGGACCTGGTATTCCTGGCCGTATTGGTCGGCATCGCCGCCCTCATCCACTTTAGTATCCGCAATCTGGCCGCCCTCAGTCTTATGAACTCCCTGCGCCAGGAGGCCGCGACCCTGGGGGTACGCGGCGACCTCATAGCCGCCTTCCAGCGCAATACCAAGGCCTGGCGCACCATTCTGGCCCCCTTCCCGGCCGGCTGGACCAGCACGGCCCGGCGGCGCCTGACCAAGATTCGCGAGGACGCCAACTCCTACGTCCAGACCTTGAACGACCGCTTCACCAACCCCTCGGGCCAGGGCCTGACCCCAGACGCACCGCCCGCCCCGGTCCGGGAAGGGGATTAACCAACCTCGCCTTCGGCAGAGAGACTCCCTTATGTCGTACCCACAAGCCATCGGCATACCCGTCGTCCAGGTGCCACCTCACCCGGTCTGGCCGGTCCTGCCCCCGGGGGAGAAGGCCGACCTCAAGGGCCGCATCAAGACCCTGCTGGCGGGGCAGAATGCCGTCCTGGTCGCCCATTACTATACGGACGGCGACCTGCAGGAACTGGCCGAGGAGACAGGGGGCTACGTCGCCGATTCCCTGGAGATGGCACGCTTCGGCAGCGAGAGCCAAGCCAGCACCCTGGTGGTGTGCGGCGTACGCTTCATGGGTGAGACCGCCAAGATTCTCAATCCCGAAAAGCGCGTCCTCATGCCCAATCTGGCGGCCACCTGCTCCCTAGACGAGGGCTGTCCGGCGGACCTTTTCGCATCCTTTTGCGACCAGCACCCGGACCACGCCGTGGTTGTCTATGCCAACACCTCGGCGGCGGTCAAGGCCAGATCCGACTGGGTGGTGACCTCCAGCATCGCCCTGCCGGTGGTGGAGCACCTCCAGGCCCAAGGCCAAAAGGTCCTTTGGGCCCCGGACAAGCACCTCGGGCATTACATCGAACGGGTCACGGGTGCCGAAATGCTGCTGTGGCCAGGGGCCTGCGTGGTCCACGAGGAGTTTAAGGGCTTCGCCCTCGACCGGGTGCGCCGCCTGCACCCCGGAGCCGCCGTTCTGGTCCACCCCGAGGCCCCGGACGAGGTCGTGGATCAGGCGGATGTCGTGGGCTCCACCACCCAGTTGATCAAGGCGGTGCTGGAGATGCCCAACCGGGAGTTTATCGTGGCCACCGATGAGGGCATTTTCTGGAAAATGCACCAGCTCGCCCCGGACAAGAAGCTCATTGCCGCCCCCACCGCAGGCGTGGGCGCCACCTGCGAGAGCTGCGCCCGCTGTCCCTGGATGGCCATGAATGCCCTACAAAACCTGGAACAGGTCCTGATCACCGGCGACCAGGAGATCGTGATCGCCCCCGACATCCGCGCCCAAGCGCGACGACCCATCCAGCGCATGCTGGATTTCGCGCGGGAGCGGGGCATCGGGGGACGACAAGCCGGCATGTCGGGGCGTTAAGGGCCTATGACCGCCACGGTTTTTTTCAAGGCTGCCACCCCGAATTCTTGGCAAAGCCTCCGCCATGCCTTAACATCGAAAATGATAACAAGAATGCAGCCTGGCAGCCGTCCCGCCGGGCGCGTGGCTCGGCAACACCGAGCCACCTGACCGCCATCGCCACCCCAGAGAGGATTTTCATGGCCAAGCCCGAAGGCTCCTCCCGCAAGAGAATTGTTCTTGTTTTCATTGGTATCTTTGCGGCCGGCATCGTTTTCGCCGGTCTCTTCAACGCCGGACTGGCTTACACCAATACGACGGAATTCTGCACCTCCTGCCACACCATGCAGATACCTCTGGGGGAACTCCAGCAGACGCCTCACTGGCAAAGTGCCTCCGGCGTCCATGCGGGCTGCGCCGACTGCCATGTCCCAAAACCTTTCATCCCCAAGATGATTGCTAAGATCATTGCCGCCAAGGACGTCTATCATGAGTTTATGGGCACCATCGATACCCCAGAGAAGTACGAAGCCAATCGCTGGAACATGGCCAACCGCGTCTGGGAGAAGATGAAGGCTTCGGATTCCCGCGAGTGCCGCTCCTGTCATGAGTACGCCCACATGGACCTGGCGGCCCAGAACCGTTCCGCCCGCGCCCGCCATAGTAATGCCCCCGACAAGGGCGAGACCTGCATTGACTGCCATAAGGGTATATCCCATTCCCTGCCCGACGAGCCCGAAGAGGTCGATCCAGACGCGGGCACGGCGCAAACCCAGGCCGATATGGCAGCCGATAGCAAAGCCAAATCCGAATGATCGCCGGATCCATCCACCGGAACCGATCGCCCCGAGGCGCCGCCGACATGACCACCCGATACCTGACCGCCCTGCCCCTCATCCTGGCGCTTGCCGCCGCGCTTCCGGCACAGGCCGCCGACAACACCCTCGGCAAGGAGATGCGCATGGCCGCCGCCGTCGGTAACACCGAAGAGGTCATGCGCCACCTCGATCAGGGGGTGCCCGTCGATGCCCCTAATGAGTTCGGCAAGACGGCCCTGATGATGGCCGTCGAGGGCGACAATCTGGAGACCGTTGCCCTGCTCCTGGCCCGGGGCGCCAATGTCAACGCCCGTGCCAACGCCAACTGCACCGCCCTGACCTTCGCCGCCGAGAACGGCCACATCGGCATCACCGCCCTCCTCATCGAGCGGGGCGCCAACCTGCATGACCGCACCCGCGGTGGCTGGGACCCCCTCATGATCGCAGCCCGGTACGGCATCGCCGACATGGTGGAGCAACTGTTGTATAAGGGCGCCGATCCCAAGGCCTCGGACAAGGAGCACCGCACCGCCATGATGGACGCCGCCGCCCGGGGCCACACCCAGGTGGTGAAGCTGCTGGTCGATGCTGGCGCCGAGCTGGAGGCCAAGGACAAGGAGGGGGCGACCGCCCTCCTCCTCGCCTCAGGTGAGGGCCAAACCGACGTCGTGGCCACCCTGCTCGCCAAAGGGGCCAATCCCAACGCCCATGACAAGCTCGGTGGCACGGCCCTCATCTGGGCCGTCGGCAGCAATCGCACCGATGTCGTCGAGCTGCTTTTGGCCGCTGGCGCGGATCCCAACCAGCAGGACGCCGATGGTGTCAGCGCCCTAATCGAGGCCGTCACCACCGGTCATGGCGATTTCATCGGCCCGCTGGTGAGTTACCGCGCGGACCCCTCCCTCAAGGATGCCAAGGGCCGCACGGCGCTGGACATAGCTCGACAGAAGGGCAATCAAGAGGCGATTGCCCTGCTATCCAAACCTTGAATCTGTGAGGGGCTGGCCTATCCTGATGATGGATACCCGGCCCCTTCAACCTATGCGAAGGGAGGCGTCTTACAGGCGCTTCACGCATGACGGAGACTAGGTTCTCCGTTTTACCCGAGAAATCTTGTCACCCAAAGGAGGAATCATGGCCAAAAAATTAATGAAGCTGGCCTTGCTCGCGAGCGCCGTTACCCTGGGTCTCGCGACCACTGCTTTCGCTGCAAAAGAAGAAGCCAAGCCCGCTCCGGCCGCCGCACCCGCTCCGACCGCCGCACCCGTGGAACTGGTCTCGGGCGCCAGCGCCCAAATGCTGGGCGAGACCTGTAACGGCTGTCACGGCACCGATGGTGCCAGCGCGGGACCCGCCTCGCCGAATATCGGCGGTCTGCATCCCGAATACTTCGCCTCCGTCATGAAGAGCTTCCAGGAAGGCACGGCCTACTCCACCGTCATGGGCCGTATCGCCAAGGGCTATTCCGAAGACGAGATCAAGCTCATGGCCGGGTACTTCGCCGCCAAGCCCTATGTGCCCGCCAAGCAGAAGTTCGATGAAAAGCTGGCCGCCGCCGGCAAGAAGATCCACGACAAGTGGTGCGAGAAGTGCCACGCGGATGGCGGCAAGGTGGTTGCGGACGAGGAATATCAGGTCATCGCCGGTCAGTGGACCCCCTACCTGAAGTACACCATGCAAGACTTCCAGACTGAAAAACGGGAAATGCCCAAGAAGATGAAGGAGAAGTTCGACGGCATGGTCAAGAAGGAAGGCGACAAGGGACTCGACGCCCTTTACGCCTTTTACGCCAGCCAGCAATAAGGACCGGGGAGGTTACATAGCATGAAAATGAATCGTCGCGATTTCGTCAAGGCCACCGGCACGGCTGCCGCCGTTGCCATGGTTGGTATGCCTCACCTCGCCTTCGGCGCCGCCAGCAAGGTGGTGGTCGTCGGTGGGGGCACCGGCGGGACTACCGCCGCCAAGTACATCAAGCGCATCGACCCCTCTATCGACGTCACCATCGTCGAGCCGAACAAGACCTATTTCACCTGCTACTTCAGCAATGAAGTCATTGCCGGCGAGCGCGACATGAAGTCCCTCGAAGTAGGCTATGACGATGTCAAGAAGATGGGTATCAACGTCATCTTCGACTCGGCGGAGGCTATCGACGGCGCCGCCAAAACCGTCAAAACCGCTGGCGGCCAGTCCCTGGCCTTCGACCGGTGCGTCGTCTCCCCGGGTGTCGAGTTTGTCTATGACAAGATCGAAGGCTACACGCCCGAAGTCGCCGACAAGCAAATGCCGCATGCCTGGAAGGCCGGCCCACAGACCCTCCTGCTGAAAAAGCAGATCGAGGACATGAAGGACGGCGGCGTGGTCGCTATCGTCGCCCCGCCCAACCCCTTCCGCTGCCCCCCTGGGCCCTACGAGCGCGCCAGCCTCATCGCCCATTACCTGCAGAAGCACAAGCCCAAGTCCAAGGTTGTCATCCTGGATGCCAAGCAGAAATTCTCCAAGCAGGGGCTCTTCATCCAGGCCTGGGAGAAATTTTACGGCTTCGGCACTCCCAAGGCCCTGATCGAGTGGCGTCCAGGCCCCGATGCCACCGTCACCAAGGTCGATCCCGCCGCCATGACCCTCACCTATGGCGAAGTGGGCGAGGAGATGAAGGCGGATGTCATCAATGTCATTCCGCCCCAGCGTGCTGGCAAAATCGCCCAAGCGGCCGGCTTGGCCGACGATAGCGGATTCTGCCCGGTGGATGGGCGCACCTTCGAATCCAAGAAGGTGCCTGGGGTCCATGTCATCGGTGATGCCTGCATAGCGGGCGCCATGCCCAAGTCCGCCTATGCCGCCAACAGCCAGGCCAAGGTCTGTGCCGCCGCCGTCGTGGCCCTGCTCAAGGGTGGCGAGGTCGGGGTACCCGCCTTTGTCAACACCTGCTACTCCCTCATCACCCCCGACTGGGCCATCTCCGTGGCAGGCGTTTACAAGCTGGGCGCGGACGGCAAGATTGCCGAGGTACCCAACTCCGGTGGCCTGACCCCGATGGACGCCTCCGCCGAGGCCCATGCCCGCGAGGTCCAGTACGCCTATAGCTGGTACACCAACATCGTCAACGATATCTTCAAGTAAC
>JBGAUK010000034.1:3753-32352 GCA_044228695.1 Chromatiaceae bacterium | reverse complement strand
CGAGGTCGGACTGGAGGATGGCTTCATCAAGGTGATTTCACCGATCGATGACACCCCGGCCCAGCGGGCCGGACTCCAGGCGGGGGACCTGATCGTGCGCATTGACAACCGTCCGGTGAAGGGCATGAGCCTGGAGGACGCCGTCAATCTGATGCGGGGGAAGGCGGGTACCGCCATTGAACTGACTATCCTGCGCGCGGGCACGGATCAGCCCTTCAAGGTGGAACTCATCCGCGATGTCATTCATGTGCAGAGCGTCAAGAGCCGCATCCTGGCGCCGGGGTTTGGCTATGTGCGCATCTCCAATTTCCAGTCCCGTACCACCGAGGATCTGCTCAACGCCCTCTCCAGCTTGCGGTCTGAAAACGAGGGGGACCTCAAAGGCCTGGTGCTGGACCTGCGCAATAATCCCGGCGGGGTGCTCAATAGCGCCGTCGCCGTCAGCGATGCCTTCCTCGCCGAGGGCCTCATCGTCTATACCAAGGGGCGGGTCACGGACTCGGCCCTGGAATTCAAGGCCGGTCCCGATGATGTGCTGGCCGGAGCGCCCCTGGTGGTGCTGGTGAATGCCGGCTCCGCTTCCGCCTCCGAGATCGTCGCCGGCGCCTTGCAGGATCATAAACGGGCCATCATCATGGGTGCCCAGACCTTCGGCAAGGGTTCGGTTCAGACAATCATACCCATCGACGAGGCCAGCGCCCTTAAACTCACCACCGCCCTCTATTACACCCCTTCCGGGCGTTCCATCCAGGCCGAGGGCATCAGCCCTGACATCCCCTTGGAGCGCGGCCGCCTTGAAATGAATGACAAGCCAGCCTTGGGCAGTGTCAAGGAGGCCGATCTGGCGCGTCACTTGACGAATGGGGATAGCGAGAAACCGGAAGAGGTGGTGGGAGAGGCGGGCGGCGGTCAGCCCCCGGCCGCGGATGAGGCGAAAAAGAAGCCCCTGGCGGTGGAAGACTATCAACTCAGCGAGGCCCTGAACGTCCTTAAGGCCCTGACCTTTTATAATGGTCCTCGCGCGGCCACCCAGCCCGCCGCCGAGGCCCCGGCCCAACCCTAGTCAACGAGGAAGAGACCCATGAACCGCGTACTCATCCCCTTGGCCCCTGGCTGCGAGGAGCTTGAGGCCGTCACCCTCATCGACCTGCTGCGGCGTGCCGGTATCGAGGTGGTGACCGCCAGCCTGGAGCCGGGCCCCGTCCACTGCAGTCGTGGAACTCGGCTCTTGGCCGATCTTACCCTGGATGAGGTGTTGGGGGACGACTTTGACATGATCGTTTTGCCCGGGGGACTGCCGGGTTCCACCCATCTGGATGCCGACGCCCGTGTCCATCGGCTCCTGGCTCGCCACCAGGCCGAGGGTCACTTCATCGCCGCTATCTGCGCGGCCCCCAAGGTGTTGGCCAATGCCGGTCTGCTCCAGGGCAAGTCTGCCACCGCCTATCCGGGCTCCCTTCAGATGAGTGACTACCCGGAAGTCACCCTGCTCACCGCCCCCGTGGTGGTGGATGGCAAGACCATCACCGGCCGGGGGCCGGGCACCGCCATGGATTTCGCCCTCCAATTGATCGAGTCCCTGGAAGGCCGGGCGCGACGGGACCAGGTCGAGCAGGCCTTGGTGAGGGAACTCTGATTAGCTGGCAACTCATCGCCATGCCTTTGGCCGCCTTTGCCATGGCGGCCCTGGCGAGCCAGTTCCTGGCGCGTTCGCCTCGGTTATTGCGTGGCATGATCGATGAGCCCAACGCCCGCTCCCTGCACACGGGGGCCATCCCCCGCACCGGCGGGTTCGCCCTCCTCGCCGGGCTGGCCACCGCTGGCCTGCTGGCCCCGACGGGTCTGTACCCGGCGGGCGCGGACACCTGGATCCTGCTGGCCCTGCTGCCGGTGGCGGCCATCTCCCTTCTCGATGATGGGGGCGAGGTGCGACCGCGCTACCGGCTGGCGTTCCACCTGGGCGCCGGGGTCCTCCTGATGGCCGGCGGGCTTGGCTGGTCGCGTCTGGACCTGCCCGGCCTGACGCTGAATCTGGGGACGATCCTCGCGGTTTGCCTGACTCTGCTGCTGGTAGTCTGGATGATCAATCTTTATAACTTCATGGACGGCATGGATGGCCTGGCCGGCGGCATGGCCATCTTCGGCTTTGGCGCCCTGGCGACTTTGGGCTGGCGGGGTGACGAATTGGCCTATGCCCTGACGTGCGCCAGCATCGCGGCCACCGCCGGGGGCTTCTTGACCGCCAATTTTCCGCCGGCGCGGCTCTTCCTGGGTGATCTCGGCTCCACGAGCCTGGGCCTGCTGGCGGCGGCTCTGGCGTTGCAGGGTAGCGCCCTGGGGCTCTTCCCCCTCTGGGTTGCCGGGTTGGCCTTCTCCCCCTTCATCCTTGATGCTACCGCAACCCTGGTGCGACGGGCCTTCCGGGGGGATCGGCTCTGGCAGGCCCATCGCTCCCATCACTATCAACGTCTGGTGCTGGCGGGCTGGAGTCACCGTCGCGTCATGCTGCGAGCCTGGACCCTCATGGCCGCCTGCGCTGCCTGCGCCGTGGCCGCGCCCGGCCTGATCACCCCGGATCAGTGGCTGCTGTTAGCGGGCTGGGCGGCCATTTATGCCCTGATCGGCTACCGGGTCCGACTAGTGGAGCGCCTGGCGAGGCGAGTCGCGCCATGAGCCGCTGGTTCGATCGGCTGCGGTCACGCAGCGCCGCCTTCATCCATGACCTCCTGATGCTGCCGGTGGCCTGGCTGCTGGCTTTTTGGCTGCGCTTCAACCTGGGCGATATCCCGGCCGAGCAGCTGAACGTGGCCCTGGTGGCCTTGCCGATACTGCTGGTGGCCCAGGGCACCGTGAACTGGCTCCTGGGCCTCTATCGTGGCGTCTGGCGCTTCGCCTCCTTGCCGGACCTGATGCGCATCGCCAAGGCGGTGCTGACCGGCACCGGCCTGACCTTCTTTCTCCTCTTCGTCTTTAATCGCCTGGACGCCGTGCCGCGCTCCGTGCCACCCCTGTACCTCCTGCTGCAACTGGCGCTGCTGGCGGGACCCCGCCTCATCTATCGGTGGCTCAAGGATCACCGCCTCAATTTGGGCGATGGCCAACGCGTCCTCGTCGTCGGCGCCGAACGGGCGGGCGAGATGCTGGCGCGGGATATGCTGCGCGATCCCCAGCGCGCCTATATCCCCGTAGCCTTCGTCGATGACCGCCCGCGCCGCCAGGGCGCCGAGGTGCATGGCATTCCCGTGCGGGGTGGCACCGAGGCTATCCCGGCCCTGGCCCTGGATCTGGAAATCGATCTCATCCTCCTCGCTACCCCCGATGCCTCGGCCAGCGAGATGCAGCGCCTGGTGGACTTGTGCGAGCGGGCGGGCCCGCCCTTCCGCACCGTGCCCCAACTGGGCAACCTCATGAATGGCCAGGTCTCCATCAGCCAGGTGCGGCCGGTGAGTATCGAGGACCTGCTCGGCCGCGACCCGGTTGCCCTGGATGAGGAGGCCATCCGCCAGGGCCTGACCGGCCGCCGCATCCTGGTCACCGGCGGCGGCGGCTCCATCGGCTCCGAGCTGTGCCGCCAGATTGCCCGCGCCCGGCCCGCCGCCCTCATCCTCGCCGATCATGGCGAGTACAACCTCTACCAGATCGACCGGGAGTTGCGCCAGGCCTACCCGGACCTGGCCTTGCGCTGCCGCCTGGTGGATGTCACCGATGCGGCGGCCGTCGCGGCGCTCTTTGCCCGGGAGAGGCCTGAGATCCTCTTCCATGCCGCCGCCTATAAACACGTCCCGCTGCTGGAGGACCAGGTGCGCGCCGCCGTACGCAACAATGTCCTGGGCACCCGGATCCTCGCCACCGCCGCCGATCGCTGGGGGGTGGAGCAGTTCATCCTCATCTCCACCGATAAGGCCGTCAACCCCGCCAACGTCATGGGCGCGACCAAGCGGGTCGCCGAACGCCTCTGTCAGGTCCTGGACACCCAGTCCCGGACGCGCTTTATCGCCGTGCGCTTTGGCAATGTCCTGGGCTCCGCCGGCAGCGTGGTGCCCCTCTTCCGTGCCCAGATCGCCCAGGGTGGGCCCCTGACCCTGACGCACCCGGATATGGAGCGCTTCTTCATGACCATCCCCGAGGCCTGCCAGTTGATCATGCAGGCGGCGACCATCGGGCGCGGTGGGGAGATCTTCGTCCTGGACATGGGCGAGCCGGTCCCCATCCGCTACCTGGCGGAACAAATGATCCGCCTCTCCGGCCACCGGCCGGGACAGGATATCGCCATCGAATACATCGGCCTGCGGCCCGGCGAGAAACTCTTCGAGGAGTTGTTCTACCCGAGCGAGGGCCTCGGGGCGACCAGCCACCCCAAGATCCGCGTCGCCCATGCCCCACCCGAGGCCGTACCAGGGGCCTTGCGGCAGGCCCTGGACGAGCTGGAGGTCGCAGTCATGGCTGGCGACGAGGCGGCCTTGGGCACCATTCTCATGCGCCTAGCCCCGCCCCATACCGGGGCGTTGCAGGCCGGACCGCGGCCGGAGACTCGCGAAGATGCTTGAAACACCCATCCTGACGGCCCTGCGCCAGTTCCGTCCCTGGCTGCCGCGCGGTCTTGTTCCTCCGGCCACCCCCGTTGAGGAGGCGGAACCAACCGCCGCGTCGGAGGCGCCCGATATGAGCCCGGAGGCGGCGGGCCCGGCCGAGCCGGTCCTGCCAACCGCCGCCCAGCGTGTCATCGATCACCTCCAGGCCACGGGCCGGCTCGGTCAGACCGACCTCAATCGCGCCAAGCGTCTGGGGGAGGAAGGGGTCGATCCCCTGGTGCGAATGCTGGTACGTCTGGGCCTGGTATCCGAGCGCGACATGGCTGAGGCCATGGCCGAGGTCCTGGGGCTGGAATTGGCGGAAGTGGAGTCCTTCCCCGCCGAGCCGGTGGCCAGCGAGACCCTGAGTCTGCGCTTCCTGAAGGACAGCAAGGTCCTGCCCCTGCGCGAGGAGGAGGACCGGCTCGAGGTCGCCTTCGCCGATCCCACCGACCGCTTCGTCGTAGATGTCGTGGCCCTGGCTGCTGGCAAGGCCCTGCTCCAGCGCGTAGCTTTGCCCAGCGAGATCGATACCGCCCTAGAGCGCCTCCATGAGCCTAAGGCCGAGGGCAAGGGCGACGACCTGAACGCGGACCTGGGGGAGGTCTCCGAGGACGATATTGAGCACCTCAAGGACCTGGCCAGCGAGGCCCCGGTCATCCGTCTGGTCAACCAGTTGATTCAGAAGGCGGTGGAATCTCGCGCCTCGGACATCCACATCGAACCCTTCGCCGATGAACTCAAGGTGCGCTATCGGGTGGACGGCATCCTCCACGAGGTGCCCTCCCCGCCGGTCAGGTCTACCGCCGCCATCATCTCCCGCATCAAGATCATGTCCAAGCTCAACATCGCCGAGCGGCGTCTGCCCCAGGACGGCCGTATCCCCCTGCGGGTGCAGGGCAAGGAGCTGGATCTGCGCGTCTCCACCGTGCCCACCATGTTCGGCGAGAGTGTGGTCATGCGCCTGCTGGACAAGGAGAGCGTCCGCTTCGATCTCGACGCCCTGGGCTTCGACGGCGGGCCCCGCGCCCGGCTCGATCAGATCATGGAGATTCCCTACGGCATCCTGCTGGTGACGGGCCCCACTGGCAGCGGCAAGAGCACCACCCTCTATACGGTGCTGAGCCGGCTCAATACCCAGGAGCGCAAGATCATCACGGTCGAGGACCCGGTGGAATACCAGATTCCCGGTATCAACCAGATCCAGGTCAAGCCCGCGATCGGTATGACCTTCTCGGGCGCTCTGCGCTCCATCGTGCGCCAGGATCCGGACATCATCATGGTGGGTGAGATGCGCGACCTGGAGACGGCGCGGATTGCCGTCCAGTCGGCCCTGACCGGCCACCTGGTGCTCTCGACTCTGCATACCAACGACGCCGCTAGCGGCGTCACCCGCCTGCTCGACATGGGGGTCGAGGAGTACCTGCTGACCTCCACCATCAACGGTATCCTGGCCCAGCGCCTGGTGCGGCGGCTGTGCCCCTTCTGCCGGGAGAGCTATGAACCCCTGCCGGAGGTCGCCGCCAAGGTCCGCAAGTCCCTCCCGGATGTGGATGCCATCCAGCTCTACCGGGCCGTGGGCTGCGAGCGCTGCAATAACACCGGCTATCGCGGTCGCCTGGTCATCACCGAGGTGCTGCGCATGACGGACGCCATCCGCCGCGCCGTACTGGAGCATGCCACCGCCACTGTCATCCTGCGCTTGGCCATCGAGGAGGGCATGGCGACCATGTACCAGGACGGTCTCCGCAAGTGCCTGGACGGGCGTACGACCCTGGAAGAGGTGTTGCGCGTGGCCGAGGAGCATTGATTCCATGCCCAGCTTTCATTACAAGGCGGTACGTCTGGACGGCGAGGCGGTGGAGGGCCAGATGGAGGCCCAGGACGAGGAGGCGGTCATCCGTCACCTGCAGAAGGAGGGTTTGATCCCCCTCTCGGCCCGGCGCGCCGGGGGGCTGCGCGACCAGCTTTTTACCAGCCGCCGCCGGCAAAACCTGACCATGAAGGAAATCGGCGCCATGACCCGGGAGATGGCGACCCTGTTGGAGGCCGGGCTGACCTTGGACCGGTCGCTCCAGATCCTGATCGAACTCGGCGCCGAGGAGCGAGTCAATCGCGTCCTGGAGGACCTCCAGGCCAGGGTGCGGGGTGGAGCGACCTTCTCCGCCGCCCTGGAGCAACAGGGCGGCCAGTTTCCACGCCTCTATATCAACATGGTGCGCGCTGGCGAGACCAGCGGCGCCCTGGATGGAGTTCTGGCGCGCCTGGCGGAATACCTGGAACGGACCGCCGATCTGCGTGAGACCGTCGTCTCCGCCCTGGTCTATCCCCTCATCCTGCTGGTGGTGGCCGGCCTGTCGGTGATCCTGCTGCTGGTCTTCGTGGTGCCCCAGTTCGCCGTCCTCTTCCAGGACATGGGCGCCGCCTTGCCCCTGCCAACCCGTATCGTGATGGCCTTGGGGGATTTCTTCCGTGACTTCTGGTGGGCGCTGCTGGCCCTGATCGCCATCACCGCCCTGGCGATCGAAAAGGCCTTGGCCAGGCCCGAGGTGCGCGACCGCTTCGATAGCCGCGTCCTACGCCTGCCCCTCTTTGGCGATCTGATCTGGAAGATGGAGACAGCGCGCTTCTGCCACACCCTGTCCACCCTGCTCAAGAATGGCCTGACCTTGCTGAGTGCCCTAAACCTGGCCAAGGAGGTGGTCGGCAACCGCAAGCTGGCAGGCCTCATGACCGAGGCGGGCGAGGAACTTAAGCGGGGTCGCGGCCTGGCCCAGCCCTTCACTCAGCGCGAAATCCTGCCCCAGATGGCCCTGCAGATGGTCCGCGTTGGCGAGGAATCCGGCTCCCTCGACGCCATGCTGGCCAAGGTCGCCGCCATCTACGACAAGGAGACCCAGTTGAGCGTCAAGCGCCTGCTGACCCTGCTCGAGCCAGCCCTCATCATTGGTCTGGGGGTGGTCGTTGCCGGCATCATCATCTCCATCATAGTGCCGATCTTGGGGGCCAATGAGTTGGTGATGTAGTCACGGAGGGCCCTTCCCTAGGGTCCCGTGCTCGTGGGTGTCCAGGTGGGTTTGGGTTAAAATGCTTGCCATCTCCCAAGCTCCTCGTTTCTCAATACTGCCGCAAGGTTCCCGATGATGGAAAATTCAAGCTGTGAAACTGGTTTAACTCGGCCCCAGAACAAGGCCGTGCGGTCCCGATCGCGCCGGCGGGGCTTCACCCTGGTCGAACTCCTGGTCGTTCTCGCCATTCTGGGCCTGCTGGTCGGTCTGGTCGGCCCTCAGGTGATGAAGGCCCTGGGCGGGTCCAAGACCAAGACGGCCCGGATCCAGATCGAGGATCTCTCGGCGACCCTGGATATCTATCGGCTTGAGTTGGGTCGCTACCCCACCACCAACGATGGACTGCAGGCTCTGGTGGAAAATACTGCGGGCGCCGCCAACTGGAATGGTCCTTATCTCAAGAAAAATCAGGTGCCCAAGGACCCCTGGGGCAACGATTACCAATACCGCTCCCCGGGTGAACATGGCAGCTTCGACATCTGGTCCCTGGGTGCCGATAACCGCGAGAGCGGGGAGGGTGAGAACCAGGACATCCTCGGCTGGGAATAATCCCGGTCTTGCTTAGAACCTGGTCCCGGGCATGAGCCTGGCCCGCAAATTCCAGGCGGTTCCATTAGGTGGCCGTGGCTTTACGCTGCTGGAACTGGTGGTGGTATTGGCCTTGGCGACGATGCTCATCGCCCTGGTTCCACCCCTCATCTCCGCCGCCATCCCTGGCGTTGAATTGAAATCCTCCGCCCGCCGGGTGGCAGCCGGGCTCCGCCTGGCGCGTGAAGAGGCCATTCGCACCGGGCGGGATGTTGCCTTCAGGCTCGATCTGGAGGAACGCAGCTATGAAGTCGAGGGGCCCTTCCGTCGCGTCTTCCTGCCGAAGGGCGTTGACCTCAAGCTGGTGGTGGCCGAATCCGAGATGGAGAATGACCGGATGGGCGCCATTCGCTTCTTTGCCGATGGCGGTTCCACCGGTGGGCGCGTCATTCTGGCCCGCGACGGCGCCGGCTGGCAGGTGGGAACTCAATGGCTGACCGGGCGGGTGCAGGTCGGGCCCTGGGAAGGACCATGAAGGGCATGGGCGCCAGCCGGATCGGCGGGGCTGTCCGAGGCAGGGGTGCACCACCTTGCCCCTTGAAGCTGGGTGGGGACCAGCGCGGCTTCTCCCTGCTAGAGGTGCTGGTGGCCTTTACCATCCTGGCCATCACCCTGGGCGTCTTGACGCAAGTCTTTTCGCGGGCCCTGAATACCGCGGCCCTCAGCGGCAGCTATGGCCGGGCCACGGCCCTGGCGGAGGCGGGTATTGGCCTGGTGGGTCTGGATATCCCCCTGGAACCGGGTTCTCGGGCCGGGGAGACGGAGGATGGGTTGCAGTGGCAAGTCCTGGTGACCGAATTGCCCTTGGGAAATCTGCTTCCAGGCGAGCCTCCCCTACCCGCCTATCTCATCACCGCCGAGGTGGCCTGGGAGACGGCCCGGGGGACCCGGCGGGTGTCCCTCTCTACGCTCCGCCTGGGGGAGGCCCTACCTGAAAGCTAGGCGCCTTGCCCCGGGAAGGGCGGCTGGTTTCACCCTGGTGGAACTGCTGATCGCCTTTGTCCTGGTGGCCCTGATCAGCATTCTGCTATTTTCCGGTTTAAGGTTAGGCATACGTTCTTGGGAAGGAGTCGAGACCTCGGCCGAATTCAATGCCGAGTTACGTCTGGCCCGTGACTTCCTGGTGCGGGTCTTGAGCCAATCGCGGCCCATTACGCTCACCCTGGATGCGGAGCCCTACCTGCTTTTTACCGGGGATGGTCAGAACCTGGAATTCGTCGCGCCCCTGTCCGAACAGGTTGGTATCCCGGGACTCTACATCTTGCGCCTGGGGCTGGAGGCTAACCGGGAGGGGGGCTCGCTGGTCTTGACCCGCTGGCTACTCAACCCCGACGTGCTGGCGGGGACGATGGACATCCCGGCATGGCAGCCTCTGAGTGGCCAGGTGGCCTCGTCGGGCGTCCTGGAGGATCAGGATGTGGCGGCCGGCGCCTTCGGCACCAGTATCCTGCTGGATGATGTCGCGGAGTTCGAAATCGCCTATTTCGGCTTTCCCGAGGGCGAGGATCCCGCCGTGAATGTCGAGGCCAAGGGGGAGTGGCAGGCAACCTGGCAGGGTCGCGCCATGCCGCCCCAAGCCCTGCGTATCCATCTCACCACGCCCTATCGGGTGTGGCCGGATCTCATCATTAGATTGGGGGCCACCACGCCGGTGCCCCTCTCCGGTTTTGGCCAGCCCCAATGAAGGCGGTCACTAACCCCGGGGATTGCCGGCCCCTGGCGCGCAGAGGTGTCCGCCAGCGTGGCATTGCCCTCATGCTGGTGCTCTGGGTCATTACCCTGCTGACCATCATTGCCGTTGGCATGACCGCCACCCAGCGCACCGAAATCAATCTGGCGGCCAATCAGGTCGCCAGCGCCGCCTTCCGCGCCCAGGCCGATGCCGCCATCCAGTTCGCGGCCTTGAATCTCCTGACCCAACCCCCCGTGGCCACCGAGGCGGAAGCCCTCGATACCCAGGTTTTCTGGGGGCCGGATGGTCAGCCTCGGGTGTGGGGGCTTGGGGAGCAGATGCTGGAGATTCGTATTATCAATGAGGCCTCCCTCATCGATTTGAATACCGCTGATCGCGACCTGCTCCTGGCCTTGATGATGGCGGCCGGTCTTCAGGACGCGGAACCCGACAGCCTGGTGGACGCTATCCTCGACTGGCGCGACGAGGATGATCTGCATCTCGTCAATGGCGCCGAGGATCCGGACTACGAAGCCGCCGGCTTGCCTTACGGAGCCAAGGATGGGCCCTTCGATAGCCTGGAAGAGCTGCAGCAGGTTATGGGCTTTAATAAAGCGCTTTACCGGATTTTGGCCCCGGCCCTGACGGTTTCATCGGGGCAGGCGACCCCGGAGCCCAGCTTTGCCCCTCCCCTGGTACAGGCGGCGCTCCAAGGCATCAGTCTGGATGAGATGCAGGGTCGGCTGGACACCGAGACCGCGGTCTTGCAGGAGACACCGACCCCTCAAGGACGGGGAGGCCCCCTCTACCGCATCCAGGTAAGCTGGCGGGCGCCGGGGGACACCTTTCGCTCCATGGAAGCCCTGGTACGGATTCAGCAAGGTATCAGTCCCCCGGTCGAGATCTTGTGGCGACGCCAGGTCCAGGCTCCGGAACAGGCCTCGGGAAGTATGATGGAGCAGGAAGCGGGGCCGGGATAGGTACCCTATTTTCCTGCTTAAAGGTTGCTTGGCTCCCCCGGGGGGTGCGTAATTTTTCCTCGGTTCCTCGGGCTTTGGCGGGGCCTCCAGGCTTTACATTTGCGCTTGATATCGTCATTGTGTCGAGTGTGTTCCTCATGGTTTGATTGGATATTTAAGTCGTTCGTCGTATGTCCCTAGCCCTTTCATCCCTGGGTATCCGTCTTCCCGCTCTTGGCGTTAGCCTATCCTTGGAGGGCCTCGTCCTGCGTTGGCGGCGGGATCTCGCCCTCTGTCTGCCCGGGCGGCTGGGAGACTTGCTGGCGCCAAGGGATACCCATCTCACCCTGGTGCTGGAAGAAGGCCAGGCCTTGCTGCGCCAGGGCCAGGGCCTTGCTGGTCATAGGCTGTCGGACTTGGATGAGGGCTCACGGGCGACCCTGGGGGCCTTGGTGGCGGGTCGGGATACGGAACCACGCACCTGTATCGAGTTGCCCGCCAACTGGATCATCACCCGCACCCTGTACCTGCCCGGCCAGGCACGCAAAAATCTGCGCCAGGTGATCCGCTATGAGATCGATCGCCTCACCCCCTTTCATCCCGATCAGGTCTATTATGACTTTCGTCTGGCCGAGGATCAGGCCAAGGGTGGGCGCCTCACCGTGGAACTGGCCCTCTGTCGGCGTGAACCCATTCAGGGTTGGCTGGGCCGCATGCGGGAGGCGGGCGCCCCCGTCGACCGCATTACTTGGCCAGAGGCCTGGTCGAGCCTCAACCTCTTGCCCGAGGCGGAGTGCCCCAAGGGGGCGGGACGGTTGTTCAGCTTAGGCTCTCTGTTGGGTTTGCTGATCCTGATCCTTGTAGCCGCCACCCTGGCGGGTCCCATCTGGCAAAAGACCCAGATCCTCGCGGGTCTGAACAAGGAGTTGGGGGACCTCAAGGGCCGAGCGGCGGAGGTCAATACCTTGCGCGAGGCCGTGGAGACCGCTCACAAGGGTAGCGTGGCGGTGCTGGAGCGTAAGGCCAGTCAGGCGGCCATGATCGATTTGTTGCGGGAACTCACGGACCGGCTCCCTGATGGTACCTGGGTGGAAAACCTGGAATTTCAGGGCAACGAGGTCCAGGTGCGCGGTGAATCCATTCAGGCCGCCGCCCTGATTGGCCTCCTGGAGCAGGCCCCTTCCATTTCCGGCGTCGCCTTCCGTTCCCCGGTCTCCCAGATTCCCAACACGGATCGGGAGCGTTTTCACATCGGCTTTAACTACCAACGCCAGGGTGGCGACTCATGATCAAGGTCGGGCCCTTGCCACAGTGGGGTCGCTGCCTGCTTGCCTGGTCCGCGGCCGTCCTGATACCGGTGATCCTCCTGCTGGCCGTAGGCGTGCCTTGGCTGCAGCGGATGACAGAGCTTGAAAGCGAGACCGAGTCCGTCGTGGATCAAATTCAGCGCTATGAGCGCCTGATCGCCACCATTCCTCGGCTCAAGGCCGAACTGGAACGAGAGCGGAACAATCAGGAGATCAAGGCCTTCTACTTCGATGCCCCCACCGCGGCCCTGGCCGGGGCTCAGCTTCAGGCCACTATTCAGGAGATGGTACAGGCTGCGGGGGCGCGTCTGGTCAATTCCCAGTTTCTGCCCGCCGAGGGGAATGAACAGCCCCCCAGGGTGCGTATTCGGGCACAAATTCAGGGCGATACCAATGCCATGTTGGACGTGCTCTACAGTCTTGAGCATGCCAGGCCCTTTCTTTTTGTTGACCAACTCTCGGTACGTTCCACCACCCGGCGTGAGCGGCGCGACCGGCGGCAGGGTGGAACCAATCCGCCAGCACAAACCAAACAGGAGCTGACGATTCGGCTGGATGTCTTCGGTTACGCCTTGGGGAGTGCTAGTTGAAACGCTTGCTGGTCACTGTCCTATTAGGGCTAAGTGTGCTCCTGGTGATGCAATGGCGTGATTGGCCACCGGACCGGATGAGCTTGCGCCCCGATACGCCAAGGGAAGTCGTACCGCCAATCGGGGAAAAGGGAGATAACCCTCTTGCCCAACTTCCCCCCCCCGTGGAGAAGCAAGACTACGTCTCGGTGACCGAGCGCCCCCTGTTTCTGCCGGGGCGACGCCCGCCAGAAGAAACCCCGGAAGAGGAAGACCCAAAGGATGCCCCGGGAGAGGTTGAACCTCTCACGGCCCTGGATGCCATGGATCTCAATGCCGTCATTATCACCCCGGACGGCGCCGTTGCCTGGGTGAGTACGCCCAACAGCCCGAAACCCCAGAAGGTGCGGATCGGCGATGAGTTTGAGGGTTGGAAGGTCAAGGCGATAACCCCCGAAAATGTCGAGGTGCAGGGGGTGGCAAGCACGGACAGCCTGATATTGCGTAATTACAGCCAAGGGGGACAGCCACCCCCGAACCGGCCCCCAGCTCGCGCGGCGGCTAAACCCGGAGGGGCCGCGGCTAAACCCAGTGGCCGTCCCCGCCAGATATCCCCACAAACCCCACGTCCCCCCACCAAGCCGAATGGGGTGAAACCGCAGCGTCAACCGCAATCCGTGCCAAAGTAGGCGCCGTGGCGCCGCCGACCGCCAACCATTCCCGAGGCCAATACCCGAATCAGGGACCGTTCAAGAACCGGATCAGAATCAATGCTTAGCTTTTTCAAGGCAATCGGTACAAAGGTAACCAGCCGTCAGGGCTTGTTACTGCTCCTACCTTCCCTGCTGCTCTTCCTGACCGCCTGCCAGCGTTCCGACTGGGACCCCACGGTCAAGGTCAACGCCACTCAGGGGGATATTCTGACCCCCCTGACCGGGAGAGAGGCCAAGGAAGACGCCGGAACGGCCGCCACCTCAGGCATTCGCCTGGGGGAGGATGCGGACAGGACTCCCGCGCCCAAGAACAAGACCATGCCTGGCACGGGAACCTTCGTGCGCAAGGTAGACCGGCCAACCGTGGATACAACGCCCGGCGACATCACCCTGAATTTCGATGGCACGGACATCCGGGAAGTCGTCAAGGTCATTCTTGGCGACATCCTGAACGTGAATTACGTCCTCGACCCTGGCGTCTCCGGTACCGCCTCTCTGGAAACCGGCCGGCCCCTATCCCGGCAGGCCCTGATCCCGACCCTGGAAACCCTATTGCGCATGAACAACGCCGCCCTAGTCCAGAATGGCGGCAATTATGAAGTCGTACCCCTGGCCAATGCCGTCCGTGGCCGGGTAGTGCCCCAACTCGGCGAGTCCGCCAAGGCCCTGCCCCAAGGCTATAGCGTCCAGGTGATCCCCTTGCGCTATATCGGCACGGAAGAGATGAGCAAAATTCTCGAACCCCTGGCGCCCGAAGGCAGCATCATCCGGGCCGACAGCCTGCGCAACCTCCTGGTTCTGGCGGGCACTGGCCCGGAGATTCGCAATCTGCTGGATACCATCCAAGTCTTTGACGTGGACTGGATGGCGGGTCTCTCGGTCGGCTTTTTCACCCTGGAATATGCCAACCCCAAGGACGTGGTAACCCAACTCGATACCCTACTTTCCGATGAGTCTGGCAACCCCATGAAGGGCATCTTCCGCTTTGTCCCCGTCGAAAGCGCACGGAGTGTGCTCGTCGTCTCGCCCCAGGAGAAGTACCTTGCCCAAGCCAGGGTCTGGATCGAGAGGCTGGATGTGGCCGCCGCGGCGGGCGATGGCGATGAGCGGCTCTTCGTTTACCGCGTCAAACACGGGGACGCCGAGATCATGGCCAGCAGCCTGATTGGCCTCTTCTCCGAGGGCGGCGCACAGGGCATGAAGAAGAGCCTGGGTTCGGTCGCGCCCGGGTTAGGCGCCGCCATGGGCCAATCCTCGACCGATAACAAAGGCCTCGCTGGTGGCAAGATGGGCTCCACCCAACTGGGTGGCTCCAACCAGCTGGGTGGTTCCGGTCAGGGTGGTTCCGGTCAACTCGGGGGTTCCAGCTCCAAGAAGTTTGGGAGCCAACAAACTCAGGGGGCTAAGCAGGCGGTGGCCAGCACCCTGGAAATGACGTCCTCCGTTAGCATCGTTGCCGATGCAACCAATAATTCCCTGCTGATCAAATCGAGTCCCCGGGATTATAAGAAGATCCTGGATGCGCTGAAGCAATTGGATCTGGTGCCGCTTCAGGTTCTGATTGAGGCTACCTTCGTCGAGATCACACTGTCCGGCAAATTGCAATATGGCGTCCAATGGAATCTGACGGGCAAGATTGGGGATGACATTTCTAATGTGTCCTTAAAAAATAAAAGTCCCATTACTCCCATCATTCCGGGTTTCAATTGGACGGTCCTGGCCTCGGCGGACCTGGTTCGCGCCAACCTCAATCTGTATGCCGCGGATGGTCTCTTGAACGTCCTGTCCTCGCCGTCCGTCATGGTGAGAGACAATCAGACCGCCCATATTCAGGTCGGCAAGGATGTGCCAATCCTCACGCAGCAACAGCAATCCACTCAAACTATCGATGCCAATATCGTTAACTCGGTATCCTACAAAACAACTGGTGTTCAGCTTGACGTCAAGCCAAGAGTCACCCCCGGCGGAATGGTCCAAATGGACGTAGAACAGCAGGTGAGTACCGCCACCACAACCGATACGTCGGACATAAAATCTCCCACCTTTATTGTGCGCCAGATCACCAGCAACGTGGCGGTGCGGTCGGGTCAGGCCGTGGTACTGGGCGGTCTCATTGAAAATAATGATGCAAGTTCAAAGGGTGGCGTACCCGGTTTCTCGAATATTCCCGTTCTCGGCGCCCTCTTCAGCGATAACACTCGCCAGGCGGATCGCAAGGAATTACTCGTCATACTGACGCCCAAGATCATTGCCAGCGATCAGGACGCCGAGTCGGTCACCCAAGAGTTTCGCTCTCGCATGAAGGGCTTGGGGGGCAGGTTCTAGGATGACCAGGGGTCGATTAGGTGGCCAGCAGGGATTTAACCCTGGCTTGATCCATGCCTGAACTCCCCGAGGTCGAAACGACCTTGCGGGGTATCAGGCCCCATCTCGAGGGCCGCCAAATTCGAGAACTCATGGTGCGGGAAAGGCGTCTGCGCTATCCCATCGCGGACGGCACCGAGGCCAAATTGGCGGGCCAAAGGATACTGGGCTTGCGGCGGCGGGGGAAATACCTGCTGTTGAACCTGGAACAGGGAAGTCTGCTCCTGCACCTCGGTATGTCCGGCAGCTTGCGCATCCTACCCCTAACCACTCCGCCAGGGCCCCATGACCATCTGGATTTAGTGATGGAAGATGGGCGATGCCTGCGCCTGCGTGATCCCCGCCGGTTCGGCCTCTTGATCTGGACGGCGGAGCCACCCGAGCAGCATGCCCTGATCCGGGATCTGGGGCCCGAGCCCCTGGAGGGGGGCTTTGATGGCGCCTATTTACACAACCGGGCACGCAACCGACAAGTGGCCGTAAAGGCTTTCATCATGGATGCCAAGGTGGTCGTGGGCGTGGGGAATATTTACGCCAGTGAATCCCTGTTTCTTGCGGGAATACATCCTAATCGTCCCGCGGGGGAGGTGAGCGAGTCCCAATACACCCTGCTGGCAACGACCATTCGCACCGTTCTGGGCGAATCCATAGCCGCCGGGGGTACTAGCCTGCGGGATTTCGTGGCCGAGGATGGCCATCCCGGATATTTCGCCCGCCAACTGCGGGTCTATGGCCATGAGGGCCAGCCCTGTCCGCATTGCGGTACTGCCCTCCGGCGGGAAAAGATCGGGCAAAGATCCAGTTTCTTCTGCCAAAACTGCCAGGTTTAGCGATTTTCGAGCCCGAAGTTCCAGCCTTACATACGACATAGTCGACTGATTTTCAGACAATTATCAGAAAATCATCCTGCACGCGTCTGGCTACACGTGGATCGCTTTGATCAAATCGAGTGCCGCTTGCTGCTTGAGGTTGGGAGTCGTATCGATGTTGAAGGTTGCCTCGTCGGCGCTGACGTTCTTGCGTCGGCAGGTATTGCGGACAATCGTGGAAAGCGCGTTGAGTAGGGTCCGGAAACTGTGGGCAGGGGAGCCGTCGGCGAGCCGCTTGCTTGCCACCTTGGCCAGTGCCGCATCGGACCGTGTCGCCGGCGCTACGGGGTCGCGTTCGGCCAGTCGCGCGTGGTCTTCATCAGCAAACAGCAGGCGGCGCCAGGCTTCGCCCATGTGCCATTTGACGTAATAGGCGAGCATGCACAGCAACAGATGGGCACGCACCCGCTCTTCGGTGTGGCGATAGATCGGACGAATCTGTAGAACATCGCTTTTCAAGGAGCGGAATGCGGCCTCGGCATGGCTCAATCCCTTGTAATGGCGCACCGCCTCTGCGCTACTGATCTGCGCGGCTGGCAGGGCGGTACGGATCACATAGAGACCGTCCAGCGCTGCCTCCGCGGCCACCGACTCCTCATTGATGTGGAAGGCGAACTGTGTGGCGCTGATCTCCAGCACCAGATGCTTGGCCATCTTGTACTGGTTGATCACCCGCCCAACGCGCACGCCGATCTTGTCAGGGTCCTTCAGCCTGCCATGGGTGACCATCCGTTGCACGGTCTCCAACGCTGCGGTGGTAGCGGCCAGCAGCTCGCAACGCTTGGCCGCACGTAACTTCGCCAGTTGCGGATTGCGACACGCGATCAGGCGCTCGCCGGGAAAGTCGTCGTGAGTGCATTCGAAGAGATTGCGCTCGTCGAACAAATCCATTTGAAGGGTGCCAGCCGCCACCAGTTGGCGAATCGCCCCGCTCTTGAGTGCCGTAATCCAGGCCACCCCGGCATGCGCACGCAGTGCTTCTACTTGGGCTTGCGAGATCATGCCGCGATCTCCCACCAAGATGACCGATTGCAGGGCGAAGTCGTTCTGCAGCTTCTCCACCTGCTCCAGCAGGGTCTCCGGGTCCGTGGTATTGCCCTCGAACACCGCGATGGCCACCGGACAACCGCGCGCATCCGTCATTAGGCCGTAGTTGACCTGCAAGGTGCCCTTCTTCCCGTCGCGAGAATAGCCGCGGGCGGCCAGGGGACACGCCTCGCCCTCGAAGTAGCCCGAGGAGAGATCGTAGAGCACCCGCCCACCCTCCTGCAGGTGGCGCTTGGCCAGTCGCTGCTCGATGACCGGCTGGCGCTCCCGCAGCCAATCCAGGGCCGCATACAGCTCATTTTCATCGGCATCACTGACCCCGAACAGCTCACCGAGGGTGCTGTGATCCCAACTGCGCGTGGTCGCCAGCTTGCTCTGCGGGTCAAGCACCCGAGCGGCGATCATCGCCAGCACCAGATCTCGCTCACGGCCGGGTTCACGTCCCAACAGCGCGCTGAGGCGCAGGCGGCCCATGGCTAGGGCGATCGCATTTGACGGCGCCATGGGCGCGCGAGTGGACGATCTCGAAAACCTCATCGACGGCGGCTAAGGGCTGACCTTTGAGGACGGCACGGATGGCCTCGGCTTGTGACAACGACAATGCCGAGAGGTTGGCGAGGGTGCGCTTGACGATCTTCTTACCTTCGCGCAACGACTCGCGCAGCAAGATGGCCGGGGGCGAGTTGCGGTTCGGAACGATGTCGATGTACATGGGTCAACTTATAGCATATCCGCCTGCTATTACAAGTGGCCGAAGACCATATACATGGGTACATTCTAAGCGAGGCCGAGGGTAGCGCCTGCGTACTTAACAATGATTTCAGTTGGTTACGTGAAAGATGAGAATGGCTCTCGCTGGAACTTCGGTCTAGCTGGAGATCCTGGTCTTTGCAGGTACCGCCTTCGGGGCGTCACCCCCGAAGGCGATAGCATCACCCAACTTGCTGTATACCCGTTATGAACCAGTCGCCATCCGGGGTGTTCCAGGCGTGCTGTATGTGCCAGATCTCGCGGAAGGGGTTGGCCCCTTCACTCGCGGCCTCGCGAATCAGGCCCGAGAATTCCAGGCTGACCACGACTAGATCGCCATCCCGACGAATGCCGGCTAATTGCACCTGGAGGGTCACCGCCTCGGTGACTTGAGGGTCTGTCCCCAAATCCATCCGCTCGCGCCGCAGCTCTTCGAATAATTCGGGAGTCGTGTACTCCTTGATATCATTGAAATCCGCCTTATCCCAGGCCGCCTGCAGTCGCAGAAAATGCGATCTGGCACCCTCGGCGAAGTTCTTGGCATCGAACCAGGCCGGGGCCTGAGGGTCATCCGACCTAGGGGTGGGCGTGAAACCCGTCGCGGGTACCGAGGGCGAAGTGTTACGCTTCATAAGATCAGCACCCAGGGGATTGGATCCAGGTCCCGCGCCCACCCCGGCGGGCACCGGGTTAGCTCCGCGCCTCATGTAGCGGAACAGCATGATGCCGCCGAAGATGAGCAAGGCGATCATGAGGAAATCCATGAATTGGATTCCTTGGAAGCCATCCCCGAAAAATAGGGATGCCAGCAGGCCACCGGCCGCCAGACCTGCAAGAGGCCCCAACCAGCGGCTCGCGCCACTCGCACGAGGGGCATTGGCCGCAGCGGCCGTTGCGGGGGACGCGGCGTTACCGGCGGGCTTGGCCTGCTGAGCCGGGGTGGCATGGGGGGTGCTGTACTGCTTACCCAGGTTCGATCCGCCACCCAGGCGTTTAGCCTCGGCGACTGGAACGGCGATGAGGGAAAAGGCCAACAAGGTGGCGGCGAAGGCGATAAGGCTTTTCATGAGCATCCTCAAGGGGCCGAAGTGATCGAGAGTGAGTGACAATTTGCAGGTGAGGGTCCACACCCGGTTCTACAACACTTGGCGCGAACCAGGACGGTTGCTTGGCAATAGGCAGGTTCAGGCTCGACGGGTCTGACGTCGAAATAATGTGAAACCCCATCGGGGAGCAAGGATTTTCCGGGAAGCCTTCACGGCTTCCCGAGAATTGAATCAAGCAGGTGAAAAAAGTCAGGGGATCGGACTAACCCGTAATGCGCTTGTACTTTTCAAGGAGTTGCTCTTCCGTCTCCTCGTGGTTGGGATCCTTGAGGATGCAATCAACCGGGCAAACCTCGACGCACTGGGAGGTCTCGTAGTGGCCCACGCATTCGGTGCAGAGGTCGGGGTCAATTTGGTAGATCTCGTCGCCCTGACTAATGGCGCCGTTCGGGCACTCGGGCTCGCAAACGTCGCAGTTTATGCATTCGTCGGTAATGTAGAGGGCCATGTGAGTACTCCTAAGGCTGGTGTCAATCGAGTCGGATGGATTAAGGGGCCACTGAGGCCCAAGGGCCTATGGGCGTCATATTACCCAAAGCGTTCGCGCAATGCAGCATGGACCGGTATCGGCACGAAGGCTGACACGTCTCCGCCAAGGCGTGAGACCTCGCGGACGAGCGATGAAGACAGGCAGGTGTATTGCTCCGCCGGGGTCAGGAACAGGGTCTCGAACCCTGGGGACAGGCGTCGGTTCATGCTGGCCAACTGGAGTTCAAACTCGAAATCGGACACCGCTCTTAGCCCTCGCAGGATGACATCAGTACCCTGGGTGGCGGCGAAGGTCACCAGCAGGCCGCTAAAGGCAGTGACCTGGACACTCGGCAGATGAGCCACCGATTCCCGCGCCAGGGCTAACCGGCGCTCCGTATCGAAAAGCGGCGCCTTGTGGGTATCCGCCGCCACCGCCACCACCACCTGATCAAAAAGGCGGACGGCCCGCACGATCAGGTCGATATGGCCGTTGGTAATGGGGTCAAAGGTCCCCGGATAGACGACCCTACGCATCATCTCTCTCCTTATCGAGAATCAAGTCACGGCAGAAAAGCAGGGGCCACCTGACCGGTCTCCGCCAGCCCGTAACGCACCTGTCCCGCCTGCTTGGCGCGCACCAGGCGCCATTCCTCCGGGAGGGCCGGAAATCCTGGCGATGCCGCCGCCTCCAGATAGACCCTTGCGCCCCGCGCGAGCCAACCACCTTGAGCGAGGGCGGCACAGGTCGGGCCCAGCAGGTTCTCGGCAAAAGGGGGGTCCAGAAAGACCAGGTCGAAGGGCTCCGCCTGACCCGCCAGCCAGAGGCCGGCGTCAGCCTGAATCACTTCCACCTGGCGGGCATCCAACAAGAGCCGGTTCTCGCGCAGCACCCGCACCAAATTCGCACTTTTTTCGATCATGGCGACCCGGCCGGCGCCGCGCGAGGCCGCTTCGAAACCCAGGGCCCCGCTACCGGCAAAAAGATCCAAGCAACGCGCCCCTCTGATCAGGGGGGCCAGCCAATTGAACAGGGTCTCCCGCACCCGGTCTGGCGTGGGCCTCAAGCCCGGCTGGTCCAATACAGGCAGTCGGCGACCACGCCACTCACCCGCCACGATGCGCAGGCGCCCTGGGGGTCCAGCGCTGCGGGGACTCATAGGGAAGGTCCCGGAAAGGGCTTCGTCAAACTAGACAAGGCCTTTCCTGCCCGCCATGAGGATTGTCAAGCTGGGTCTCAAGGTTGCGGCTGGGCTGGTACCTTCACTGCCGGCCCCACCATGACCGTGGCGAAGCGCGCCGGATCGATACGACATTGAAAGGCATCGCGAATGTCCTCGGCCGTGACAGCCGAGATGCGGTCATTGAAGCGGTCGAGATAGTCCAGCGGCAGGCCATAAAAGCCGATCATGGCCAGGTATTGCGCGATTTTGCCGTTACCGGCGATGCGCAGGGGAAAGCCCCCCGTGATGTTCTTGATGGCGGCTGTCAGTTCCTCCGGGGTCGGCCCCTGGGTACGAAAACGTTCGATTGTCGCCATCAGGACCTCGCGGGCACCCTGGCCCTGGTCATTCTTGGTGGAAAGCGCGGCGATGAAGGGTCCTCGCTCCGCCAGGGGCAGGAAGTAGCTGTAAACGCTATAGGAAAGGCCGCGCTTCTCGCGCACCTCTTCCATGAGCAGGGAGACCAGGCCGCTGCCCCCCAGGATGTGGTTGCCCACGTAGAGGGTGAAATAGTCCGGATCCGTCCGGTTCATGCCCGGCTGGCCGGTAAAGACATGGGTCTGGGTCGAGGGGAAGGCGATGGACTCTAGGACGGCGGTCGGCAGGTCCGCGACCGGCGGCAGGGGGGGCAAGGGCTCGCCCTGGGCAAGACCGGCCGTCAGTTGCGTGGCGATAGCTTCCGCCTCCGGGCGGCTCACGGCACCCACCAGGGCGACCACGGCGTTGCTGGCGACATAATGGCGTTTATGAAAGCGCGCTAGGTCTTCCCGGCTCAGGGCCGCAACGGATTCCCGGGTGCCGGAGGGTTCCGTGGCATAAGGGTGGTCGCCGTAAATGCTGCGGTAGATGGCCTTCTGGCCGAGGGTCCCGGGGTCCTGTTCGTCCCGGCTCAGGCTGGTCAGGATATTGGCCCGCATCCGTTCGAAGTCGGCCTCCGCAAAACGCGGCTGGGAGATCACCAGGGCCAAGGTCTCCAGGGCCTGGTTCAAGGCGGGTTGCTGGGTCAGGCTGCGCAGGGAGGCCGAGGCCATGTCGCGCTGGGCCTCGATGGACATCTCGGCGCCCACGGCCTCAAGGCGCTCCGCGATCGCGTTCGCGTCCCATTCCCCCGCGCCCTGATCCAGCAGGTCGGCTGTCAGGGAGGCAAGACCTGCCTGCCCATTATCCCGAGCGCTGCCGGCCTGGAAGGCGATGCGCACATCCAGCATAGGCAGATCAGGGGCCGCCACAAAGAGCACGGGGACGCCCGCGGGGGTCTCCCAGGTTTGGATCTGGGGCGTGGCCTGGAGCTTGGTGCTGCCCACCAGGAGCAGCAAGCCGGAAACCAGGGCAAAGAAGCGATTAGTGGCCCGCACGTGCGTGACCTCCCGGGGTGGTGGCTTTGGATCCCTTGCCGTCAAGGGGTTGGGGCTCCAGCAGGGCAACCGTCAGGTTGTCGGGTACCAGGAATTTGCGGGCGACGGCCTGGACCTGCGCGGGGCTGACCCGGCTCAGGTGCGCGACATATTCTTCCATAAGTTGCCAGCCGAGCCCAACCGTCTCCAGACTGCCGATCTGCTTGGCCTGGGCGTAGACCGAATCCTTTTCGTAAACCTTGGCTGCAATGAGCTGATTACGGATGCGCTCCAATTCGGCCTCCGCCACGGGTTCATCCCGCAGGCGCTGAATCTGGGCCAGGAGGGCCTGTTCGAGTTCGTCGATGGTGCGCCCCTGGGCGGGTATGCCGTCCAGGAGCAGCATGCCAGGTAGACGGGTGAAGGCGCTATAGCTGGCGCCGGCCGAGGCGGCGACATGGGAGCCGCGCACCAGTTCGCGGCTGAACCGGGCGCTGGAGCCCCCGTCAAGAACCGAGGACAGCATTTCCAGGGCGTAAGGCTCCCAGTCCTCCCCGGCGTGACCGATGGCGGTGGACTTGTAGCCCATGAGCAGATAGGGCTCCTTGGCGGGAGCCTTGACCTTGATGCGCTTCTCGCCACGCTGGGCCGGGTCGCCACCGGGCTTGGGTGGCGACACCGGCTCCGCTGACAGAGGCCCGAAATGCTTTTCCGCGAGGGCAAATACCTCCTCTGGGTCCACGTCGCCTACCACCACCAGGGTGGCGTTGTTCGGGGCGTACCACTGGCGATACCAGTCCCGGAGATCGGCGACATTCATATCCTCCAGATCGCTCGCCCAGCCGATGACCGGGATGCGGTAGGGAGATGCCTCGTAAGCCGTCGCGTTGAATTGCTCATAGGCCAGGGACTCGGGGTCGTCCTCGGTTCTCATCCGCCGTTCTTCCTTGACCACTTCCAACTCCTTGAGAAACTCCTCCTTCGGCAAGGTCAGAAAGCGCATGCGCTGGGCCTCCAGCTCGAAGGAGATGGGCAGGCGATCCGCCGCCAGTGTCTGGAAATAGGCCGTGTAGTCCCTGCCGGTGAAGGCGTTCTCGTCACCGCCGTTCGCTGCAATGATCCGCGAGAACTCGCCGGGGGCCAGCTTCTCCGTGCCCTTGAACATCATGTGTTCGAGCAGATGGGAAACCCCGGTTAGGCCACCGTGCTCGTAACTGGAGCCCACCTTGTACCAGACCTGGGAGGTGACGATGGGCGCGCGATGGTCCTCCTTGACCAGTACCTTGAGGCCGTTATCGAGGAGGCGCTCATGAACCTTGGGGGCCTCGGCGGTTGCGACCAAGGGGATCGCCAGGGCCGTGGCGAGAAGTAATCGGGATTTCATCGCATCTCCATTTTCAGGCTGGGGGGTGGTAGCGCCTGGCGTCCGGCGGTCTTTACCGGGAGACGCATCCGCCGATGTTTGCTAGGATGACGTTAAAGGTCTCGTATTGGCAAGGCCCTCATCCAATAGTTCCCCAGCGCTGCTACCCGTCCATCAGGTCCTTCATTCATGTTTGGTTTTGGCAATAAGAAGTCGCAGCCCGCGTCCGATGCGGTGTTGCCGGTAGCAGGGACCGAGCACCCCGCGCCCAAGGCTGGCCTCTACGCCCGCCTGCGCGAGGGCTTGCAACGGACTCGCGCCGTCCTCAATATCGACATCGGTGATCTGGTGCGGGGCCGCAAGCGCATCGATCAAGACCTGCTGGACGAACTGGAGACCCGGTTGCTGACCGCCGATGTGGGGGTGGAGGCGACCCTGCGCATCATCGGCGATCTCACGGCGCGGGTTAATCGCCACGAACTTTCCGACCCCGCAGTGCTCATGAGCGCTCTCAAGGAGGAGCTGGCGGCGATATTGCGCGCCTGCGAACGGCCGGTCCGGGTCGCGTCACCGGGCCGGCCTCTGGTCATCCTCATGGTGGGCGTCAATGGCGCCGGCAAGACCACGACCATCGGCAAGTTGGCGAAAAGGCTACAGGCCGAGGGCAACAGCGTCATGCTGGCCGCGGGGGATACCTTCCGCGCCGCGGCGGTGGAGCAGTTGCAGGCCTGGGGCGAGCGCAACGGCGTCACCGTCATCGCCCAACAGTCGGGGGCGGATTCCGCCTCGGTCATCTTCGATGCCCTCCAGGCCGCCACCGCCCGCGGCATCGATGTCCTCATCGCGGACACCGCCGGGCGCCTGCATACCAAGACGAACCTGATGGAGGAGCTGGCCAAGATCGCCCGGGTCATGAAGAAGCTCGATCCGGAGGCCCCGCATGAGGTGTTGCTGGTGGTGGATGCCACCACGGGCCAGAATGCCATTGCCCAGGCCCAGCAGTTCAATGCCTCGGTGCCCCTGACGGGTATCGCCCTGACCAAGCTCGATGGCACCGCCAAGGGGGGCGTCCTCTTCGCCATCGCCGAGCGGCTGCGCGTCCCCATCCGCTTCATCGGCGTGGGCGAGTCCATCGATGACCTCCGGCCTTTCGAGGCCGAGGAATTCCTCGAAGCCCTTTTCGGTTCCTGATGCCCTCCCGGACATGATCCGCTTCGACCAGGTCAGCAAGCGCTATGCGGAAAGCGGGGAGGTGCTGTGTAACCTGAGCCTGGAGATCGCGGCCGGGGAGATGGTCTTTCTTACCGGCCATTCGGGTGCGGGTAAGAGTACCCTCCTCAAGCTGATTGGCTGTTTGGAACGCCCCAGCCGGGGTCAGCTCATGGTCGATGGCCGCAACGTGGGTCGCTTGCCCCGGCGCAAGATTCCCTTTCATCGCCGTCAGGTGGGGATGATTTTCCAGGATCACCGCCTGCTGACTGATCGCTCAGTCTTCGACAACGTAGCCTTGCCACTCGTGGTCGCGGGTCTGGGGCATCAGGAGATCGCGCGGCGTGTCCGGGCCGCCCTTAATCAGGTGGGACTCCTGAAAAAGGAGAAGTCCAACCCCCTGGCCCTGTCGGGTGGCGAACAGCAGCGGGTGGGCATTGCCCGGGCCATCGTCGCCCGTCCGCCCTTACTGCTGGCCGACGAGCCCACCGGCAACCTGGACCCGGAACTTTCGCGCGAGATCATGGCGCTCTTCGGGCGCTTCAATAAGGTTGGCGTCACCCTCCTCATTGCCAGCCATAACCTGGATCTGATTGCTAGCCTCCCCTATCGTACCCTGACTCTGGATAAAGGGCGCCTGATCGCCGATTCCCATGCGCAGAAGAACCCAGAAGCCAACCCCGGATAAGGCCGCGAAGGCTGGCCGCCCCATGCGGCGGCTCCAGATCCCCTTTGTCCGGTTACCGGGGATCTGGTTTGGGCATCATCTGCAGGGAGCCCTGTCCAGTCTGGGTCGGCTGCGCGGCACCCCCCTGCCTACCCTGATGACGGTCTTGGTGATTGGTATCGCCCTGGCCCTGCCCGGGGCCCTCTATGTCCTGACCCGTAACCTGGAACGGCTCGGCGAGGGCTGGGAGCAGACGGCGGCCATCTCCCTCTTCCTCAAGGCGGAGGTGAGCGCGACCAAGGCGGAGGCCCTGGCCCGCCGCCTGGCGGGGCGGAAAGACTTGGAGTCCGTTACCCTGATCTCGCCGGATCAGGCCCTGGATGAACTAAGGGCCGAAACCGGCTTCGCCGAGGCGGTCGAGCAACTGGAGACCAATCCCCTGCCCTATGTCCTGGCCGTGCGTCCGGCCCAAAGCCTGGGCGATGCGGCCAGCCTGGAGGGATTGCGCGAGATGCTTACCGCCCTGTCGGAAACGGATCTGGTGCGCATGGACACCCTCTGGGTGCGACGCTTCCAGGGCGTCGTCCTGCTGGGCGAGCGCGCCGCCCAAGTGCTGGCCAGCGTCCTGGCCCTGGGGGTTCTGCTGGTCATCGGGAACACCATCCGCCTGGAGATCGAGAACCGACGCCAGGAGATCGTCATCATGGAGACGGTGGGGGCAACCCATGCCTTTATCCGCCGCCCCTTCCTCTGGCTCGGGGTCTGGTATGGCCTTCTGGGGGGACTCATTGCCTGGAGCCTGGTTTCCCTGGCACTCTTCTTCATGCAGGGCCCGGTATCCCGCCTGGCCGCTCTCTATCAGGCGGACTTTCTCCTAGTCGGGCTGGGGCCTCTGGCCTTGGCCGTGCTGCTGGGTGGCAGCCTGGTCCTGGGTCTCGCCGGGAGCTGGATCGCCGTGAGCCGGCATCTCGCGGCCATCGAGCCGGGCTGAGCGCGCCAACCGGCGCTCCTGGGCTCGCCCGGAAACTTTTCCAGGCCTGCGTCCCCTAAAAGAGCGATTTGCGTGTTGTATGACCCTGGGTGGATTTGCTACACTCAATTCCATAGAAAATTACTTGGGTATTGGCACATGACTAAAGACCTCGCTCTGCTCCCTACCGGCAACATTGACGCCTACATCAGCGCTTCCTATCAGATCCCCATGCTGACCCCGGACGAAGAGCGTGACCTGGCCGTTCGTCTGCGTGATCACGGTGACATGGACGCCGCCCGCCGGCTGGTCCTCTCCCATCTGCGGTTTGTCATCCGCATCGCCCGGGGCTATCTGGGCTACGGCCTGCCCTTACCAGACCTGATCCAGGAGGGGTCGGTTGGCCTCATGAAGGCGGTCAGACGGTTCGAGCCGGACGTGGGGGTCCGGCTGGTATCCTTCGCGGTGCACTGGATTCGCGCTGAGATTCATGAATACATCCTGCGCAACTGGCGCATCGTCAAGGTTGCCACCACCAAGGCCCAGCGCAAGCTCTTCTTCAACCTTCGCAGCGCCAAGAAGCGCCTCGGCTGGTTCACGCGCGAAGAGGTGGAGAGCGTTGCCCGGGATCTGGACGTCAAGCCCGAGACGGTACTGGAGATGGAATCGCGACTTTCCAACCAGGATTTGGCCTTCGACGGCGACGACAGCGACGACGAGGAGGGTCCCGCCGCGCCCTCGAGCTATCTGCCGGATATGCGCATGGAGCCCGCGAGCGCACTGGAACGTCAGGACACCATGATGGATCGCTACGATCGGCTCCACGCTGCCCTCGAGGGGTTGGACGAACGTAGTAAAACCATTCTCCAGGCCCGCTGGCTGACGGAGAAAAAGCAGACTCTCCATGAACTGGCCGCCCAGTTTGGCGTCTCCGCTGAACGCATTCGCCAGATCGAAAAGAATGCGATGAGGAAAATGAAGACCCACCTCGAAGCCTGATCCAACTGCCGCCTCTCGATAAAAGCCCGCGTTCCGCGGGTTTTTTTGTGGCTGGCCCTCCGCTTATAGGCCCTTTAGGCCGAAGTTCCAGCGAGAGCCATTCTCATCTTTCACGTAACCAACTGAAATCATTGTTAACCAGACTTCGACTATTCGACCTCGATTTTCGCCAATATAGGCTGTTATCGCTGTCTAACTGCTTGAAGTAGCAGTACCAGCGGGTCCTAAAGGGCTTGTAGTGCCGACCTACCCCCTTGAGGGCATCCGGCTTTTTCCGGACACTGGTCACATGTTCCTGCGCTACAAGAACCGCCGCAAAGACGGCAAGGATCACCGCTACTGGAGTATCGTCGAAAACCGCCGCACGGCCGATGGCCGGGTTGTGCAACGCCAGGCGCTCTACCTCGGCGAGATCAACGACAGCCAGCATACCGCCTGGTGCCGCACCATTCAGGTAGTGGACCCGGCGGGCGATGCCCCCACCCAAGTGGCGCTCTTCCCCGATGACCGCACTCCACCTGAGTATTCCGACTGAAAGTGGCCAGCGATTCCGGGCGAAAGTGGCCAGTGATTCCGACGCAAAGTGGCCACCGGTTCCGAACCAAAGTGGCCAGCGCTTCCGGCGCCCCGGCCACGGTGGCTGGGAGGCTCGCGACGCGGGATAACCCTGGGTAGTCTGCGCCCCCTTTGATCGAGGGGAAGCCGATGCCAAGAGAGAGGTTGTCCATGCGAAAGATTGCAGAGGTGCTGCGCCTGAAATGGCAGGAGCAGCGTTCGGCGCGG
>JBGAUK010000034.1:0-3656 GCA_044228695.1 Chromatiaceae bacterium | reverse complement strand
AGATGCCAAGAGAGAGGTTGTCCATGCGAAAGATTGCAGAGGTGCTGCGCCTGAAATGGCAGGAGCAGCGTTCGGCGCGGGAGATTGCGCGCAGCGTCGGCATCGGGCGTACGACGGTGGCGCAGTACCTGGCGCGCGCCGCGGCCGAGGGGCTGTCGTGGCCGTTGCCGGACGGTCTGGATGCGGCGGCGCTGGAGCGGCGACTGTTCGGGGACCCGGAGCAGAAACTGCCAGGTCAGCGGGTGGCGCCGGACTGGCAGGCGGTCCATCGGGAGTTGCGGGGCAAGGGCGTGACCTTGGCCCTGCTGTGGCAGGAATACCAGGAACGGCATCCGGATGGCTGGCAATACAGCCAGTTCTGCGCGCACTACCGCGATTGGCGGGGACGCTTGGATATCGTCATGCGCCAGGTCCACCGCTCCGGCGAGAAGCTGTTCGTCGACTACGCCGGCCACACCGCGGCAGTCGTCGACCCCACCACGGGGCAGGTGCGCCAGGCGCAGGTCTTCGTCGCGGTGTTGGGGGCGTCGAACTACACCTACGCCGAGGCGACCTGGAGCCAGCAACTACCCGACTGGATCGGCGCTCACGTCCGGGCGCTGGCGTTCTTCGGCGGGGTGCCCGAGGTCATTGTCCCGGACAACCTGCGTAGCGCCGTCAACCGGGCGCACCGCTACGAGCCCGATCTGAATCCCACCTACCAGGACTTCGCCACTCACTACGGCTGCGCGGTGATCCCCGCGCGGGCGCGTAAACCCCGCGACAAGGCCAAGGCCGAGGGCGCCGTGTTGCTGGTCGAGCGCTGGATCCTGGCGCGGCTGCGCCACCGCACGTGTTTCTCGCTGGTCGAACTCAACGCTGCCATCGCCGAGCTGTTGACGGGGCTCAACGCGCGTCCTTTCAAGAAGCTCGACGGCTCGCGGCTGAGTCACTTCGAGCGTCTGGAGCGTCCGGCCCTGCGCCCGCTCCCCCCGCACCCCTACGAGTACGCCGAGTGGCGCCAGGTCCGGGTCCCACCGAACCTGCACATCGCCGTCGATGGGCACTACTACTCGGTGCCCCACCCCCTGATCAAGCGCCAGCTCGACGTGCGCCTGAGCGCCGGCACGGTGGAGGTCTTACACCAGGGACATCGGGTCGCCAGCCACCCCCGCAGCCACCAGCGCGGCGGCTACACCACCGTCGCGGATCATCTGCCCGCCGCCCATCGCCAGTACCTCGACTGGACGCCTGAACGCATCGTGGCCTGGGCCGGGACGATCGGTCCCCACACCCTGGCCTTCATCAAACACCTGCTCCTGACCCGTCCCCATCCCCAGCAGGGCTTCAACGCCTGCTTCGGGGTCCTGCGGCTGGGTCAGGCCCACGGCGAGGCCCGCCTGGAAGCGGCCTGTGCCCGGGCGCTGGCCAGCGGTGCCAGCAGCTACCGCAGCCTCGCCTCGATCCTGGACAAGGGCCTGGATCGGCGTCCCTTAGCGGGTGCCGCCCCCGCCGCGCCCCCCATCGCCCACGCCAATGTGCGCGGTTCCAAGTACTACCACTGAGCCCCGCGCCCCCGGCCAAGCGCCGGGGGCCACACCCCACCGGAGACCGATCGATGTTACGGCATCCCACCCTGGACACCCTCCAGCGCCTGCGCCTGACCGGCATGTACAACGCCCTGCACGAGCAACTCCAGATGCCGGAGAGTGCGTCGCTGAGCTTTGAAGAGCGCCTTGGCCTGTTGCTCGACCGCGAGGCCAGCGAACGCGCCACCCGCCGCCTGCGCACCCGCCTGACGCAGGCGCGCCTGCGTGCCAACGCTGCCATTGAGGACCTGGATTACCGCAGCCACCGCGGCCTCGACCGCGCCCTGATGCTGCGCCTGGCCGGCTGCCAGTGGCTGGGCGAACACCTCAACGTCCTGATTACCGGGCCGACCGGGGTGGGCAAAACCTGGATCGCCTGTGCCCTGGCCAACAAGGCGTGTCGGGAGGGCTTCAGCGCGCGTTACCTGCGTCTGCCTCGCCTGCTCCAAGACCTGGGCATCGCCCGGGCCGACGGGCGCTACCCCAAGGTGCTGGCAGCGTTGGCCAAGACCGACCTGTTGGTCCTCGACGACTGGGGCTTGGCACCGACCACCGACGAGCAGCGGCGCGACCTGCTGGAGATCCTCGATGACCGCTGCGAGCGCCGCTCCACCCTGGTCACCAGCCAGCTCCCAGTGGCGCATTGGCACGAGGCCCTGGGGGATCCGACGCTCGCCGATGCCATCCTCGACCGCCTCGTGCATCGCGCCTACAAGCTGGAGCTCCGCGGCGAGTCGCTGCGCAAACGGCCCGTCGAGTTGACAGGCGAGCCGGTCCCAGCCTAACAATGCCATCCCCGCGTCGCACTCGCCGGAGACCCTGGCCGCATGGCCGGAACCGGTGGCCACTTTGGTCCGGAATCGGTGGCCTGTTTCGCGCCGGAATGGGTGGTCGCTTTCAGCGGAATACTCACTCCACCCGTGCTGGAGTGCGATATCGTCCAGATTCGTCTGAGCGGCTTGCGCCTCTGCCGACCACGACAATGGGGCGCCTGCTGGCTGGCCTGCGAACTCTGGTCACTTTTGTGCCTCGACGACTTCAGGCGCCCCGCCTGCCGCCCAGCCTCAAGGGCACCCGGTGGCTCAACGTCCTCAAAACCCTGGTGTGTTACCGCCTGATCGATCCCGGCAGCGAATGGCGGTTGCACCGCCACTGGTACGACCATAGCGCCTTGGGTGACCTGCTTAGGGAGGACTTCCGCATCGCCCACAGTCACACCCTGTACCGCTGTCTGGACCAGCTGCTGGTGCATAAACCAGCCCTGTTTTCCTTTTTGCGCGAACGCTGGCAATCGTTGTTCGGCATCCGTTTCGAGGTCCTGCTCTATGATCTGACCAGCACCTATTTCGAGTGTGACCCACCGGGGTCGGGCAAGCGCAAATACGGCTACAGTCGCGACAAGCGCCCCGACTGCGTCCAGGTCGTCATCGCCCTCATCGTCACCCCCGAGGGCTTTCCCTTGGCCTATGAGGTGTTGGCGGGCAATACGAGCGACAAGACCACCCTGGCGGCGTTTCTGGCCAAGATCAAAGCCCAATACGGTGAGGCGGAACGGATCTGGATCATGGACCGTGGCATCCCCACCGAGGACAGTCTGGCGCTCATGCGGGGCGCGACACCGCCCGTCCATTATCTGGTGGGCACCCCCAAGGGACGGCTGTCCCAACTGGAGAATGCCTTCCTCGCCCAACCCTGGGCGGGGGTGCGCGAGCGCGTCGATGTCAAGCTCCTGTCGCGGGACGAGGAAGTCTATATCCTGGCTCGTAGCCTCGGCCTTCAGGACAAGGAACGTGCGATGCGGAATGTGTCAATGAAAATGAGACACCGGGGTGTCGAAATTAGGGTTGCTCGGGAGGCTCCTGGGGGTCAGATGAGCCTGCGGCCGGCGGGTTGATCCAGACTGCTGAGGGAAGCTGCTTGGGCGTTGGCGGTCTGCCCTTGAAGCGCCGCGGGTTGGCCGCGAAGGCGGCGTTGAGGGTCTGTGCGCGGGCCTCGATGATGGCCGGGGTACCAGGGCTAATCCGTTCTAGCGAGGATTCGTCGTTACAACTGGCAGTTGTCCGCAACTCTGGACACAGCCCGGTCGTC
>JBGAUK010000033.1:0-32748 GCA_044228695.1 Chromatiaceae bacterium | reverse complement strand
AATTCGCGGGCGCCTGGCCCCTCTCGGGTCTGCCGCGGCTGGGGGAGTCTTTAAGGGAGTCGGGTGGCGAGGTCGGGTTTCGGTTGGCCTTCGCGCGGGATCTGGAAGGTCGCGGCACCCTGAGGGGCGAAATCGCGGCCAGACTGGTGCTAACCTGTCAGCGTTGCCTGGGCGCCCTGACTTGGGACGTCAACGCACCTTTGGAACTGGCGTTGATTTCCGGTCTCGACGAGGCCCGGCTGCTGCCGGAAGAGTTCGACCCCTTGCTGGTATCCGAGGCGTCGATTCGGTTGCTGGACCTGATCGAGGATGAGTTGTTGCTGGCCCTACCGCAGATCGCCATGCACGAGCCTGGTGAATGCGTCCCGCCCGGTCCGGAGGCGATAGCGGAAGGCGGTGAGCCGGTGGCTAGCGGGGCCCCTAACCCCTTCGCCATTCTCGGCGCCCTGGCCCGGGGCGGGAAGGGCTGAAACCCCAGTGACATCCCCGTGATGTCGCGGATATTAAAGTATTTATTGGCGACTGCCGTTCATCCTCAAAGGCTTGGGCGGCATCCCCTGTCAAGGAGAAAAAAATGGCTGTCCCACAAAATCGCAAGACCTCTTCCCGGCGCGACATGCGTCGGTCCCACGACGCCCTGACGGGTCCCACCCTGTCGGTGGAGCCCCAGAGCGGCGAGGTTCATCGTCGTCATCATGTATCCCCGGATGGTTTTTATCGTGGCCGCAAGGTCGTAGAAACCAAGGACTGACGTCGTAGCCTTCCTGATCTCCGCGCTGGCGGCCTGAGCCCCGATGGATCGTTTGACCATCGCCCTGGATGTCATGGGCGGAGATCATGGGCCCCAGGTCGTGGTCCCCGCGGCGCTCAACTATCTGCGCACCACCCAAAATGTGGCCCTCATTCTGGTGGGCAAGGAAGAGCAGATCGCCAAGCTCATCCCGGCGGGTGAACTCGGTGACCGGCTGAGCATTCGCCATGCCTCCCAGGAGGTGGCGATGAACGAGTTGCCCTCCAAGGCCTTGCGCCAGAAGAAGGACTCCTCCATGCGGGTCGCCATCGATCTGGTTAAGTCCGGCGAGGCCCATGCCTGCGTCAGCGCGGGCAATACCGGCGCCCTCATGGCCACGGCGCGCTTTGTCCTCAAGACCCTGCCTAACATCGATCGGCCTGCCATCATGACCTCGGTGCCCTCCATGACCGGCAGCACTCATCTGCTGGACTTGGGGGCTAACGTCGATTGCACGGCACAGCACCTCTTCCAGTTCGCCGTCATGGGCAGCGAGACCGTCACGGCCGTCGAGGGCCTGGCCGCGCCCAAGGTGGGGCTCCTGAACGTTGGCGCCGAGGAGATCAAGGGCAACGAACAGGTCAAGGGGGCCCATGAGCTCCTGGCCCGTAGTTCACTGAATTACATTGGCTATGTCGAGGGGGATGATATCTACCTCGGCATGGTGGATGTGGTGGTCACCGACGGCTTCGTGGGTAATGTGGCGCTGAAGTCCAGTGAGGGCCTGGCCAAGATGGTGCGCCACTTCCTGACCGAGAATTTCAATCGCAACTGGTTGACGCGCCTCTCCGCCCTGGCGGCCATGCCGGTTCTCAAGCGCTTTCGCCGCAAGTTCGATCCACGTCGCTACAATGGCGCCAGCCTGCTGGGGCTGCGGGGCATTGTCATCAAGAGCCACGGCAGCGCCGATGTCCTCGCCTTCGAGAACGCGATCCATATCGCGGAGAAGGAAATCCACTGCAACATCCCCGAGCGCATCGCCCACCGCGTTGGCGGTCAGCTTGATGCCGAACGCCAACAAAGGCCGATCGCGTGAAGCTTTATTCCCGAATCCTGGGCTCGGGCAGCTACCTGCCCAAAAAAATCCTCACCAATAAGGATATCGAGGAGATCGTCGATACCACGGATGAATGGATTTTCGACCGCACCGGTATCCGCCAGCGCCATGTGGTGGTCGAGGGGGAGACCTGCTCGGACCTGGCGGTCGCCGCCGCCCGCGCCGCCATGGAGGCCGCCGGGGTCGATCCGAGCGAGATCGACCTCATTGTTCTGGCGACGACGACGCCGGACCAGATTTTTCCCAGTACGGCCTGCATCATTCAGCCCCGGCTGGGCATCAAGGGCGTGCCCGCCTTTGATGTCCAGGCGGTTTGCGCCGGCTTTGTCTATGCCCTCAGTGTCGCCGACCAATTCGTCCGTACGGGCAGCGCCAAGCGCGCCCTCGTGATTGGCGCGGACACCATGTCGCGGCTCCTCGACTGGCAGGACCGTTCGACCTGTATCCTCTTCGCCGATGGCGCCGGGGCCGTGGTCCTGGGTGCCGCCGAGGAGCCGGGCATCATCTCCACCCATATCAGCGCCGACGGGGCCTACAAGGATCTGCTGCAGGTCCCCAAGGGCATAGGTCGGGGGGGGTGCGAGGACCCCTATCTCGAGATGCGCGGCAACGAGGTCTTTCGCTGGGCGGTCAGCACCCTGGGCCGCATCGTCGAAGAGACCCTGGAGGCCAATGGCATGACCAAGTCGGATATCGACTGGCTGGTGCCCCATCAAGCCAATATCCGCATCATCCAGGCCACGGCCCGCCGCCTCGACCTGCCCATGGAGCAGGTGGTGGTGACCGTGGCCGACCATGGCAATACCTCCGCTGCCTCCATCCCCCTGGCCCTCGACACGGCGGTGCGCGACGGCCGTATCCAGCGTGGCCAAACCATCCTGATGGAAGGCTTTGGCGGTGGCTTCACCTGGGGCACGGTGTTAGTGCGCTTCTGAACCTCTTGTTCCCGCTGCGAATCCTTCCATGAGCAAATCGATCGCCATCATTTTCCCGGGGCAGGGGTCCCAGTCCGTCGGCATGTTGAGCGAATTGGCGGCGGCCTGGCCGCTGGTGGGCGAGACCTTCGCCGAGGCCTCGGATGCCTTGGGCATGGATCTCTGGCAGGTCACCAGCCAGGGTCCCAGGGAGCTGCTCGATCGCACCGACATCACCCAGCCCGCCATGCTCGCTGCGGGCGTTGCCGTCTGGCGGGTCTGGAACCAGGCGGGCGGTCCCGCGCCGGCCTGGATGGCGGGGCATAGCCTGGGCGAGTTCACCGCCCTGGTCTGCGCCGGGACCCTGGGCTTCGCCGATGCCGTGGCCCTGGTGGCCCAGCGTGGCCGCTTCATGCAGGAGGCGGTGCCCGCCGGCGCGGGGGCCATGGCCGCCATCCTCGGGCTCGCCGACGACCAGGTCGTCGCTGTCTGCGCCCAAGCGGCCCAAGGCGGGATTCTGGAGCCCGTCAACTTCAATTCCCCGGGTCAGGTGGTCATCGCCGGCGAGTCGGCGGCGGTGGAACGGGGCATTGCCGCCGCCAAGGCCGCGGGCGCCAAGCGCGCCGTCCTCCTGCCGGTCAGCGTCCCCTCCCACTGCGCCCTGATGCGGCCCGCCGCCGAGCGACTGGCGGTGGCCTTGGCGGCCATCCCCCTCGCGGCGCCCCGGATTCCCGTCCTGCACAACGTCACCGTGGATGCCGTGGCGGATCCCGCCGCCATCCGCGACCGCCTGGTGCGCCAGCTTTACAGCCCGGTGCGCTGGGTGGAGACGGTGCGGTGCTTGGCGGACCAGGGGGTGGGGTTGTTGCTGGAGGCCGGCCCGGGCAAGGTCCTGACGGGCCTGACCAAGCGCATCGATGATCGGGTGGAGGTCCTGGCGGTCCTGGACCCCAAGGGCCTGGCCCTAGCTCTGGAGGCAACGAATCATGCTTGAAGGTGACATCGCCCTGGTCACGGGCGCCTCGCGTGGCATCGGCCAGGCCATCGCCCTGGCCCTGGGCCGGGCTGGGGCCGTGGTCGCGGGCACCGCCACCACCGAGGCCGGCGCCGACCGCATCAGCGAGACGCTGAGCGCCCATGGCTGTCACGGGGCCGGCCTGGTCCTTGATGTCGCCAATCCGGCCTCCGTTGACAGTCTCATGGAGCGTCTGAGGTTGGACTTGGGCGAGCCGAGCATTCTGGTCAATAACGCCGGCATTACGCGCGACAACCTCCTGATGCGCCTTAAGGAATCCGATTGGAACAGTATCCTGGACACCAATCTCGGCTCGGTTTACCGCATGTCCAAGGCTTGTCTGCGCGCCATGACCAAGGCCCGCAAGGGGCGTATCATCAATGTCGCCTCGGTGGTGGCCGTCATGGGCAATGCCGGCCAGACCAATTACGCGGCGGCCAAGGCCGGCATGATCGGCTTCAGTAAGTCACTGGCGCGTGAGGTCGGTTCCCGGGGCATCACGGTCAACTGCGTGGCGCCGGGTCTGATCGACACCGACATGACCCGGGCCCTTGACGAGGCCCATCAGCAGCAAATCCTGGCCGGCATCCCCTTGGGGCGCTGGGGCTCGGTGGAAGAGGTAGCCGCGACCGTGGTCTTCCTGGCGTCACCCGGAGCGGCTTATATCACCGGCGAGACCCTGCATGTCAATGGCGGCATGTGGATGGTCTGAGGCAAATTCGGGCGTGCCCCTGGGCGCCTTTCATCCGTTAACGAATACGCCTAGAATAGGCACCGCCCTTCTTGGGGCGATCTATTTAAATCCGTGAGGGTCAAAGAAAATGAGCAGCGTTGAAGAGCGAGTCCGCAAGATCGTGGTGGAGCAGCTGGGCGTCAAGGAGGAAGAGGTGACCCTTGAATCCTCTTTCGTCGATGACCTCGGCGCCGACTCCCTGGATACCGTCGAGTTGGTGATGGCCCTGGAAGAGGAGTTCGAAACCGAGATTCCGGACGAGGATGCCGAGAAAATCACCACGGTCAAGCAAGCCATCGATTACATCAACGCGCATCAGGCCTAATCAGGACCCTTGCGTCCTCGCGGGCGGGTGGTGGCGCCTCATCTCCTGGGCGCGGCCGCCAGCCAGTCTCTGGATCAGGCTCCCGATTAGGTTCGAGGGTAATTAGCTATGTCGATCAGAAGGGTTGTTGTCACCGGCGTCGGCCTTGTCGCCCCGGTGGGACTGGATACCAAGTCCGGGTGGGAGAGTATCCTGGCCGGGCGGAGCGGCATTCAGCCGATCACCCATTTCGAAATAGCGCCCTTTACCACGCGGTTTGGTGGGCCTATCTACGGTTTTGACCCCGAGCTCTACGTCGCCAAGAAGGATGTCAAGAAGATGGATAAGTTTATCCATTATGGCATCGGCGCCGGGACCCAGGCCATGGAGGACTCCGGCCTCGAGATCACGGAGGCGAATTGCCGCCGTATCGGCGTTGCCGTGGGCTCCGGTATCGGCGGCATCGCCGGCATCGAAAACAGCTACGCGGCCTATCTGCAGGGCGGGCCCCGCAAGATTTCGCCCTTCTTCGTGCCCGCCAATATCGTCAACATGGTCGCCGGAGACCTCTCGATCAAATACGGCCTCAAGGGGCCCAATTACTCGATCGTGTCCGCTTGCAGTACCGGCACCCACAACATCGGTGAGGCGGCGCTCATGATTCGCCACGGCATGGTCGATGCCATGCTGGCCGGCGGGGCCGAGATGGCGACGACCCCCGTCGGGCTCGGCGGTTTTGCCGCCGCCAAGGCCCTCTCCACCCGTAACGATGCCCCCCAGCTTGCCAGTCGTCCTTTCGATCGTGACCGCGATGGCTTCGTCCTCAGCGACGGCGCCGGCGTTATCATGCTCGAGGAATACGAGATGGCCAAGGCGCGCGGGGCCCATATCTACGCGGAACTGGTGGGCTTCGGCATGAATTCCGACGCCTACCACATGACCGCCCCCTCGGAGAATGGCGAGGGCGCCGCAGAGTGCATGCGCCTGGCCCTGGAGATGGCGGCCCTGGGGGCTGAGCAGGTGGACTACATCAATGCCCACGGCACCTCGACCCCGGCGGGTGACATCGCCGAGACCAAGGGCATCAAGCGCGCCTTTGGCGAACATGCGTATAAGGTCGCCGTCAGCTCCACCAAGTCCATGACGGGCCATATGCTGGGTGCCGCGGGCGGGGCCGAGGCCATCTTCACCCTGCTGGCCATGCGTGACCAGGTGGCCCCTCCCACCATCAATTACGAAACGCCCGACCCCGATTGCGACCTGGACTATGTGCCCAACGTCGCCCGCCCCATGAAGATCGATGTGGCGATCAGCAACTCCTTTGGCTTCGGCGGCACAAACGGTTCCCTCGTCTTCCGGCGAATCTGAGGCCAGGGGCGAGGCCGAGGCTGGCCTCGCCGCTGATCTTGTGACTGTGGGAGACGCCCGCGGGCCCGCCATCGGTCCGGCCTCGGAAAACGCCCCCCCTCCGCCGCCAGACCCCGGCCAGCCGCCCCCCACCAGGCCTCCCCGGCGCCGCCGCCTCAGGAATCTGGGCCTCCTCTTCCTCCTGGTCATCGCCCTGGGCCTGGCCGGGCTGGGGCTGAGTTACCATTATGAGGCCTTCAAGACCGGTCCCCTGGCCCTCCCGGCCACGGCGGGCCCGGATCAACCCTTCCTGTTCGAGATCCCCCATGGCATGTCTCTGCGCACCCTGGCCCAGGAGTTGACGGCCCTGGAGGTGCTGGACCATCCCTATTACTTCCTCGCCTTGGCCTATCTGCGGGGTGACGCGGGGCGGGTCAAGGCGGGGGAATACGAGATCAGCCCCGGCATGACCCCGGTGGCCCTGCTGGACAAGCTGGTCAAGAACCAGGTTTACCAGCGCTCCGTCACCCTCATCGAAGGCTGGACCACGGCCCAGGTCCTGGCGGCCCTGGCCAAGGATGATCGCCTGGTGGGCAAACTGGAGGGGGCCACGCCCCAGGACCTGATGGCCGCCCTGGGCCGGGCGGGTCAGCATCCCGAAGGCCGCTTCTTTCCCGATACCTACCGCTTTACCAAAGGTACCAGCGACCTCGACATCTTGGGCCGCGCCGCCCAAGCCATGGATCGGGTCCTGGCCGAGGAGTGGCGGGACCGCGCCCCCGGTCTGCCCCTGGAGAGCCCGGAACAAGCCCTGGTCCTGGCCTCCATCATCGAGAAGGAGACGGGCCAGGCCAGCGAGCGCCCCACCATCGCCGGCGTCTTCATCCGGCGACTCCAGCTGGGCATGAGGCTCCAGACCGACCCCACGGTCATCTACGGGCTGGGTGCCGCCTTTGATGGGGACCTGCGCCGCGCCGATCTGATCCGGGATACGCCGTACAACACCTACACCCGCCATGGCCTGCCGCCCACCCCCATCGCCCTCCCGGGCCGGGCCGCCATCCACGCGGCTCTGCACCCGGCGGCGGGCGATAGCCTCTACTTCGTCGCCAAGGGCGATGGCGGCCACTGCTTCTCCGCCACCCTGGAGGAGCACAATCAAGCGGTGCGACGTTATCAGTTGGGACAAGGCGCCGAGGGGGGCAAGCCATGAAGCCAAAGGGACGATTCATTACTCTGGAAGGCATCGAGGGTGCGGGAAAATCGACCCAGGTGGCCCTGATCCAGGCCACCCTCGCCCAACGGGGGCTGAGCGTCGTCCTCACCCGCGAGCCGGGTGGCGCCCCCATTGCCGAGCGCCTGCGCCAGATCCTGCTCGACCCGGACTCTCGGGGCATGTCCCCGGACACCGAGTTGTTGCTGGTGTTTGCCGCCCGCGCCGAGCACCTGGCCAAGACCATCCGCCCCGCCCTGGAGCGGGGTGACTGGGTGGTATGCGACCGCTTTACCGATGCCAGTTACGCCTATCAGGGCGGTGGCCGCGGCCTGGAACCGGCCCGCATCGCCGTGCTGGAGGCCTGGGTGCAGGGCGATCTGCGCCCGGACCTGACCCTGCTCTTCGACCTGCCGGTGGACCAGGGGCTGGCGCGCGCCGGCCAGCGGTCGGCCCCGGATCGCTTCGAGGGCGAGACGGCGCGCTTCTTCGCGGGGGCACGCGCCGCCTATCTGGTCCGGGCCCAGGCCGAGCCCGGGCGGATGCGTCTCATCGACGCCAGCGCCCCCCTCGATCAGGTGAGCCAGGCCGTCGCCGCGGCCATCCGGGCCTTTGCCGCCAGCGCCGGGGATGCCAACCCATGAACGCCGCCCCCCCCCTGGAGGCCTTGCCCCCCTGGCTCAAGGCGCCTTGGGCGGCCCTGCAAGGGGCCCGCCAGGCCGATCGTTTTCCCCATGCCCTGCTCCTGACCGGCCCCGCCGGGGTGGGCAAACGCCGCCTGCTCGAGGCCCTGGCCCACTCCCTCCTGTGTCATACCCCCCGGGCCGGGGGCTGGGCCTGTGGTGAGTGCCCGGATTGCCGCCTGCTGGCCGCCGGCACCCATCCGGACCTGGCGCGCGTGGGGCCGGACGAGGAGGGCAAGTCCGGCGAGATCAAGGTTGACGCCATCCGCGCCCTGGCTAGCGCCGAGGGACTGACCGCCCATCGGGGCGGCTGGAAGCTGATCCTCATCGACCCGGCGCATCGCCTGAATACCTCCGCCGCCAACGCCCTGCTCAAGACCCTGGAGGAGCCGGCGCCCAGCACCCTCCTGTGCCTGGTCAGCGAGCAGCCCAGCCGCCTGCCCGCCACCATCCGCAGCCGGTGTCAGGTCCTGCGCCTGGCGGTCCCGCCCGAGGCGGAGGCCCTGGCCTGGCTGGCGCCCAGAACCGCGGGTTTCGAGGCCACGACCCTGCTGCACCTGGCCCATGGCGCCCCCTTCCGCGCCCTGGAACTGGCCAACCCGGAACGCCTGGCCTTGCGTGATCGCCTGATCAAGGGTTTCGTCGAGGTGGCGCAAGGCAAGCGCGATCCCCTCGCCGAGGCGGTAGCCTGGAACCAGGCCGAACCGGCCCTGCTCCTCGACTGGCTGGGGGGCTGGGTCAGCGACCTCTTAAGGCTCATCCCGGAACTGCTGGGGTCGCCCGGGCAGCCGCGGCTGATCAATGCCGACCGGGCGAGCGATTTTCGGGCTCTGGCGGCCCAGGTGGACCCCGCCGCCGGTCATCGCTTCCTGCGCCGGGTCTGGCAGGTGGGCGCCAGTGACACCACGAATCTCAACCGCCTGCTGCTCTTCGAGACCTGGCTCCTGGAGTGGGCCCGTCTCTATAGTCCCGCCGCCGGCCGTCACCCACGCTAGGGGAGAAGGCAATGGAAGTTTCCGCCATGGGCGCTCGCCCCCGCATCATCAATTTCGCGATCCGCGACAAGGCCGCCCTCTACGCCGCCTATATGCCCTTCATCCAGAACGGCGGCATCTTTATCACCAACAGCCGCCGCTACGAACTGGGGGACGACATCTTCCTGGTGCTTAAGCTGCTGGACGATCCCGAGAGCCTGCCCATCGCCGGCAAGGTGGTCTGGGTTACCCCACCGGGCGCCGAAGGCAACCGTGCCATTGGCATCGGCATTCAGTTTGGCGACCAGGACAAGGGGGCCGCGCGCGCCAAGATCGAGATCCATTTGGCCGGTATGCTGGAACTGGATCGGCCCACCCATACCATGTAACCCGCCACCGGGCCGGTAAACCCCTTTTATGCCGCCTGGTACAGTCCCAGGCATTCGCTCTCGCCAAGGAGAAAGCCCATGCTCGTGGACTCCCATTGCCATCTCGACCGGGTCAGTCTCAAGGCCTATGACAAGGACTTCGGGCGCTTTATGGCGGAGACCCTGGCCAGCGGGGTCGTCCAGATGCTCTGCGTTGCCATCGATCTGGAGCATTACCCCAAGATGCGCGCCTTGGTGGAGCCCTATCCCCAGGTGTCGGTCTCGGTGGGTGTCCATCCCAATGAGGTCAATCGCCGTGAACCCGAGGTCGAGGAACTGGTGGCGCTGGCGTCGGACCCGCGCAATGTCGCCATCGGCGAGACGGGGCTCGACTATTACCGCAGCGAGGGGGACCTGGCCTGGCAGCACCAGCGCTTTCGCAACCATATCGCCGCCGCCAAGGCCTGCGGCAAGCCCCTGATCATCCACACCCGGGAGGCGCGGGCGGATACCCTGCGCATCCTGCGCGAGGAGGGGGCCCGGGAGGTCGGAGGCGTGTTGCACTGTTTTACCGAGGACTGGGAGATGGCCAGCCAGGCCCTGGACCTGGGCTTTTACATCAGCTTTTCCGGCATCATCACCTTCCCGGGGTCCGATGAATTGCGGGAGGTCGCCGCCCGGCTGCCCCTGGACCGGCTGCTGATCGAGACCGATAGCCCCTACCTGACCCCCGTGCCCCACCGGGGGCGCCCCAACGAACCGAAATACGTCGCCCATGTCGCCCAACGCATCGCCGCGCTACGGGGCCTGGAGACGGAGATGCTGATAGCCGCCACCCATGACAATTTCCAACGCCTTTTCAGGCCGTCGGGGCAAGGTACGGAAGCGATCGCGTGAGTTTTACCACCTGGCCCGGGAACCTAAGGCTCAGGTGGTTTGGGAATCACTCAGGCTACCTCTTGGCCAAGAGGGCATCGATCTGCTGGGTCGCCTCTTCCCAATTCAGCGCATCCAGGCTGGGGTCGAAGCCATGCTTCTCGGCGATGAAGTAGGCGGCATCGCGAATCATGGCCTCGCGCTCCTCCGCCGTCACAGGGGCGGAAGGGGATGAGGTCCGGGACCTGGCCGCCGGAGGTTTGGGGGCGGCGGGGACTGGGCGGGGAGCGGTTGCCGGTCGGGTCGCCGCAGCGGGGACGGGTCGTGACGCCGTGGCGGAGGCCGGTCTAGGCGCGGTTGCAGGTGTGGGTTTGGGCCCCGTGGCGGCTAGGGTTCGGGACGCCGTGGCGGGTGCGGATGGGGCTTGGGTCGCCGTTGCGGGTGCTGGCGAGGACGAGGGAGCCGGGACGGGGGCCTTGGTGGCTCCAGCAGGGGTGGCGGGGGCGGGCGAGGCCGCCGGGGTCACGGGGGCGGTGGACTTGCGTGTCGGCGCTGCCTTCTTGGTGACGGGCGTCGTCTTGAGAGCCGGACCCGACGCGGCCACGGCCTTCGGGACCACCGGTTTAGCCGGCGCGCCCGGCGCGGCGGTCGCCTTTGGGGTCGTGGTCTTTTTGGTTACGATTTTGTTGTCATCAGCCATGGGTGAGAAGACTCCTCATAATTATGGTGCGCGGCCAGTTAGTGGGTAAGACGCGTATTAAAGCCCTGTTGGGGGGTGGATAACTTGCATCGGCCTAGTCGCAATGATATAGCGGGAACTCTCAATCCTGAAATTTTATGCCGTGCGTATTTTTCCCGAGATAGACGAGGGGTGATGACCTTGACCCGCCAATCCTCCGGCCTCCTCCATGCCATTTGGCTCCTCGTTGGCCTGATGGCTAGTCTGCTCCCGGTCATCCCCGTGGGCCAAGGCTGGGCCGGAGCCTTGCCCGCGGACGAGGCCTTGACCCCAGACAGCCCCGCCGACCCCCGGGACTGCATGACCTCGGGTCAGCGTTACGAACATGGGATCGGCGCCCCCCAGGACCTGGACCGCGCCATTGGCCGCTATTGCGAGGCCGCCCACCTGGGGCTGGCCGAGGCCCGCTATCATCTGGGCTGGCTCTATGTCAGCGGTCGGCTCGACAAGATTGATGAGGTCCTTGCCGCCGCCTGGTTCAAGACCGCCCTGGCCGTCGGCCACCCCCGGGCCGGCGAACAACTCCAACGCCTGGAGGCCGCGGACCTGGCGCTGGAGGCCGACCCCCCCTGTGTCTTGCGCGCCGCCATGGTCACCCGCCGCATCGCCGACCTCCATCCCCCTGCGGAGCCCAGCCCCCCCGCCAACCCCGCGGCACCCGACCCCGAGCCGGACAGCCCTAGCCCGCGCGAGCTCGGCGCCGCCGACATCATCGCCCTGGTCGAGCGCCTGGCCCCCGACTATCGCCTGGACCCCAAGCTGGTCCTGGCCGTCATCGCGACCGAATCCAACTTTGCCCCTGATGCCCTCTCCCCCAAGAACGCCCAGGGACTGATGCAACTCATCCCCGCCACCGCCGCGCGCTTTGGCGTCGCCAACGTCTGGGACCCCGTCGAAAACCTGCGGGGTGGCATGGCCTACCTGCGCTGGCTTCTCGATCACTTCAACGGCGATCTGGAACTGGCCCTGGCCGGCTACAATGCCGGCGAACAGGCGGTTGCGAGACATGGCGGCATCCCCCCCTATCCCGAGACCCAGGCCTATGTGCGGCGCATCCAGCATCGCCTGGGCGGCGAGTCCAGCGCCCAGGTGGGCAGCACGGACCTGGCGACCTCGCCGCCCGCCCCCGACGACCGGCGGACCTAGCCTGGCACCAGGCCCCGACCCGGATGCCAACCCCATGACCAAGCGCGGGAGCGGTTGAATGAGACTCGGTGATCTGCTCGTCGCGGCCCAACTCGTCACCCCGGAGCAGGTGACCGAGGCCCTGGCTCTCAATATGCGCAATGGCCGGCGGCTGGGGGAAAATCTGGTCGCCAGCGGCGCCATCACCGCCGCCGCCCTGGACGCCTTCCTGCATCGCGTGCCCTTTGAACCCCAGGACATCCCCGCGACCGGCATCGAGGAAAAGACCCTGCTGAATCTGCTGATCAAGCTGGCCTATGTCGGCCGGCTCGAGGTCCCCGCCCAGATGGTCGAGGCCATCAAACTGCCGCCGCATATCGTCGCGGACCTGATCCGCCTGGCCGTCGAGCGGCGCCTGCTGCGCGCCGTGGGTGGCCACGAGAACCTGGGCGCCTACAGCTCCGCCTACGCCCTGACCGACGAGGGCATCAGCCAGGCCCAGGAAGGACTGCGGCACTCGGGGTATGCGGGGCCCGCCCCGGTCGCCCTGGCGGACTTCATCGACCTTGTCCACCGCCAGAAGATCAACAATGTCGTGGTCACCTTCGACAAGATCCGCGCCGCCTTTGGCGAGCTGGCCATCTCCGACGTCTTCATTGAAAAAATCGGCCCGGCGCTGAACTCGGATCGGGCCATCCTGCTTTACGGCCCGCCGGGTAACGGCAAGACCTCGGTCGCCCTGTGCTTTGCCGATATCTTCAATGACATCATTTATATACCCCATGCCGTCCTGATCGGCGGCCAGATCATGCGGGTCTATGACCCCCGGGTGCATGTCAAGTTGAATCTGGAGGCCCCAACCGAGGGCGGCACCCCTTCGCTCTTCCGGCAGGAGGAGGTGGACGCCCGCTGGTTATCCTGTCGCCGGCCCTTCGTCGTCACCGGCGGGGAACTGACCCTGGAGATGCTGGATCTCCAGTTCGACGCCACGGCCAACTTCTACGAGGCCCCGCTCCACGTCAAGGCCCTGGGCGGCTGCTTCGTCATCGACGACTTTGGCCGGCAGTTGGTGCCACCCACCAGCCTGCTCAATCGCTGGATCGTCCCCATGGAGAGCCGGGTGGATTACCTGAAACTCCACACCGGCCAGAGTTTCGCCATCCCCTTTGAGGAACTGGTCGTCTTCTCCACCAACCTCGAGCCCGAGGACCTGATGGACACCGCGTATCTACGGCGTCTGCCCTACAAATTTGAGGTCGGCGCGCCCAGCATCGCGCTGTACCGCACCATCCTGGAACGGACCTGCGCACGGGAGGGGCTGGTGCTGACCGACGAAATCTTTGCCAACATCGTCAGCAAGATCACCACGGAAAAGGGGCTCGATCTTGCCGCCTATCAGCCCAAATTCATCGTCGATCAGGTGGTAGCGACCTGTCGTTTCCTCGGCCAGCCGCCCCATTTCGAGACCCGCTTTCTCGATTATGCCGTGGATAACCTGCGGGTTAGCCGTAAATAGCAAGGCAGTCTTCCCGGGTTCTCGAGGTCGATAAAATGGCCCGCATGCGACTTATCGAACGGATCAGGACGGGCGACTGGGTGACGGCTCGCCGGGTGCGGATCTACCCGCGCCTCTTTCTGGCCGTCTGCCTTGCTCTGGCGGCGGTGGCCATCATCCGGGGCCAGGGCAGTCTGGCGGATGCCTCGACTCCCCTGGGCACGGATTTCATCAGCTTCTGGTCCGCCGCCAACCTGGTGGCCCAGGGCCGGCCCGCCGCCGCCTATGATCACGCCGCCCTCCAGGCTCTGGAGCAGACCCTCACCGGGCCGGATGGCCCTCTCTACACCTGGCTCTATCCCCCCATGGCCTTGCTGGTCGTCGCGCCCCTGGCCGCTTTGCCCTATCCGGCCGCCCTGGCCGCCTGGCTGGGCCTTACCCTTGCGGGCTATCTGACCGCCCTTTGGCGCCTCCTGCCCGAGCGTCGGGCGCTCCTGCCCATCGTGGCCTTCCCGCCCGTCTTCATCAATCTCGGCCATGGCCAGAATGCCTTTCTGTCCGCCGCCCTCCTGGGCTGGGGCCTGCTGCTGCTGCCGCGCCGCCCCTGGCTGGCGGGACTCTTGATGGGGACCCTAATCTACAAGCCCCAACTGGGTGTGCTCCTACCCGTCGCCTTGTTGGCGGCGGGGCAGGGGCGGGCCTTGCTGGGCGCCGGCCTCGCTGCCCTCGTCCTCGCGGGCGCGACCTATGGCCTCTGGGGGGCCGAGGTCTGGACCGCCTTTCTGGCCAAGTCCGACTATGCGCGCCAGATGTTGGAGCAAGGCCTGGTGCCCTGGTACAAGATGATCAGCGTCTTCGCCGCAGCGCGGCTGTTGGGCGCCGAGGTGGGCGTCGCCTGGGCTCTGCAGGGGCTGGCCAGCCTGATCGCCGCCGCGACCGTCTGGCGCCTGTGGCGCGGGCCCGCGGCCTACCCGATCAAGATCGCCGTCCTGGCCATCGGCACCCTGGTCGCCGCCCCCCTGGCCCTGGATTACGACGCCACCCTGCTCGGCCTGGCCCTGGCCGCCTGGGTGGCCGAGGGCCTGCGGCGGGGCTTCGGGGATTGGGAGATCAGCGCCCTCGCCCTGGCCTGGATGAGCCCCATCTTTTGGCGGCCCCTGGCCCAGGTCACCGCCATCCCCTTGGGGACCCTGACCCTGCTACTGCTATTGTGGCTGGTAACACGCCACGCCCGCCTGTCTCCATCCCAGAGTGCCCCCCATGTCCCCTGAGTCCCTGAGCCCGGCGCGCCTGAACCGCATCACCCTAGCCCTGGGTCTGGGCCTGCTGCTGGGCTTTGGTCTCTATCTCCTCGCCGGCAACCGCCCGGAGTCGGCCTTTTTCCGGGGCGATTTTCCCGCCTTTTACGCCGCAGCGGAGATCGTCTGGACGGGGCGGGGGGCCGACCTCTATGACTTCGCCCTGCAACGGGCCCTGGAAAACCAGCATTGGCCGGACTTCGCCGGGGGCTACTACATCTTTCCCTATCCGCCCTTTTTCGCCCTGCTGCTCGCGCCCCTGGCCGCGCTTCCGCCCCTCCTGGCCAAGGCCCTCGCCTCCGGAGTCCTCCTGGCCGCCTGCCTGGGGGCCCTGCTGCTGGCCCGGCGGTCGAGTGCCTTCGTGCCCCAGCATTTTCTGTTCTGCCTCTTCTACCTGCTGACCTTCGCGCCCCTGCAGATCGCCATCGTCGGGGTCCAGAACACGGCTTTATCCCTGCTGTGTCTGGCCCTGGTCTTTAAGGCCCGGGACGCCGGGCGGCCCCTGCTCATGGGGCTTGCCGCCGCCCTCCTGCTCTATAAGCCGCAGTTTGGGGTGCTGATCGGTTGCTTTCTGCTCGCGCGGGGTCGGCGGGACGAGATCCTTGGCTGGGGGCTGGGCGCCCTGCTGCTCTACCTGCTTGGCATCCTGGTGCTGGGTCCGGCCTGGCCGCTCCCTTGGTTCCAGGCGGCGACCCACTTCGGGGATCTCAACTTCACCAGCAACGGCCACCACATGATCTCCCTGGCGGGGTTGCTCTATTGGGGCGGCGAGGTCTTGCTGGGGTCCGGCGCCCGGGCGTTGCCCTGGGCCTACCTCCTCTCCGCCGGCCTGCTGCTCCTCGGGGTGGCCTCTGTGCGCCGGGACGAGCGGCGCTGGGCGCTCGTACCCGCTCTGGTGCTGGTGCTTTCCCCGCAGACGCTCTTTTATGATGTCGCCATCGCCCTCTTTTTCCTGCTCCAGGACCTCCGCCCGGGCCATCCCCGGGACTTCTTGATGCTGGCGGCCATCTGGCTGTACGGCATCCTGGCCTTGATGCTGCGCGATCTGGTGACCTTTCCGCTGTTCAGCCTATTACTCTTGGCGATTGTGTGGCTACATGCCCGGCGTGTCAGCGCCCCGGCGGTAACGCCCGGCACAGGCTAGGGCGAGTGGGCTTTTACCCTGATAGAATCTTGAACCGAATGGTGATCCCAGGATCAGAATTCCGGCTTACGCGGGGTAGGGATTAGGGATCCCACGGCGTCCCAATGTCTAAACCTCTAGCTGATAGCCAAAGGTTCCCAAGTCTGCCGATTGGTGTCTCACTGCATGAGAGGCATACAGGCATTCTTTTTTAAAGGAATCGTCCCAAGTACCCGTCCGACGATGGGGGTGATGGGTGACCAGGAATAGGTGATCTTGATACAGATTTGGTCCGTGGGGCGGGTGATGGTGAGTCCGGGGGTGCCGGGTAGTCCAAGCATGTTCAATCTCTGTTGGACGAAATTTTGTATTGTTGCATCCGTGACATCCTTGCGCACACAGGCATAGCGCGCCCCCTCGTGGGCGACCAAGGCAACCGTATTATATTGACGAATGAGCAGACCGGTTTCGATGATCAGAAAGATCACCGTGAAATACAGCATGGCGATGAGCGCGAACTCAACGATTTCGTTGCCCCGCTGAGTACCGCGGGGGGGCAGTGATCGCCGGAGGGGACTCGGTGGGGTCATCATCACTGCACTCGGATGGTGGCCGTGCGTTCGATGGTTGTCTGATTTGGGATGCCAGGGTAGCTCACTACCGTATTAAAGTCTGCGGAGACCGTGACTTTAATAGCGATGCGCAGTTCCTTAGCGCAAGTCGGTAGAGCATTTTGGCAGGCCGTGTAATTGATGGCGGGTAGGCATCTGCATGAGCGGAGGGCTGTTGTAGCCGAGAGGCCAGGAATATCGGGGGATAATGTTCGTGCCAGCGCTTGCGCTTTCGCGTCAGTAGCGAGTTCAGTGGGAATCGCTCCATTTGTTGAATTCTTATAGGAATAGAGTGCCAAACCGTTCGCCGCCGATGTGATACCGATGGAGGTGTAAAATATTCTCCCGAAATCAAAAGTTATCATCAGTAACAGGAGCAGAAAAGAGGCGATGAGCGCAAATTCAACGATAGCGCCACCTCGCGCTATCCAGTAGGGGCGCAGGGCGGCCATGTTGCTCGTGTTCATTCAACCAACCCCCCCGGACCCGCGGACGGGGTAGTAGCTTTGAGTGTATAGGTTCCCCCCTGAAAGGTCACCGGTACACCTGGAGCGTAGATTTGGCCTGTAAGTTCGAGCTTAGTGTCATTACCCTTTTCATTATCTCCAAAGATCATTTCACTTCCCTTTGACCAGAAAAGTACATCCGCAAATCCGGGCGCGCCACTTGTCAAAGTTGCTGTACCAGGGAAATATAGGTCTGAGCCAGTATTCAGAAAAAAGGTTACGCCCGAGCCCGTTGCTTTGGCGTTTTTAATGAATTTAAGTTCCTTTTCAATATAGTATTCTCCTTTATCAAAAAAGCAATTATTTTCAACCTTGATCTTCCTATAGCAGCCGGCTTTGAGTGTTTCATTTTTGCATTCTGATTCTTTGGTGCAGGCGAATTGTGAGGAAGCAGGAAAGGTTCCCGGTACCGGGGGAAGCGGCATGCTCGGATCTACTTTGGTGGAGCCTATGTCTCCATCCTTTATATTGATGGTATCTGCTGAAATTGTTCCTTGGTTGTCCAAAGATGCAAAATTAAATTTACAATTTTCCCCTTCCAACGTACCGTGATTTCCGTGGTTACTAATAATTTCCGTAGATCCAAGTGTCAGGCAGTACCCACCCCCGCCTCCAATCCCGGCAACGGCTCTTACGGCTATGGGAAGGTCTTTTATGCCAATCATCTTGAGGAATGTCGCGGGAAAACTCTCACTAATGGTTACTTCAAAATATTTATTCTTGTTTTCTGCGCCCGTATGGTCTCCAGTCACCGGCGGTGTTACAGGAGTGACGCTAATGGTACCGTCACCATTCTTAAAGCCATTTTTCTCGGCCATTTCACGCGCCGCTGCCATGTATTCGGAATCGGTGGGGTTGAGCGTGGCAGCTAGGGCGGCGGCATCCGCGGCGATCTGCGCGCGCTGCTTGTAATCGAACATGAGCCCGAGATCGATGGCGAGTCCGATCACGCCTAGGATGGCGGTCAGGCCGGCGAGGGTCAGGACAATAACGGTGCCACGCTCTGCCTTTCTCATCATGTTATTCCTGCTTACTCCACCCATCTCGTTGCATCTGGACTGGATCGAGCGTCACCGATGCCTACTTGCCCTTGAGCCTGCGCACCCGCTCGGCGTTCTCACTGGCGGTGGGGTAGTACTCGGGCGACAGGCGCTGGGCCTCGTCGAAGAAGGATTGGGCATCATCCAGGCGGCCGGCGACCATGGCGATGTAGCCCACGTCGTTGTAGGCCTTGGGCACGTCCTGGACCTTGCCGAAGGCGGCGAGAGCCTCTTCGTACTTGCCCTGGCGGCTGTAAACCAGGCCCAGATTGCGCCAGGCCAGGGCGTACTTGGGGTTGCTGTCCAGGGCCGCGCGGAATTCGCGGATGGCGGCCGGGTTGTTGCCCGCCAGATAATAAGAATAGCCCAGATTGTTATGCAGGGTCGGCGAGCGCGGGGCCAGGGCCAGGCCATCCAGGTAGTGCCCCTGGGCGCGGGCATGGTCACGGTCGATGTCGGCAAGGACGCCCAAGGCGTTATGGGCGCCGGCCAGCTTGGGGTCCAGTCGCAGGGCGCCGCGCAATTGGGTCTCGGCCTCGGCGTAGTGGCGCTGGCGGGTCAGCAGGATGCCGAGTCCGGTCATGGCGGCGGCATGGCGGGGGTCGGTGGCCAGGGCCTGGCGGTAGGCCATCTCGGCGAGGTCATCCTTGCCGCGGGCGGCATGGATGGCGCCAATCTTGTAGAAGGCCTCGGCGTTGTCGCCCTCTTTGCGCAGGGCGCGAATATATTCGAACAGGGCGCGGTCGCTGTCCCCGCCCGCCAGGGCCGCGTCGCCCTTAGCCAGGGCCTCGGTGGCGGAACCGACGGGGTACTCGGTGGCGTAGGCGACATCCGACTGGTCGCCGAGGAGGGCGGCATAGTCCCCGCCGCCGGTTGTCTTGGTCGGCTGCTGGGCGCAACCGCCCAGGAGGACGAGAATGAGCAGGGCCAGCGCCCCACCTCCAGGTGGGTGACGGCGAGCGGATCGGCTGACCAGGGGCGCGGCGCTCAAGGGGTCACCCCTAAAAATTGCCCATGAGTTTGAGGATGATGGGGGCGATGGTGATCACCAGGATGGCGGGCAGCATGCAGACCGCGATGGGAATGAGCATCTTAACCCCGACCTTGGCGGCCTCTTCCTGGGCCCGTTGCAGCCGTGTCTCCCGCATCTCGTCGGAGTAGGAACGCAGGGTCGAGGTGATGCTGGTGCCAAAGCGGATGGCCTGGTCCAGAGTGCTGACCAGGGAGCGCATCTCCGGCAGGCCGGTGCGATCGACCATTTGCCGCAGGGCATAACCGGTATCCATGCCCACGCTCATCTGCAGCATGGCTAGTTTGAACTCCTGAGCCAAGTCAACATGCTGAATCTCGATCTCCATGGCGACGCGCTGGATGGCGGCATTGAGGCCCAGGCCAGCCTCGGAGCAGACCACGAGCAGGTCCAGGGCATCCGGCAGGGCCCGGCGAATAGCATTTTGCCGATGCTTTAATTGGCGGTTAAGCCAAATCTCGGGACCCATGAGACCCAGGGCCAGGGCCAGGGAGACGTAGATCATGGCGATATTAGGGGGCAGGTGGCCAGTGGCCAGGATGGCGAGCGCCGCCACCACCAACAGTAACCCCATGCCCACGATCTTGGAACCCAAAAAGAGGCGCAGGGCGTGCGGCGAACGGTACCCCGCCTGGATGAGTTTGGCGGCCATGCGATCGCGCTTGGTGGCATCCTTGGGCGTCAGCCCCCGCCCCAGCCGTTCCACCAGCCGTTGCGCCCGGTCAAGCTGATCCGTCTTGGGATCGGTGGGAATATCGTCCTTGGTCAGGGACTTGATGCGTCCCTTGAGGGGGTTCGATAGGGTCGGGAAGAGGCTGAGGAGCAGAAAGATCACCAGGAAGCTCAGCAGGCCCAGGCCGGCGACAAAGAGCCAACCCATCGTGGCGGGATCGGCCAGGAGGCCGTCGAACCAGAATTGGATTTCCTTGAGCCAGGCCATCGCTTTACCCTGGTTAAACCGAAAGTCGGGTCATGCGCTGAATCCAAAGGACGCCGACAATCAGCAGGCCAATGGTCCAGTAGAGCAGGGTCCGCCCCGTTTCGGTATCCGTCAGGGGGCTGAGAAAGCCCGGCGACATGCCCTCCATGCCCGCCGCCATCAGCAGGGGCAGGAGACCCACGATCTTGGCCGAGGCGCGATTCGAGGCCGTCAGGGTTTTCATCTCCCGTTCGAAGCGGAAGCGTTGGCGGATGAGGCGTTCCAGCCGGTCCACGGATTCCGCCAGGTTCCCCCCTGTCTCGCGCTGAATCAGAATCGAGGTGGACAGCGCCATGACCGAGACGCTGGGCACCCGATCCTGCATGGACATGAGCGCCGCCCGCAGGTCGCCACCATAGTTGATCTCGGTGAAGACGGTACCCAGTTCCTTGCCAACGGGCCCCTCCAGTTCCTGGGAGACGATCTGCAGGGCCTGACTGAAGGGCAAACCGGCCCGCAGCGTGCGGGCCAGCATGGCCAGGCCATCGGGCAGTTGCTCCTCGAACTTGGCCAGGTGCTGGCGTTTCCGGCGCCCCAACCAGGCGAAGGGCATGACCCCGACGCCCAGGGCGGCGGCCACCACGACACCGGCGGAGGCGATGAAGAAGGGCCCCAGGATGAGGACGGCCAGGGCCGCGCTCAGGCTTCCCAACAGCAGGCGGTAGGCGGGCATCACCACCCCCGCCTGTTGCAATAGGCGGATGAGTGGCTTGAGGGCCGGCTGGGCTTCCAGCCAGCGCTCCCGCCGTGACAAGCGATCGAGGTAGCTATATCGGGCCAGGGTAACCTGGTCGCCGGCCTGGGTTTTCTGGGTCAGGGCGTCGATGCGGGCCCGTAACAGGCGCCGGCTACGGCGGTCATTGCCGACGATAGGCGAGGCAAAGGCCAGCACCAGTATGGCGACGGTGACAAAGATGGCGATGATGATCAGCGTTTTGTCGTTCATGGGACGGGCCTAGCGCGGGGGCTCCTGGGTCGGGCGGAAGATCTCCACGTCCAGATCGATGCCCCGGCGACGCAACCGCTCATGGAACTTGGGCACCAGGCCGGTCGGGGTGTAAAAGCCGATGACGTTGCCTTCGGTATCGATGCCGCGCCGCTCGAAGCGGAAGATCTGGGCGGTGGTGATGACATCCCCCTCCATGCCCTGAACCTCGTCGATGCTCACCACCCGCCGCCGGCCGTCTTCCTGACGCTCTAGTTGCAGCAGCAGATCCAGGGCGGAGGAGATCTGATGGCGCACCGCGGCGATCGGCAGATTGAGGCCGGCCATGGCCACCATGCTCTCCAGCCGCATCAGGGTATCCCGGGGGGAATTGGCGTGGATGGTAGCCAGGGAGCCATCGTGGCCGGTGTTCATGGCCTGGAGCATGTCCATGGCCTCGCTGCCGCGGATCTCGCCCAGGATGATGCGATCTGGCCGCATGCGCAGGCAGTTACGCATCAGGTCGCGTTGATTGACCTCGCCCTTGCCTTCGACATTGGGCGGCCGGGTTTCCAGCCGCACCACATGGGGCTGCTGTAACTGGAGTTCCGCCGAGTCCTCGATGGTAACAATGCGCTCGTCCGGCGGGATCTCGCCGGACAAGACGTTGAGCATGGTGGTCTTGCCCGAGCCGGTACCGCCCGCGATGAGGATATTGAGGCGGATACGTACCGCCGCCGCCAGCAGCTGGCTCATGGGGCGGGTTAGGGCGTTGACCTCGATGAGCCGCTGCATATTCAGCCGTTCGGCGGGGAAGCGGCGGATGGAGAGGCTGGCGCCGTCGATGGCCAGGGGCGGGATGATGGCATTGACGCGGGAACCATCCGGCAGGCGGGCGTCCACCATTGGCGAGGCCTCGTCGATGCGGCGCCCCACCCGGGAGACGATGCGCTCGATGATGGTCATGAGATGGCGGTTGCTGTCAAAGAAGACCGGCGCCTGTTCCAGCTTGCCCCGGCGCTCGATATAGACCTTGTTGGGGCCATTGACCAGGATGTCGGAGATGCTGGGGTCCCGCAACAGGGCCTCCAGGGGGCCCAGCCCCAGGATCTCGTCCTGGATATCGTGGATGATGCGCTGGCGCGTCGCCTGGGGGTGGGCGGAGATGGCCTGCGACATGAAGCGTTCGCAGGTCTCGTGGATCTGGCGGCGCGCCTCGTTGTCGTCCATTTTTTGGAGCAGGCTCAGGTCCAGGCCCTTGACCACCTGCTCGAAGATTTGCCGCTTCCAGTCCATCTCGATCTGGGTCAGGCCGCCGGTGAGACCCGCCCCGCCGCCCATGGTCCGGGCCCAAGTTTCCCCCACGGCCTTAGCGGGTTCCGTCGGGGTGCCGAGCTGCATGGGTTTGCGTATCAGTGCCATGGTGATCCGTGTGAGTCCTATCTGGCCCTTGCTAAGTGACTAGGGTCGGGTAGCGGCGGTTGGGGGACGCCGTGAATACGTCCCTGTAGGCTTGGCGACAGCATCCCTGCTGTCGACACCCCCAACCACCGCCACCCGACCCTCTTGCCAGCCGAGCAGGGATGGGCTTCGGGTAAAGCCAGCCTCACCTTTTCAGCCAGCCGAGGATGCCGGCCTTTTTTTCTTGTGGGGGAGGGCTGGTCGCTTTGGCATTGGCATTGGTGGGTACAGGCGCCGAGTTCGGGGTCCCGTCGCCGCCCTTGGATAGAGACTTGCCCAGTTTTAACAGGGCCTTGCCGATGGGGGAATCGGGGGCGCTGTCGCAGATGGGTACGCCCAGGTTGAGGCTCTCCGAGGCCCGCACATAGTCGCTGGGGATGGTGTGCACGGGCACCTTGACGAAGACGTCCTGGAAGTCCTCTATCCGCACGTCAGCCTTTTTGTCGTAGCGATTGAGCAGCAGGACGATCCGGTCCATGGCGATGCCCAGGCGGTCGCGCAGCAGGAAGATGAGGCGCTTGGTATCGTGCAGATGGGCGACGGTTTGCTGAGTGACGAGGGCGATGACGTCGGAATGTTCCAGGATGGCAGCGATGGCCGGGTCGATGCGGTGGGGCAGGTCGATCAGGATGTTGTCATAGGCCTGGTTGAGCACTGCTAGCAGCAGTTCGGTGCGGGCGGCGCTGATGTCGTCGGGCACGATGATCTCGTCCATGGCCGCCGCCAGTAGGTGCAGGCCATTGTCATGGCGCTGCACATAGGCCTGCAAGGCCGACTGGTCGAGGGTCTGGACAAATTCCATGGCCTTGATGAGGCCGTCCCGGGCAACCAGGTTGAGATAGGTGGGCAGGCCGCCGAATTGAAAATCAAAATCCACCAGCAGGAGGCGTTGCCGAAAGTTGGCCTCCGTGGCCATGGCCATGGCTACGTTGGAGGCGATCAGGCTGGCGCCGCTGCCACCCTTGGTGTTCATGAAGGAGATGAGGTGGGAGCCGAGATTCCCCCGCCGATTGCGTTCTTCCTGGACCACGCGCGAGAGGGTGGCAATGGTGTCCTCCACCTGCAGGGGCATGGGGAAGACATCGCGCACGCCCACGCGCATGGCAATGCGCAGGCACTCCATGTCGTTGCTCTGGCTGACGACAAAGAGGGGCGGGCGGGGGGATGGCATGCGCTCGATGAGATCCCAGACGCCCTGGCGCCACGCGTCGTCCATGGCGAAGATGATGGCATCGGGCACCGGCCGGAGATATTCCGGCAGGAGCATCTGGTCGGGCTTGAGGAGATGAGGCACCAGGGTCAGGAGCGCCTGACCTTCGAGGGCCTCGACCACGGCCCTGACCATATCCGGCGAGCGGCCGGCAACCAGCAATTGCAGGGTGAGATACATGAGGGGATCTTACTTCAAAAGGGTAAAGACGTTTGCCATGATGCGCGCTTAGGCATACAGGCTGTTACTGACCGGCGTCTTTGGCGGTCTCGAGATCAAAGGTTTTAACCGATTTGGGATCGCCCTGGTCCTTCTGGTAGGCGCTAAGAGCCCCCGCCGCCTTGACCCCATCCAGTCCGTAGGCGCTGGCGCTCGGGTTTGCGGTCTGGATGGCGATCTGGTGGCGCACCGCCCCGCCGAAATGATAGTTATCCCGGGGATCGTCGCTGGCGCAGCCGGCGAGGAGCAGTAGGGCCAGGCTCGTGCCCAGCCTAACGCCCGCCTGGAGTCTAAAGGAGATTCGCATCATTTGCGGTTCCGGTGCCGTGCTTGGGATCAACTGCCCCGCGAAGAGGGCAACCCAGTAGGTTTTAGCCCAGGTAACAATTAGAGGTCGTGTCCGAAGAGGCCTTCACTACCCTTTTTGTCCGGACCCAGCCGGTCGCCCTTGCCCGCCTTAGGGGTGGGCGCCCTACCCGCCGGGGGCCTTTGGCCTGAGATCTTACCCATCAGGTAAAATTCTACGTCGCTGGGTTCGACGAAGCCATCCGTTGGCAAGCTTACCTGTTGGGGATTGAAGGTGTTGGCGAGTTTGGGGGTGACGAAGATCACCAATTCCGTCTGCTCCTTCGCCAGGGATTGACTTCGGAACAGGTTGCCCAGGACGGGTATGTCCCCCAGCCCAGGAAATTTGTCGCTCGCATCCTGCGCTTTTTCACTCAAGAGGCCGGCAATAGCAATGACCTGCCCGCTGGGCACCTCGACGGTGGCGCTGGCACCTCGGGAGATGACGCTCGTGTTCGCCTGACCCCCAGACAGGGTTGGGGGTCCGGGTTCGGATACGGAAACATTGACCTTTAGGTTGATCAGGCCGGAGTTCATAACGAAGGGAAGGAATTTCAATTGGATACCATAATCCACCGGCTCGGGTTGTCCGCCATTAAGGCCAGTGGGTGTGATAAAAAAGGTGCCACCCGAGAGAAATTCAGCCTCTTGACCACTGAGAGTGGTTAGGTTGGGCTCCGCCAGGATTCTGGCCATACCCTGTTCCTCGGCGGCCGCAAGAAAGATATCGGCATAGAAATTCCCGGAATTGATCAGGGCTGCAATGCCGGTTCCGGCAATATCTTTGATAAAAGTATCCGGATCGGTAACTTTGTCCCGATTGGTAACATTCCGGGCAAGTCCGATCTTGACGCTGCCCCCATCATAGATACCCAGGAAGCGGGCATCGATGCTCTTGCCCAGGGAACGGATGACCTCCGCGACCTTGACCTCGAGCAATACTTGTTGGGCACCGCCAACCTGCATCAGGTTGATGACCTTGGATGAGCCGCCCCCAGCCCCGGCGGCCCCACCACCCCCGCCACCCGCGGCGCCGCCCGAGAAGGCCTGCGCCAGGCGCAAGGCCGCGTCCATGCGCGCCGCGCTGGAGACGGTGCCGCTGAGGATGAGGACCCCCTTGGCGGATTCGACCCGAATGCGTTCCTGGGGCAGCAGGCGATAAAGCTTTTCCTTGAGGGCTTCCAGATCCTGGATAACCTCCAGGCCGATCTGACTCACCACCTGATCCCGGTCGTCCCAGAGGATCATGTTGGTGTCGCCCAATTGTTTGGCGTTGATATAGATCTGCTTGGGATTGATGACCAGGATATCGGCGATGGCCGGGTCGGCGATCGAGATGCGGGCCACGGGCTGGCGCAGGTCCAGGATGCGGGATTTGTTGACCGGCACCGAGATCGTATGTTGGTCCTGCAGGGGCGAGGCCCAAACGGCTCCGAGCCAGAGGCAGGCCAGGATCAGCAGCCGTCGTGCCCAGTCAAGGGCGTGGGGGCGGGTTGGGGCCAGGCGTGTCCTCGGCATCATTTCCGGGTCTCCTGGTTCGTGGTTGGGGAAGCCTTGGGCGCCCCCGGTTCGGTGACCGTCACGGTCTGTGCCTCGATACCACGAATGACAATGACCGGGTAGGCAACGGGACCCTCGGTGTTCTTGAGTGGGGCAGGGGGCTGTTCGGGCTGTTCGGGCTGATCGGGTTCCAAATTGCTGTCATCGTTCCGTTGGCGCAACACCAGGCGTACGCTACCGGACTCGGACACCTCCGCCAGGATTTCCGCCTGCCGTGGGTCTACCTCGAGAGTCACGGTTGCCGCCTTGATATTGTTGCCTTCGACGCTCAGGTTCTGCCCCACGGCAATAACCTTGATGTTTTTGAGAACCGTCTGGGCCTTCTGACCGCTTCGCAGGCTGATGATATCCACATGGCTACCCGGCAACAGAAAACCGGCATGACCGCTGATCTCGTCGATGCGCAGGGTCATCGCCCGTTTGCCCGGGGTGAGGGAATTCGCGAGCATGCTCCCGGCGGTGTCATCCAGGAGTCGCTTGTTGACAATGATTTCCCCGGAATAGGCCGGCTCCCGCAGCCGCTTGCCAATCAGTTCATCCAGGGAGGAAATACGGGTTTCCGGAACTTGATCGCGCGGCCGGCTTTCGAGGCGCAATTGGGCCGGGGCTATGGGGGTGTTAAAGGGGATATCCGCGGCGGCCACCACGACATTCACCATCGCCACTGTTTCACCTGCCGTTGGGTTGATCCGGCCTTCGATCCAGGTATTCCCCATCCAGGCCACGATGGCGGCCAGTACCAGGGCCACGAGGAGCGTGAGAATATTCTTGAATCTCATCGTAAGGTGCCGAGGCAGGTGGGCAAGGCTAAAAACAACGGCAAGTTTAGCCTAAGGATCAAGCAACCGCCATGAGGCGGCCTGGTTTTCAGGTGGCGAAAAGCAGGGGGGCGGCCAGGGCGCCGAAGGCGATGGCGGGGGCCATGGGCAGGCGCCGGCCCATGGCCTCGCTGGGCTTGGGCCGGACATAGGCGACCCGGCCCGTGCGGAGGAGGGTGCGGAGCATGGCCCAGTAACGACCCAAGGGCGGTTCCGCGCCCTGGGCGGCCCAGGCATAGAGGCCGTAGATCAGGGCCCAGGCCAGGCCGGCGAGAATATAGAGGAGGAAGGCATACAGGATCAGCCGCGGCCCCAGCAGGCTGCCCACGGCGGCCATGAGCTTGAGGTCCCCGCCGCCGGTCATGCGCAGCAGATAGCCCGGCAGGAGGAGCGCAAAGCCCAAGAGCAGGCCCAGAACACTGGTGACCAGGCCGGAGGTTCCGCCCTCCCAAAACCCCAGCGCCACGCCAATCAGTGCGCCGCTCACCGTAAGCCAGTTGGGGATGCGCCGCCAGATGAGATCCAGGAGGGAGGCGATCAGAACGAGGCTCGCCAGGATGACAAGGGAGAAGGGGATGCCGTCAGGCAAAGAAAAAGCCGGAGGCATGTCAGGATGCATCCGGCTCAAGGTATAACAAAATCTCTATGGAACCGCAGCTCCCAGGGAGGCGGCGACCTTAGCGGTAGTCTTAGATACACTCGACCCCAAGAGGGCATAGCCACCGATGGCGGCCAGAACGATGAGGCCAACGACAATAGCCCACTCCACCATCTCGGCGCCGTCATCGTCCTTCCACAGTTTCAGCAGAAAGCTTTTCATGATGTAAACCTCGGTTGAGTTAAGAGTCGGTTGTTATCACTTCAACAACCACCGCTTGCTGGATCCACTCTAGCCCTGGTCTTCGCCGGTTTACGTCCGTAATAACACCGGGTCGCTTACCGGGAAGTAGTGAGTACTGGGGGATCAATGACAGTAATGATACGCCAATTGCGCCGGCAAAAGTGACCAGTTGTGATGATTCTTGGTTATAAGATGGGGTTTTTATCACGGTCATGCCGCCAAGTTCCTGGCGCTTCAGCACCGGAGCCTGCAGAGGGGCACGACCAGCTCCGTTGCGCTTAGGCCCCCATGGACGCCAATCTGAACCAGGCTCTTCTCGCTGGCCAGGTGGTCACGAATGACACTCCGGCCGGTCATCAGCAGGGTGTAGTCTCCGACCCGCTCCTCTAGCCCGGGATGAGGCTCGCCCTGGCCAAACAGCCCCTGCTGGATGAGGTCATGGCTGGGTCTTAGCATGGCATGTTCGCCCAGAACCTGCTGGCAGTAGTCCTCGAAGGCCCGGACGCGGCCTGGACGCAGATAGCAGAAGGCGGCGCGGGGTTCGCCGCAGAGAGGCAGGGACAGGCAGGCCGCCAGCTCCGGGTGATCCGCCAGGTCGATGCGATCCGCGGGTGCGGTGTCGATCAGGCCATGATCCGCCGTCACCAGCACCAGGGTGTCGGTGCCGGCGCTGGCGACCATGAAATCGGTAAGGGCCTGCTCGATGGCCCCCAAGTGGCGCGCGGCCAGGGGGCTGGCCATGCCGGCCTCGTGACCCCGGCTATCCAGGCCCGGCCAATAACAATAGAGGTACTTGGGGTCTCTATCCGCGCGCAGGATACGGCCGGCCAGGCGGAACATGTCCCGCAGATCCGTGAAGGGCCGCGCCTGGGCCGGACCCAGGTGCGCCAGATTGAAGTCCGAATGAGCGATCTTGGCCGGGGTGAGAAAAAAGGCGCGGGTGCGGATACGGCTGGCCATGGATCTACGCCCCAGGAGCGGCCCCAGGTCAACCCCCGCCTGCCGGTAGCCGACGCCCCCATAACGGGGGTGCCCGGGCAGCACGCTCATGACACAGCCGAGTTCGCGGAAGTAGGTGAACCAGCCGGTGATGCCATGCTGCTGGGGTGCGTCACCCGTCAAAAAGGTAGTGATAGCGGAGGCGGTGGTGGTGGGAAAGACCGAGGTGATGGACCCGAGCTGGTGACGACTCAGGATGCCGCTCGGCGAGCGCTCCGCCAGCCAGTTTGCCCCCAGGCCGTCGATCACCAACAACAGGATGTTGGTGAACCCCCGTATCGCCTCTGGCGGCAGCAGCCGGAGGTTGGGGTAATCCGCCTCGCCCCCCCGAGCCCGCAGGAGGGAGGCCATGAGGTTGACGATGCTCCCACCGCCATAATCGGGCATCGGCAGGCCAGTGTTGGGGAGGAGCAAAGGGGCGGTTTCCGTGGCGCTCATCTTTTTAATTATGAATCAAGTGGCGGAGCGGCGCCCCGGGACGTACCATGCGTGCCTTTCGTGCCGCCTTATTGGGGGCGGATGACGCGATAGGGAATGCTATGCGCTTGATCCATCTCTGTTTGCCCCTTGTGCCCCTGTTCCTTTTGGTTGGCTGTGCGACCCCGGAAGTGGCCACCAACGACCTCCCGGTGTTTTGCCTCGACACCCCCATATCCGGGAAATGCGCGGGCCGTACCCCGGGCTTCTACTACGACTATCCCAGCGACACCTGTCGCCCCTTTCGCTACGGTCCTTGCCATGGCCCCGTGCGCTTTACCAGCCGTGAGTTGTGCGAGCAGGCCTGTGTGGCCCGGGGGAAATAGCCTGGGCCAGGGTCGCTAGGTGATCGCCATCCCCGGCTTCGCCGCCTGGCCGCCCACGGCCGCCCGGCTCCTGTTGTCGGCGCTGGTGCTTCTCATCGCCTATGGCTTCTGGCTCGAGGTGCCGCCGCCAACCGATGAGTCAAGCCCGTCGAACCTGGCCGCCGCCGAAAAGGGGGATGTCGCCCTCTATCGTGAGGTGATCAGGCGCATGGGGGCGGGCGAGGGCTTTTATGCCGCCAATGGCGATGAGCAACACCAGCGCGGGTATCCGACCCGGCCCTTCCTGACCTGGCGTTTGCCCACCGCCGCCTGGGTCATCAGCGGCCTGGGCGAGGCCGGGGCCGTGAATTTGCTGCGCCTGCTGGCCATGCTGGCCATGCTGGCCTGGATTCAGGCCCTGATGGCCGCTGGCCTGAGTAGGGTCGGGGTGGTGTCCGGGGTCATGCTGCTCTATTCCAGCCTGATTCTGGTCTTTCCGCTCCCGACCCTCTACATGCACGAGGCCTGGGCCGCGACCTTAATGGCGCTGGCACTGCCGCTCCAGCAGCGCTGGTGGCGACTCAGCGTCCTCTGCGGCATTGCCGCTTTGGCCTTCCGGGAATTGGCGCTGCCCTTCGTGCTGGTAATGGCGGTCTGCGCCTTCCTGGAGGGCCGCCGGCGTGAAGCCGCCTGGTGGGGGGCCGGCATCCTCGCCTTCGCCATCGGCCTGGCCTTGCATGGCTGGGCCGTAACTACACAGATGGCCCCCGAGGCCCGGCTCGGTGGGGGTTGGCTCGCCTTGGGCGGTTGGACCTTCGTGCTCGCCTCCATCCAGTGGAATGTCCTGCTGACCGCGGCGAACGGTTGGCTGACCCCCGTCTGGTTGCCCCTGGCGCTCCTCGGCGCCGCCGCCCGCCGCGATCCCCTGGGCCAGCGGCTGCTGCTGACGGTTTGGGGCTACAGCATCGCCTTCCTCTTCATCGGCCGGAGCAACAACGACTATTGGGGCATCCTCTTCGCGCCCCTGGTCGCCGTCAGCCTCTCCTTCGCCCCCGCCGCCCTGGGGGCCCTCGTCGCCGCCGCCCAAGGTAAGCCAATGAGCAGGTCATGACCCGCTTATATCCCCCTGCAAACGCTGGACATCGCCGTTATAAGCAGTCTGACTCGCACTGAGGTGCGATCATTGCTGAGTCGGCGGCGACGTATGAGGAGTTGACCGCGGAATTGGAAACCCTGCTCTTTGCGGCCTTCATTAATGACTTGGATCGGGGTTGGCTGCAACAATGCCCCGTCGAGGACGATCACTTCAATCAAGCGGGCAATCTGATCAACCGGTATCCGGATCATCCCCTGCGCACGCTCGATGCCCTGCATCTCGCCGTGGCACTTCATGCCGGGATTGATATGCTCGCCTCCGCGGTGATGGCCGATGCGGCTTCAGCCTAAAATCAGCCCCGCCCCCTCCGCCGCCGCCAAGCCAACAGCGGCCACGCCACCCCGAGAAAAATGGCCGTGGCCATGAGACCGCCCATCGTCACCCCATCCGCCACGCGCTGCGCCCGGCTTTTCGCGAAAGGGAAGGGCGCATAAGAGACAAAGGCCTCCGCCTCCGCCCGCTGGTCGGCGCGGAATTGATCCCCCGGCTGGCAGCCATTCTCCACCGGGAAGACAAAGCAGGCGGGGTTGCGGATATTCAAGAGGCCATCCCGTTCCGCCAGCACCTCCCCCAATTCCAGCTTGGCCGGTGGCAGGCTTTCCAGGCGATAACCGAAGGAGGGGTTGTAGCACTGGGCCTGGGAGAAGCCGGCGATCATGACGTCATTGCCCGACAAGTTCACCAGGCCCTCGCCGGCGTCCGCCGGGGTCGTCAGTCCGATCGAACTAATCCGGTGGCTGGCGGCGCCACCGGCGGCAAGCCGCTCGTAGGCGGCGAGCAGGGCCTCGGGGACATAGGATTGATCGGCGTAAAACCGGCGGGGGTCGGCCACATTAATGACGATCATCATCAACATAAAACTGAAGACCAGCCGGGGTGCCCGCTTCTCCTGACCCTGGCGCGCCAGGGTCAGGCTACCCAGCAGGGCGGTGGCAATAGGCAGCACGGGCAGATAAACGATCAGCCAGCGTTGGGGAGCAGCCGTGGCCCCGACCAGCGGCAAGGCCTTCAACCAGGCGTTGTAGGCCGGGGTGTAAAACTGCAAGGCCAGCGGGATCAAGACAATAGCCAGGATGGTCAACCCCACGATGGTTCTGACCTCCTTCCCGACTTGTGCCTGCGCGCCGCTGGCTGGCAAGGGCTCCGCCGTGACCTCCAAGCTGGCTCGCCGCGTTAACAGGACCCGTGCCCGGAAGAGAATCAGGAGGGGCACCACGGTGAAGCCATAGGCCCACTCGTGGGGCAGCAAGGCCCATTGCACATTGACCAGCCAGGCGTCGCCAGCCAGATAAGCGGTCTGGCTGGGCCCAAACAAGGCCAGCAGATTGGTCACCAGCAGGCCGAAGGGATTGTCGAAACCGGGTAACAGGTACTGGGTGCGCTCGAAGCGGCCATAAAAAGCCAGATTGGCCACCAGCTTGCTGGCCGATAACACCACACTAATCCCCACCGCGATCAGCATCCGCGGCAACAGATCCGCCGACCAGGGCTGGCGCAACCGATAGACCAGCAGGAGCAGCGCCACGCTCAAAGCCGCCGGCAGCATCAAGGTGGTCAGGCCGGACTGCAACCAGTTGGCGGCGATCAGGCCGGCCAGGAGGCCCAGGCCGATGGTCGCAACCCGGGAGGCAGCGGGGGTGAGCAGCGCCAGGGCCAGCCAGGGGGCCAGGGTCAGGGCGGGATAGCCCAGGTGCCCGATGATGGCGCGGTGGGGCAAAAAGCCGTTAAAGAAGTAGAGTGCCGCGGCCAGGATGGCCCAGGGCAGCGCGAGCGCAAAGCAGCGTCGGGCCAGCAGATAGGTACCAAAAAATCCCGCCGAGGCAAACAACAGCAGCGTCCAATAGGTCGCCGACAAGGGGTCGGTGATAAAGGTCAGCCACTGCAGCAGGGAATAGTAACCAGACTGGGGGTCCGCGAAGTAGGGCTGACCGCCGCAGAAAGAGGGGGTGAACCAGGGCACCTCCCACAAGCCGTTTTTGGCAAACCAGATGAAGCCATCCAGCATGGATGCGAAGGCCAGGCCCATGTCGTGGCCCAGCGTCCCTTGCGCCGTCGGGAAGAAGCGGCCGTAGATGCCATGGTAGATGAGCAATAACAGGCTGTAGATTGACAGCAGGATAATGGTATTTCTTAAACGGTGTCTTGATATGTTAATAAAAAAATTTCTCATAAGCATAAATCTGGAATTAAAGATTGATCAACACAGAGCTTT
>JBGAUK010000032.1:0-32955 GCA_044228695.1 Chromatiaceae bacterium | reverse complement strand
AGCGCCTGTGTCCAGGCCGCCGCCGAGCGCTCATCGCTCGTCTGCTCAAGCAGGATGAAGTTCGAGACCGCATCGATGCACACCAAACGCATGCCGTCCTTCCACGTCTCATCTTCGGCGATACTCAGCAGGCGATGGGGCATGGCTTGGGCCAGTGTCTCGCGCAACTCGGTGGCAGCGGTAACGATCTGCTCCTCCAAGCCGGCCTGGAACGCCTGCTGCGTGCCGTAGGCGGCGCCGATGAATGCCGACAGTCCACTACGCTCGAGAAAGTCGCAGACCACGCGTACGCCCGCGCCGCCTTGCTCGCCGATGCTCCAGTGCGCAGCGACCAGGATCCGGCGCAGCCAGACCACGCCCTCGGGGGTCTCGACGAAGGCCGACAGCGCCGCCGGTGCCAATGGCGCAAGCGGTGCGTTCCAGTGACGCAGGGTGCTGCGCGCCACGCCGGCGCCGGCGCCGGTGACCGCCGCGCGTTGACTCTGCCCATCCTGCTGCGCTTGCGCCACCGCATGCCGATACTTGGCGCGATCCAAGCGATCATGCATTGGCGTGGGGCGTCGATCTGCACTAGAGTCAACACAGGCAGGGGCATCGGGCAACGGCATTTCCCTCGGTCAGTTTGCACTTCCAAGGGTACGCCTACCCGGCGCTCCTGCCACTCCTTCAGGATGCTTGATCCCCTACCGAAACACTCGGTTTTGGGCTAAACGATGATCAAGGCCCCATACTGTCATTGTCCCCTCTACGATGAGATGCCCCACTACGAGGCCAAGCAGGCCCACAGTGCCCTTAAATGGATTTAGCTCTATGAGCTTTGGTGATGCTGCTTGAGGTCCATAAGGATGTTCTACAACCCACCTATCATCCTCGGGGTCATACGAGCGTCCAGGTGGGAAATCCACGATCAACCTGGCTACCAGGGCTTTGACGAGGGGATAGGCGGGATGGGACTCAGGGAGATTGTTCAGGTCATTGGGTGCTTTGAATTGCAGCATGGCTTTCTCCAGGCATAAAAAAACCCGCACGAGGCGGGTTCATAAAGGGGGATTGGGGGTTATTCTAACGAATAGGGTTTAGTGATTCTTTAGAGGTAGATTAAAGAATGCGATCATGGGCAGGGGAGTTGATGGGATGCTTGGGTTTTGGTTGGAATGGGCATAAAAAAGCCAGGGGTGAGACTGGCTTGTTAAAAGGGGTTGAGCATTGCCTAAAATTTATTTATATATGATGGCCATGCTTTTGGAATAAAAAAATGTTTTTTAATATAGAGATTGCCCACCATAAAGGCTAGAGGTATTGCACTTAATTCTAAACTGCATCAGGTCATTGTAAAAAGATATGATTCTCATTCAAGAAATCAACTAAACTTTCTGCCAACAGCGCAGAGCCATAGGAGTTTAAATGATCCTTGTCACGAAATAAGAAGGTATCCCCCTTGTAAGGCGAGCATTTTGATTTGCTGTGAGGGCACAAGAGCTCAAATTGATTAAAAATAAACAGGTTGTCTGTTTTGACTGCTTGTTGCTGGAGTCGATTATAAACAGCATCAATTTCAGGCGCGATTTTCCACCGATCGATCTCGCAGAGCGAAGCATGTGATATCGCGTTGATCTTGCAAGTTCGAATGTCTTCGTACTGGAATATTGGCGGTGGACCAGCTATTACAAGGTATGCCCCCAGTTGGGAGAGTTGCTCTGCTAGAGGCGGAAGTTCCTCATACCATAATGGATCGTTCAGACTTTTACCGCCATTTCTGTCAGTGAATAATCTTGAGACAAGCACAATATCGCCTTTCCTTATTCGGCTCTTGATTTCCTCGAATATCTCAATGCGCGGCTTGAAAGATGAGCCTTGCCTAAACGGAAAGGGGATTCCTGGTGTTTCTATCAAATGTATCCCAATGCCATGTTTATCATGCAGGGCATAAAGAAGCCCTTGGAGGTGTCCAGCATGACTATCACCTAGAGCCCAAATCGTAGGTTTTTCGGGTGGCTCTGGAGATACTGTACATAAATTAAATTTTTTCCCATCATATGGCCGATCTTTGCTATCAACAACACAGTTCGGATTATAAGGCAATCCAGAGCCAATAAGAGGAAGAAACGCGGGCTGTAATTTTAAATCATTTTTGCTCTGGATATAAATTAATTTATGATTTACAATGCAAAGCCATAATAAGCTAGCAGTAACTAGCAACGCCAAAATACCAAGACCAACAGTTTTTGCATTCGAAGATGCCCAAACTGATTGCCGAAGGGGGGCTTCAATATATTTATACGAGGCTGAAGAAATAGCCAACATTAATAGCACTAGCAAAGGTGCTGTGTAGCCATCGATTCCTATAGTCCACAAGCTAATGCTAAGTACACTCCAGTGCCAAAGATATAGTGAGTATGATATTTTTCCAATGATAGTAAAAATATTTAAAGTGAGTAATCGATAGCTAATGTCATGAGGTTTGATGAAAATCAGCATTAGCGATGTAATAATTACAATAATGGGAGTATTGTATGCTTCGTTTTCACTTGGCATGAAAAGTATTAAAATCATGGATATGAGAAGCGCCAACGATCCGTATCTTGTAAAACATACTTGTGGATGTGATTCTAGGCGCTGTTTTCCAAAGAATGTTATAGATCCGATGCCAAGCTCCCACAGACGAGTTGGAAGAAGAAAAAATGTTGAAGGATGATCTATTCTTATGAGATATATAAACGCAGCTAGTGAAGACAATGAAATGATTGTTAGCAAAGCAATCAGTGCGTATTTAGTAAATAAACCCGTATGGCGCTGATAAATGTAAATCAAGAAGGGAAAAAATAAATAAAACTGCTCCTCTACCCCGAGCGACCAGGTTTGAGTAAACGAATTAACGGCACTTGATGGCGCAAAATAATCTGTTGCTTGTAGATAAAGATAGACGTTAGCCAGCCCAAATATCGAAGCCAATCCAGTTCGTAGTGATATCTCTGGAGAGGGATTAATCAAACTAATTACAAGGCTAGTTAATACAACGCAAACAATAAGCGCAGATATGATGCGTTTTATTCTCCTGGCGTAAAACTCAGCAACAAAACTCAAAAAAGATCGCTGGTGAATTTTTAGTATTGAGCCTGTTATAACATACCCAGATACAACAAAGAAAATATCAACTCCCAAATAACCACTGGGGAGTGCATGATAAGAGATGTGATTTATGATGACACTAATTACAGCGATAGCACGCAGACCTTCAATGTCGAGTCTAAAAGTAGGAGGATGCATAGGGTGGATCTGTGAAGTTACGATAGCGATTTACACTTTGCAATTAAACAAAACCTTGTCCCGGAATTAATGATATCAATTCAGACAATATCAGTCACCCCCCCTGCTCTCATCATGGTCTTTCCTTCCCCACCTCCTGCTTCTTTTAGTCCCAACCACTGCTACTGTTACAGCCACCCGCTATAAGCCACAGATATCTATATAGATTCCCGAAGCCCCTGTGACCCTTGTAGAGGTCCTGATTATGCCAGACCTTCTCTTTTTCGGCATTGCCTGACCAAGGGGCTGGTTGAGCCATACCCGGTTACGGCCCATTTCCCTGGCAATTTGATATGTCTTTCCGCGCCAGCCCAAGAGGTCAGTCCCATTTCCCATCCACAGCCCAATCCGCAGCCTAGACCGCCCTTGCCCAGCCGTCTAACCCCTCGTTTCGCGACCGTTTACGACATTTTGACCGCTTTCTTCACTAGAATCAGCACCCTGATTTTTTGCAATCTTTTTCAGAAACCACGAAAAAGTCCTCCAGATCAATCAGGGTAGTGTGTCCCGGTCTCCTCCACCCCTTCCCGAGATCCCCGCTACTTGTAGCGCCGCCTCCCGATACTTGTAGTGCGGACACCCGTAGCCTATTGAATCTGGACAATAATCCCCAAGCCCATCTGCTACTTGGAGCGTCCCCCAAAAGGGCACCCAGTCTTCGCAACCTGCATGAATTTTGTGTCCCCCCTGAGTTCAAATTTCAAAAAGGATATTAGCTGAATATATTTAATTAAATCGATACGTTAATGATTCTGAGTTGCGAGTATATCTCCCTGGCTCAGAGATCATCATCCTGGCCAGGGGACATACAAACGCTTCTGGGAGCTTGAGGGACCATCGGGCAGGGTTTGGGCTTGGGTTCTGGTTAAGGTCGCCTGGTTGGGCTTCTGCGGTGTCATGAGATCGATAAGAGGGACCAGGGGGAATTTGGGAGAGTTTCCAGATGCTCCTGATTGTGCTGTCTGCTAATAGCTTACAGAATGTATGCCAAAGGTGATCTGAGGAATCCCGAAGCCTGTTAGGATCTGGGCAAGCGAGATCAGGTAGGTGTAGTAGCCGGGTGCGGCTGCAGGCGCGGTCACAAAGTCCGTGGGTAGGGGATCGGTAGGTTCCGCCGTGAAGACGAGAGGAGTTTGTTGTTCATCGCGGACATCGGCGTTGACATCGCCCATCAGCACAACGGGTGCATCGTCGGCTAACTGGGAGACCAGCTACACCATCCGTTGCGATTCGATGGCGCGCAGGTATTCATCCGCATTGGCGCTGCCTGACTTCCAGTGGTTGAAGACCTGGTTCATCAAGTCGGCCTGGCCCGTGACGTCGATCTCCGCTTCCAGGATATAGCGGGTCAGGTCATTGGCGGCAGGATCGCGGGACAGTGCGCAGCAGTCCAGGAGGTGTCTGCCAGGATGGGGAGGTCGGACATGAAGGCCTAGCGGTCACCGCCGGCGATAAACACACAAACCGTAGGTCAGAATTTTTTTCACGCCTTGGCGATATGGGGTGAACGCCTTGGGTGAAAACATTGGGTGAAGGAGGTGCTGTGATAACTCGTAACCGATTCATTTTTAATGTAAAATGATGGTTTATCAAGTAGTGGCGGAGAGAGAGGGATTCGAACCCTCGATGGAGGTATAAGCCCCATACTCCCTTAGCAGGGGAGCGCCTTCAGCCTCTCGGCCATCTCTCCTGGAAACCTTGGCGGTTTTTGGCAGGTGCCTTAGCAGGCGGAGCATTATAGTCCCGCCTGCCCTTAGGCGCCAGAGCTAATCGCTTTCGTTATCGATATCGCTATCAACTTCGCCACCGCCGCCCTGCCCGGCTTGTTCGCGCTTGATACGCTCGTAGATCTCCTCGCGATGGACGGCGACGTCCCGGGGGGCGTTGACGCCGATGCGCACCTGGTTGCCCTTGACGCCAAGGACGGTGACGGTCACCTCATCTCCGATCATGAGGGTCTCGCCGACCCTTCTCGTGAGTATCAACATGTCGCGTTCTCTCCCTTTCTATTCCTTTAACCAGAACGCGGGCCAGGGGCGGCGAGGAGCGGCATTGCCGGCTCAGACGCTGGGACCGCGAAGCAACCAAACACGAAGGCCTGGGTACGACTCCGTGTGTAGTGAATTTTAGCAACTGCCAGAGGCACCAAAAAGGCCTTTTTGCGCGATAGCAAGCCTTTTTGGGGCCGTTCATCTCCGATCAGTCGTTTTTGTCCAGGCCAAAGGCACTGTGCAGGGTACGCACGCCGAGTTCCAGATATTTCTCGTCCACCACCACGGAGATCTTGATCTCGGAGGTGGAGATCATGCGGATATTGATCCCCTCCTTGGCCAGGGCGGCGAACATCTTACTGGCGATGCCCGCGTGGGAGCGCATGCCAACGCCCACGATGGAGATCTTGGCGATCCGATCGTCACCCAGGACCTGACGCGCGGCCAGAGAGGCGGCGGTCCCCTTGAGGATCTCCAGGGCCCGCTGATACTCGCTGCGATGGACGGTGAAGGTGAAGTCCGTCGTCGCCTCGTCGGCGGCGATATTCTGGATGATCATGTCCACTTCGATATTGGCGTCCGCGATGGGACCCAAAATCTTGTAGGCGACGCCCGGCTGGTCCGGGACTCCCAGGATGGTCAGCTTGGCCTCGTCGCGGGCGAATGCAATACCGGAAATGACCGCTTGTTCCACGGCGTCCTCCTCAAGTGAAATCAGCGTGCCCTCCCCCTCTTCGAAGCTGGAGAGCACGCGCAAGGGAACCCTGTACTTACCCGCAAACTCCACGGAGCGGATTTGCAGGACCTTGGAGCCCAGGCTGGCCATCTCGAGCATCTCCTCGAAGGTGATGCGGTCGAGCTTGCGGGCGCGGGGCTCCACGCGCGGGTCCGTGGTATAGACACCATCCACGTCGGTGTAGATCTGGCATTCGTCGGCGTGCAGGGCGGCGGCCACGGCCACGGCGGAGGTGTCCGACCCGCCGCGCCCCAGGGTGGTGATATTGCCGTCTTCATCCACGCCCTGAAAGCCCGCCACCACGACCACGCTCCCGGCATCCAGATCCGCCCGGATGTTGGCCCCCTCGATCTCGCGGATGCGCGCCTTGTTGTGGGCGCTGTCCGTGAGGATTTGGACTTGGGCGCCCGTGTAGGAGCGGGCGGGACAGCCAATCTGGTCCAGGGCCATGGCCAGCAGGGCGATGGTGACCTGTTCCCCGGTGGCTAGCAGCACATCCAGTTCCCGCGGGAGGGGACGCTCCTGCAGGGCCTTGGCCAGACCGATGAGACGATCCGTCTCGCCAGACATGGCGGAGACGACCACCACCACCTGATCGCCCCGGTCGCGCCAGCGCTTCACACGCTGGGCAACATTCTGGATGCGCTCCACGCTGCCGACGGAGGTGCCGCCGTATTTTTGAACAATGAGCGCCATGGCACTCTCCTTACTTCTGCCAATGTCAAAAATACCTAGCCGCCCCGAGGTTCGGGGCGGCCAGGGGAAGAAAACCGCAATCTTAGGGATTGACCCGGGCCCGGGCCCACTCCTTGGCCAGGGCCAGGGCCGCGGGCAGGCCGGTGGGGTCGGTGCCTCCCGCCTGGGCCATGTCCGCCCGGCCGCCGCCCTTGCCACCCACCTTGGCGGCGGCCTCGCGGATGAGATCTCCGGCCTGGAAGCGATCGGTCAGGTCCTTGGTCACCCCCGCCACCAGGCTGACCCGGCCCTCGCTCTCGGCGGCGAGCAGGATGATGGCGGAACCCAGCTTGTCCTTGAGCCGGTCCAGGGCGTCGCGCAGGGCCTTGGCGTCGGCCCCATCCAGTCGCGCCGCCAACACCTTGATGCCACCCATCTCCTCCGCCTGGTCGGCCAGATCCTGGCCCGCGGCGCTGGCGGCCTTGGCCTTGAGGTCCGCCAATTCCTTTTCCAGCCGCTTGGCGCGCTCCAGCAGGGCGGCAACCTTGTCGTCCAGATCCTCCCGGCTGCCCTTGACCAGGCTGGCCAGGCGCAGCAGACGCTCCTCGTCCGCCTCGACGGCCGCCAGGGCCTGGGCCCCGGTGGTGGCCTCGATGCGGCGCACGCCAGAGGCAATACCGCCCTCGCCCAGGATCTTGAAGAGACCTATGTCCCCCACCGCCCGGGCATGGGTGCCGCCACAGAGCTCGGTGGAGAAGTCGCCCATGCGCAGCACCCGCACCTGGTCAGCGTATTTCTCGCCGAAGAGGGCCATGGCGTCCGTGGCCTTGGCGTCTTCCAGGGTCATGACGCGGGTCTCGATCGGGTGATTCTCGCGGATTTCCTGGTTCACCAGGCGTTCGATCGCCCGGAGTTGCTCGCGGCTGACGGGCTCGAAGTGGGAAAAGTCGAAGCGCAGCCGCTCCGGGTCCACCAGGGAGCCTTTCTGCTGGACGTGATCGCCCAGGATGTGGCGCAGGGCCGCATGCATCAGGTGGGTGGCGGAGTGGTTGAGGGCCGTGGCGCGGCGCCGTTCCGCGTCCACCTTGGCCTCGAGCTTATCGCCGACGCGCAGTTCGCCCGCCTCCACCCGGCAGACATGCCCGAAGACATCCCCGCCCAGCTTCTGGGTATTGAGTACCGTCAGGCGCACCCCTTCACCCGTCAGCCAGCCGCGGTCACCGACCTGGCCTCCGGACTCGGCGTAGAAGGGTGTCTGATCTAGGACCAGGATGCCTTCGTCGCCAGCACTCAGGACCTCGACCGCTTCCTCGCCCCGGTAAATGCCAAGCACATGGGCGAGGTCATCCAGGTGCTCATAGCCCGTAAAGCAGGTCTCGCCCTCCAGTCGCAAGGCGGCGCCGGCACCGGCGCTGAAGTGACTGGCGGCGCGGGCGCGCTCCTTCTGCCGGGCCATCTCGCGATCAAAGCCGGCAGTGTCCAGGGTCAGCCCCCGCTCGCGGGCAATGTCGGCGGTCAGATCCAGGGGGAAACCGTATGTATCGTAGAGCTTGAACACCGTCTCGCCGGGGATGACGACTCCCGCGAGGCCGGCGATAGCCTGCTCCAGGATGCGCATACCCTGTTCCAGGGTCTCGGCGAAACGTTCCTCCTCCAGCCTGAGGACATGAGCCACCCGCTCCTGGGCCTTGGTCAATTCGGGGAAGGCGTCGCCCATTTCGGCCGCCAGGGGCGCGACCAGCTCGAAAAAGAAGGGCTCGGCCTGGCCAAGCTGGTAGCCGTGGCGGATGGCGCGGCGGATGATGCGCCGCAGGACATAGCCCCGTCCCTCGTTGCCCGGCGTGACCCCATCCACGATGAGGAAGGCGGCGGAGCGGATATGGTCCGCGATGACGCGCAGGGCCTTGGACTCCCGGTCCGGAGCGCCCGTGGCCTGGGCCGCCGCATCGATGAGTTTAACGAAGAGGTCAATCTCGTAGTTGCTATGGACGCCCTGCATGACCGCAGCCAGGCGCTCCAGCCCCATGCCGGTATCCACCGAGGGCTTGGGCAAGGGGGTCAGCTTGCCGCTGACGTCCCGGTCAAACTGCATGAAGACCAGATTCCAGATCTCGATGTAGCGGTCGCCATCGGCGTCCGGGGAGCCCGGGGGGCCGCCGGGGACCTGGGGGCCATGATCGTAGAAAATCTCGGAGCAAGGGCCACAGGGCCCGGTATCGCCCATGGACCAGAAATTATCCTTCTCGCCGCAGCGGGAGAAGCGGGTAGGGTCCACGCCGATCTCGTCGAGCCAGATGGCGGCGGCCTCGTCGTCGTCCTGGAAGACGGTCACCCAGAGGCGCTCCGGGGGAATGGCAAGGACCTGGGTGAGATATTCCCAGGCGTAAAGAATGGCGCTGTGCTTGAAATAGTCCCCGAAGCTGAAATTGCCCAGCATTTCGAAGAAGGTGTGGTGGCGGGCCGTGTAGCCGACATTTTCCAGGTCGTTGTGCTTACCGCCGGCGCGCACGCAGCGCTGGGTGCTGGTGGCCCGGTGATAGGGACGCTTGTCGCGGCCCAGAAAGACGTCCTTAAACTGGACCATGCCCGCGTTGGTAAAGAGCAGGGTCGGGTCATTGGCCGGGACCAGGGGGCTGCTGGGCACCACCTGATGGCCGTGGGCGGCGAAAAAATCGAGGAAACTGGCTCTCAGCTCGGCGCTGCTCTTCATGACGGCAAACTCAATACGGAATAAATGACAGTCATCGCTTCACGGCCCCAGAGGACCCGGGCAATGTCACGCTTCTGGCCCGCCGCGCAGGTAACGACCGACGAGATCCGGCGGAAAGCCGCGATATTCCAGGAAACGGGCGCGGCGCGCCAGTTCCTTGCGATCGGTAACCGGGCCAGGGCCAAATTTCCTGGCCGCCACCCTGGACATGAGCTCCAGCCAATCGCCGGGGCTTAAGTCAATGACGGGGCCGATCAGGTCGTCGTCCAGGCCCCGCTCACGCAACTCCTGGCGCAGGCGCAGGGGACCGAAACCCTTGCGCAGCCGTCCAGCCACGTAGGCCTCGGCCATGCGCTCATCGCTCAGGAGGCCCGTCTCGGTCAGGGCGTCTAGAACCCCCACCAGGATGCTGGCCTCGTAGCCCCGCGCCAGCAGCTTGCGCTCCAGCTCCCTCCGGCTGTGCTCCCGGCTGGCGAGCAGGCGCAGGGCTTGGTTGCGAGCGGCGTCTGCCCCCTGGACAGGCGGTGCAGCCGCCAGGAGTTCATCCTCGAACTCCTCCGGGTCCTCGTCCATAACCAACAGGATCGGGCGCGGCCTGGGGCTACTCCGCCGGCGCGGCCTCGGGGGCCGGGGCGGCATCCGCGACAGGCAGCAGCTTGGCGCGAATCTTGGCCTCGATCTCGACGGCCAAGGCCGGATTCTGCTTCAGATAGAGGCGGACATTATCCTTGCCCTGGCCGATGCGGTTGCCCCCATAGCTGTACCAGGCCCCCGACTTGTCGATGATGCCATGCTGGGCGCCCAGATCGATGATCTCACCCTCGCGGGAGATGCCCTCGCCGTACAGGATGTCGAACTCCGCCTGCTTGAAGGGGGGCGCTACCTTGTTCTTGACCACCTTGACCTTGGTCTCGTTGCCGATGACCTCCTCGCCCTTCTTGATGGCGCCGATGCGGCGGATGTCCAGCCGCACCGAAGCGTAAAACTTGAGGGCATTGCCACCAGTGGTGGTCTCCGGGCTACCGAACATGACGCCGATCTTCATGCGAATCTGATTGATGAAGACCACCATGCAATTGGAGCGATTGATATTGCCGGTGAGCTTGCGCAAGGCCTGGGACATGAGGCGCGCCTGCAGGCCGACATGGGAGTCGCCCATCTCGCCCTCGATCTCGGCCTTGGGCGTCAGGGCCGCCACCGAATCGACCACCACCACGTCCACGGCGCCGGAGCGCACCAGCATATCGGTGATCTCCAGGGCCTGCTCCCCCGTATCCGGCTGGGATACCAGCAATTCGTCCATCTTGACGCCCAGGCGCCCGGCATAGAGGGGGTCCAGGGCGTGTTCCGCATCGACAAAGGCGCAGGTGCCGCCCAACTTCTGGGCCTCGGCAACGATATGCAGGGTCAGGGTCGTCTTGCCGGAGGACTCGGGACCATAGATCTCCACCACGCGGCCCCGGGGCACCCCCCCGACACCCAAGGCGATATCCAGCCCTAGGGAGCCCGTGGAGATGACCTCCACGTTGCGAATGGCCCCGGCGTCGCCCATGCGCATGACCGAACCCTTGCCGAACTGCTTCTCGATCTGGGTGAGGGCGGCGGCCAACGCCTTCTTGCGGTTTTCATCCATCTTTGTTAGCTCCTGGCTAGAGGGTTGCCGTCGCTGGGCGGCCCTTTGGCCCTGCCCAAATTCAAGGCATCAAGTATCGCATAGAGGATTGGCGCCGTCATGACGCCGAAGACTTGATTGCGCAAGTTCCGTCCAGAGACCAGCTCCGCAGGATGCGGTACCGGGGGGGCGGACCTTCCTGGCCACAGGCAAGCACGAAGGAAGCCACCGGCCAGCGGATAGGCGAGTCAAGGGTACGGGCCTCCAGGGCGGGCGCCTTGCGCGCCAGGGTGGCATGGGGACGATAGGGGCGCTCGTCGAGGACAAAGCCACAGCTCGCCAGTTCCGACCGCAGGGCCAGGACCAGGGCGGCCAGAGGGGGCGGCGCGGCATCGGCCCCACACCACAGCACCCGGGCCCTGGGGAAAGAGCCCACCCGATCCAGGGTCAGTTCGAAAGGGCAGCCCCGCACCCGGCCAGCGGCGATCTCGGCGCAGTGGCGCTGTTCCGGGCTGGCGGGGCCCAAAAAGACCAGGGTGAGATGGATATCCTCGGGGTGAGTCGGGCGTCCGGCCCGCAGAGGCAATACACCCTGGACTCGGGCGAGGGCCAGACGCTGGGCAGCGCCCGGCCAGAGGGCCAGGAAGAGACGCTCAGCCACCGGCGTCGAGTAATTCGATCAAGCGTTCCAAGGCCACGCGGACCGTCTGGCGACGGATCTCCTCGCGATCACCGGCGAATTGCCGGCGCTGGATCAGGGGCGCCTGGTCCCGCCGGGCCCAGGCCAGATAGACGGTACCCACGGGTTTGTCCTCGCTGCCGCCACCCGGCCCAGCGACGCCAGTCACCGCCAGAGTGACCCAGGCCTGGCTGTGGCTCAGGGCCCCCGCCGCCATCTCCGCCGCCACCTGGGCGCTGACGGCGCCATGGGCCGCCAGAGTTTCCGGCGCCACGCCCAACATCTCCTGCTTGGCCTGATTGCTGTAGGTGACGAAGCCCCGATCAAACCAGGCGCTGGAACCCGGCACGGACGTCACCACCTGGGCGATCCAACCGCCAGTGCAGGATTCGGCCGTGGCGAGCAGGGCCTGGCGCGCCAGGAGGCGTTGACCAACCACCTCCGCCAGCTTTTCAAGGTATGCTGTCATGATTCAGGAGTTTCCGTCATGGAGGCCAAAGGCGCAAGATCCTGGCGGGACGGCTCCCGACTTGAAAAGCCCGCGCCCCTGTCCCTACTCCCGAGGGACTGACCCCGCCGGGGTAACCCGGCCGCCTGCCAACCCGGAGCCCAAGCCATGAGCGATCCCGACCGCGACCAGGAAATCTACTGCGAGCACAAACCCTCCCCCGCCAAGCTGGACGTGCTGGGCATCGATCACTGGCCCCTCTGGCGCAAAGAGGTCTCGACGTTTCCCTGGCGTTACGCCAAGGCCGAGACCTGCTATATCCTGCGCGGGCGCTTTCGGGTCACCCCCGAGGGTGGCGAGCCCCGCGAGTTCAAGCGTGGCGACCTCATCAGCTTCCCCGCCGGCCTGACCTGCGCCTGGGAAGTTCTGGAGCCCGTCGAGAAGCATTACCGGATAGACACCTGAGGATGGCAGGAGGAGCAAGCTTGCAGGAGTGGCCAAGGGGCGGAGAACGGCAAACGGGACACCCGCGGGCTGATCCCTGATTGGCAGCCCCGGGCCCAGGGTCCAAAATACTATTTTGATCGACGCCTTTTCCATCAACCCATCCCGAACGGGCCCCTGCCGGGCCCAAGGAGTTCAAGAGATGCGCAAATTGACCGCCATCGCCATCCTGGCATTGATTTCGCTGCTCATCAGCCCCCTCGGCTCAGCCGAGCAAGGGGCCATGCCGAAGATTGCCGATACCGTCCTGAAGATGCCGCTGGCGGAGGGCGTCACCGCGGACAGCGCCATCGAGTCCATGAAGCTGCGCGCCAATGCCCTGAACTTTAAGCTGGTTGCCCATCTGCCTCTGTCCCAGCAATTGCGGAGCATGGGCATCGAGAGCCGGCGGGTGGAGATTTTTCAGTTCTGCGATGCCATCATCGCCCACGACATGCTCGCCTACGACATCGACTTTTCCGCCTATCTGCCCTGCCGCATCACCCTCATCGAGGACCGGGACGGCCATACCTGGCTGGTGACCCTGGACCTGGATCTAGTCATCCGCACCGCTGAACTACCGCCAGAGCTGCTGGAAAAGGCCATCAAGGTGCGCGACACCCTGCGCGAGATCATGGAAGCCGGCGCCAGCGGCGATCTCTGACAGCCCCATCCCCGTTCCGCGGGGCTGGCCTCAAAAGAGGGTGGCCAGGGCCAACCGCAACATGGGCACCAGACCGACCCGATCCAGTTCGGGATGACTGATGGCACGGGCCGGCAGACCCTGGAACAGGGCCGTCAACACCTCGGTCGCGGCGGCCTCGTCCCCCAGGGGCAGGCCGCGCGCCTGACGGGCGGCCCGATAGAGATGGCGCAAGCGCTCGCGCGTGGCGGCGTCGGCGGCGCGGACGATGGCCGCCACCGCGGGATTGCGCGCCGCCTCGGCCAGGATCTCCAGTTCCAGGGCCGCGTAATCCCGGTCCGTCCTCTCATTGAGACTCGCCTCGACCCGTTCCATCATGGCCTGAAACAGGTCCTCGGCATTCTCGATCTGGGCAAAGAGGGCCAGTGACTGATCCAGCTTGCGCTGCACCAGGGCCGCGATCATGGCCTCCTTGCTCTCGAAAAAGTGATAGAGATTGCCCGCGCTCATGCCCGCCGCCTTGGCGATACGGGCGATGCTGGCGCCATGAAAGCCCTCACGGATGAAGCAGGCGGCGGCGGCGTCCAGGATCCGCTGCCGCCGGACCTGACCGCGGACCTCCTGATCTAAGAGTTGGTCCACCGGATCAACCATGGACGGAGACCTCCCGCGGCTCGACGGCACCCGCCGCCCGCGGGCGCATCCGCCCCCGGATCAGGACAAAGAAGAGGGGCACGAAAAAGACCCCCAGCAGGGTACTGGCGATAACGCCACCCAGCACCCCGGTACCCACGGCATGTTGTGCCCCGGAACCTGCACCCGTGCTGATGGCCAGCGGCAAGACGCCGAAACCAAAGGCCAGAGAGGTCATGACGATGGGCCGGATACGCAGCCGGGCCGCCTCCAGCGCCGCGCTCGCGGCATCCCGACCCTGTTCCTGCAGGGTGCGGGCAAACTCGACGATGAGGATGGCGTTCTTGGCCGCCAGACCGATGGTAGCCAACAGCCCGACCTGGAAGTAGATATCGCTCGGCAGGCCCATCCCCATGGCCGCGAGGACGGCGCCCAGAACCCCGATGGGCACCCCCATAATGACGGCGAAGGGCACCGACCAGCTCTCGTAAAGGGCGGCCAGGGTCAGCAAGACCACCAGCACCGACAAGCTAAAGAGCAAGGGCGCCTGGGCCCCGGCGGCGCGCTCCTCGTAGGAGATGCCCGTCCATTCCAGGCCGATGCCGCTGGGGAGTTTCTGGACCAGTTCCTCGACCGCCGCCATGGCGGTACCGGAACTGACGCCGGGGGCAGCCTGGCCCAGAATCTCGGCCGAGGGCAGGCCGTTGAAACGCTCCAGACGCGGCGACCCATAGACCCAGCGCAGCGAGGCAAAGGCTGAGAAGGGCACCATCTCGCCCTGCTTGTTGCGCACATACCAGGCATCCAGATCCTCGGGCAACATGCGGAAGGAGGCATCGGCCTGCAGATAGACCCGCTTGACCCGGCCCTGGTGGACGAAATCATCGACATAGGCGCTGCCCCAGGCGACCGCCAGGGTCCGGTTGATATCCGCCAGCGACAAACCCAGGGCCCCGGCGCGGGTACGGTCCACGTCCACCTGGAGCTGGGCCTCGTCCTCTCGCCCGTTGGGCCGCACCGCCATGAGGCGCGGGTCCTTGGCCGCCATGCCCATGAATTGGCCCTTGGCGGCCATGAGAGCCTCGTGTCCCACCCCGACCCGGTCCTGCAACTGGACGTTCCAGCCCGTGGCGGTGCCCAGTTCGATCACCGCCGGGGGCGGAAAAGCAAACACCTGGGCGTCGCGGATGCCAGCGAAGGCCTGCATGGCCCGCCCCGCGACGGCGCGCACCCCCAGGTCCGGCCGATTGCGCTCCGACCAGTCCTTCAGCTTGACGAAACCGATAGCCATGTTCTGGCCCTGTCCAGCAAAGCTGAAGCCTGCCACCGTGATGAATTCCTGAACCGCCTCGGACTCATTTTCGCGGAAGTGCCGCTCGATCTGTTCCAGAACCTTCTCGGTGCGCTCCAGGGTGGCGCCCGAGGGCAGCACCGCCTGCATAATAAGGATGCCCTGATCCTCATCCGGCAGGAAGGCGCTCGGCAGGCGCGGATATAACCAGCCCAGGACCCCTACCAGCAGGACATAGACCGCCAAAAACACCCAGCGCCGCTGGAGCATGAAGCCGGTGCCCCGGGTGTAAAAACCGACGCTGCGATTGAAGCTGCGGTTGAACCAGCCCAGGAAGCCCCGGCGCCGCTCATGATGATCGTGATCGATAGGCTGGAGCAGGGTCGCCGTCAAGGCCGGCGTCAGGGTCAGAGCCACCAGCACCGACAGCAACATGGCGGAGACGATGGTGACGGCGAACTGCCGGTAGATGACCCCGGTGGAGCCCCCGAAGAAGGCCATGGGCACGAAGACCGCCGAGAGCACCAGGGCGATGCCGATGATGGCGCTGGTGATCTGGTCCATGGACTTGCGCGTCGCCTCCCGGGGCGGGAGCCGATCCTCGTGCATGACCCGCGCGACGTTTTCCACCACCACGATGGCATCATCTACCAGCAGGCCAATGGCCAGCACCATCGCGAAGAGAGTCAAGGTATTGATGCTATAGCCAAAGGCCGCCAAAACGCCAAAGGTGCCGAGCAGCACCACGGGCACGGCGATGGCCGGGATCAGGGTGGCGCGGAAGTTCTGCAGGAAGAGGTACATGACCAGAAACACCAGGACCACCGCCTCGATGAGGGTGGTCACCACCTTACCGATAGAGATGCGCACGAAGGGCGTGGTGTCGTAGGGGTAAACGGCCTCCATGCCCGCGGGAAAATAGGGGGCCAACTCCGCCACCTTGCGTTTCACCGCGTCGGCGGTCTCCAGGGCATTGGCCCCGGTGGCCAGGCGGATCGCCATGCCGGCGGCGGGCTTGCCCAGGTGGCGGCCATTGCGGCTATAGCTCTCGCTGCCCAAGGCGATGCGGGCCAGGTCGCGGAGGTAAACCGTAGCCCCATCCTCCTGGGCGCGCAGGCGGATGGCGCCAAACTCCTCCGGCGACGCCAGCCGGCTCTGGACATTCACGGTCGCGGTGAACTGTTGGCCCTGGTCCGCGGGACGGGCCCCGAGTTGACCCGCGGAGACCTGGGCATTCTCGGCCTCGATGGCGGCCCAGACATCGGCGGGCGTGAGGCCGTATTGGTTCAGCTTGTGGGGGTCGAGCCAGATGCGCATGGCGTACTGGGTCTCGAACAGGGTTACTTCGCCCACGCCAGGGATGCGGCTGATAGGGTCCTTGACCATGCTGTTGGCATAGTCACCCAGGTCGGCCTTGCTTAGGCGGCCATCACGGGAAACGAAGGCCACGATCATAAGGAAGTTGCGCACCGACTTGGCCACCGTCAGCCCCTGCTGCCGCACCTCCTCCGGTAACAGCACACTGGCCAGTTGCAGCTTGTTCTGGACCTGCATCTGGGCGGTATCGGGGTTGGTCCCGTTAGCGAAGGTCAGGGTCACCGTCGCCTGGCCGTTTGATTCGCTGGTGGAGGACATGTAGCGCAGGCCATCGAGACCGTTCATCTGTTGCTCGATGATCTGGGTCACCGAGTCCTGAACCGTTTGCGCCGAGGCACCCGGATAGTTGGCGGTGATGGCGATGGCCGGCGGGGCAATGGCGGGATATTGGCTGATCGGCAGGATCCAGATCGCCAGGACCCCTGCCAACATGATGAGGATGGCGATAACCCAGGCGAAGACCGGGCGGTCGATAAAAAAATGGGCCATGAGGGAGTCTCTCTACTTTAACGAAGTGGCGCGGCCGGGCGCGGCGGGTACGGACCCGCCAGCCACCGGGGGCGGACCCATTCAGGGCGCGGCCGGCCGCCAATCGACGGCCTTGGCCTTGACGCCAGGCTTGGCCTTCTGCACCCCCTCGACGATCAGGCGGTCACCAGGCTTGAGCCCCTCATTGATCAGCCAGCGATTTCCCAGGGCGCGATCCGTCTCGACCTGGCGCTGCTCGACCACATCCTCTTCGTTCAACACCAGGGCCACCGCCTGGCCTTGCCGATCCCGCTGGATACCGGGCTGGGGCACCAGGATGGCCTCCTGGCGCGTCCCCTCCTCGACCTGGGCACGCACGAACATGCCGGGCAGCAGGACATGGTCGGGATTGGGGAAGGTCGCCCGCAGGGTGACGGTACCCGTGCCCTGATCCACGCTGACCTCGGAGAATGCCAGACGCCCCTCGTGGGGATAGGTCGAGCCGTCCTCCAGGGTCAGGGTCGCCTTGGGCTGCCCGTCCTCCGAGCGCCGCAGGCTTCCATCCTCCAGGGCACGGCGCAGCCGCAACTGCTGGGCCGCTGACTGGGTAAGATCGACATAAATGGGGTCGAGTTGCTGGACCGTCGCCAGGGCCTGCGCCTGGTTGGCGGTCACCAGGGCGCCCTGGGTCACGGTCGAGCGGCCGATCTGGCCGTCGATGGGGGAGGTGATACGGGTGTATTCCAGTTCAATCCTGGCCTTGGTCAGGTCCGCCGCGGCGACCTGGACGTCCGCCGCCGACTCCTTCAAGGCCGCCTGGGCATCATCGAATTGCTCCAGGCTACCCGCCTTATTCTTCAGCAGGTCGCCATACCGCTCCGCCTTCTTCTCGGCGCGCTCCCGGGTAGCGCGGGCGCGGACCAGGGCCGCCTCGGCGCTATCCCGGGCCGCCTCGTAGCGAGCGGGATCAATCAGATACAGGGGCTGGCCGGCGGTGATCTCGCCCCCCTCCTGGAACTCGCGGGACTTGATGATGCCGCCCACCTGGGGCCGCACCTCCGCGATCCGGTAAGGCGTGGCGCGGCCCACCAGTTCCATGGTCAGATCGGCGGGCTCCGCCACGACGGTGAAGACACCCAACTCGGGCGGCGGCATCTGACCCGGCGCCCCGCCCGGTCCACCGGTTGGGGAACCCTGGCCACAACCGGCAAGCATGATGGCAGTGATCAGACCCGCCAGCGGCAGGGCGGCAACAGGAAACAGGTGACCCATGAAATACCTCGGCGCTTAGCGCGACGGAATTGGAATGAACGTTCATTCTAGTCGCTTGCCCGCGCCGGAATCAAGCCGCCAGCAGGGCCCCCAGAGGCTGGCGGAACGGCTTGATCCCTAAGCCGCCAGCAACTGCAGGTTGAGAACCCGCTCGATCTCGGCGTTGTGCAAGGGGATGGGATTGGTCTTCATGCTGGAACCCCGCGAGTGGGCCAGGATGCGGGGGAAATCCCCCGCCGTGACGCCCAGTTCCGAAAGGAGCGGCAGCTTCAGGAGCTGGGTCCACTCCTCCAGGGTGTCGAGCAAGCCGTCACGGGCGGAGTCGTCGCTGGCCCGCGGGTCCGCGCCCAGCAAACGGCCGACGATGGCGTACTTGGCGAGGGCGGGCGAGTTTGGCGCCCGCGCCCGCAGGGCCTCGATATTGATCCGCGTCGCCGCCGCCACCAGGGTGCCGCAGACCACGCCATGCGCGATGGGAAAGAAAGACCCCAGCGGCTGGGCCAAACCATGCACCGACCCCAGCCCTGCCTGGGCCAGACAGATGCCGGACCAGAGGGCGGCCAGGGCCATCTTTTCCCGCCCGGCGGCGGCGCCCTCCCCGCCCTGATACCAGGGCATCAAGCCATCGCGCACCGCCGCCAGCCCCGCCAGCGCCAGGGCGTCGGTCATGGGATTGGCGCGGGTCGAGACATAGGCCTCCAGCAATTGGGTAAAGGCGTCCATGCCATTGGCGGCGATCAAAGCCGCTGGACAAGACGCCAGCAGGTCCGGATCGACGATGGCGTATTCGGCCATCAAGGCGTGGTCGCGGAAGGACTTTTTGAAGCCATCCGGGCCCTGGCGGGTGAGCACGGCATTTTTCGTCGCCTCCGAACCCGTGCCCGCCGTGGTGGGGACGGCGATGAAGGGCGTGGCCGGACCGCGATAGGGCAGCTCGGGGCCGACGCCCTCCAGGTGGTCCATGACGCTGTTGCCGGGCTTAAGCAGACCCGCCACGGCCTTGGCGGCATCCAGTACGCTGCCGCCGCCGATGCCAATTACTGCATCGAAGTGGCCGTCCCGGCTGAGCCGGACGATGCTATCGATCTCATCCGGCGAAGGCTCGCCCGTGATGCGCACGATCTCCCCCCCGAAGTAACCATCCGCCAGCGCCTTACGCAGCCCCTCCCAGTGCAGGGACGCGCTAAAGGAGCGAGCACCGGTCAGGATCAGCAAGCGCCGGCCATGGCGAGCGGCAATCGCCGGCAGATGGGAGATGGCGCCGGAACCGAACTCGATGCGCGGCAGGCGACCAATGGCAAAGGGATTGATCATTTCAGTCTCTTGGGAAAAGTCCAATCATGGGCACGCCCCGGCGCGATTATAGCGCCTGGCTACCGAGTAGCTTTGCGGTGACTGACCGCTCAAACCCACACTGGGTCAGCAGGGTTGCCAGACCAACACCAGGGGAGACGTGCGGAGTGACCAGCTCGCTGGCCAGGGCAAGGATCAGCCGGTTACGCACAAGCGCGGTCTCGCGGGTAGTTGCCGCCCACCGAGGCCCCTTGGCACCCCCAAGATAATGGGAACGAGGACAATAGATTGTTTATAAAAAACTTTTTTCATTTTTCCTCGCCATTATCCAGCGGCAAGGATAATGAAACGTCCGCGCCGGCATCCCCGTCCGGGTTGGGCTTCCGGTACACCGTGTGGCGTTTGCCACCGGCATCGTCACGCAAAAGGATGCCCTGCGCCACCCAGCCCTTAAGCATCCTGGAGGCCCTCAGGGTATCCACGGCCGCGATCCGACACAGATCGCTATTGGCCAAGGCCCCGTTGCGGTCGATCCAATCGCTCACCTGCTCCCAAATCGGCGGCCGTTCCTCGTTGCGCAGCATCACCGTTACCGTGGGTTGGACACTGTCGCGATTCTCACTATAGAAAGGTGGGTACAGATTCGCCGCGCGCATCTCGGCGAACATCATGCGCACCCCCTCGCCCGCGTCCACATTGGGCGGTACGGGAAACTCACGCAGGTTGCGGACGATGAGGGGGTTTCGGGCGAAGGAGCCCGCCCTACTTATGTTGGCCGGAGTGATGGTGGCCGGGAAAAGACCCGGGCTGACGATTTCGATGCGGTTGTCAAAGATGCGTATTTGAATGTCGCGGTTCAGCCGGTAGTCTCGGTGAATGACGGCATTGGTGATCGCCTCCTTGATGACCCGCTCTGGATAGCGGTGTACCGTCTTGAAACCCGATACAGCGAGGGTGAGGCCCGCCACCAGGGAGTCCAGCACATAGTCATTGGCGCGTGTGATCTGCACGGGGAGGGGACCGGAGATCGTCTTGGGCGGCTTGAGGAGGTTGGGTACAGCCCCTGGCTCGACCTGGTTGCCACGATAGTGGAAGACTCGGATATCCGCCCGTGTTTGCTGGGCGGCCAAGAGGCCGCCGGGGTCTTCGGCGAACAACAACACAGCCGCACGCAGGGGCTGCAACTCGCCTCTTACCCGTTTAGCGAGGCCAATGCGAAACAAACGATCGGGCTGATCGCCGGTGAGAAAGCCACGTTGGGTTGCAAATAGACGCCAGGTATCGGTCTCCAGCAACTCAAAGGGCAAGGCCACCGGCTCGGACTCGGCGCTGATGACCCCTCGCCGGTAAGAAAGCTCGGTAATCTCGCTGGCGGCCATTTCGCGGTTACTGGCATCCAGCCGGGTCCAGGTGCCATCGTCAAGGAGGGAATGGACCTTAGGACTTTGCGGCACCCTGAGCAGCAGCACCTGGCCCGGCGTCCCGTCCCGCAATTGACACGCGATCCGCACCCAACGCAGCCCCTCTATGGCGGGGAGCATATGGGTTAGGGTTTTGCGGCACAGTTCGTCGACCGCTTCCGGGTTTTCGGCAAGGCCGTAAAGTCTGTCGGCACCCTTTGCCTTGGCCAAATCCTCCAGGCCCAAAGCCAGGTCACCGCCGGCGGTATTGGCGAAGGCACACAGGGTCTCCAGGGCCTTGCCGACCATCTTGCCCGAGACCCGTTTGGCATCGAAGTGAATCGTTTCTGGCTGGGCCAGGAGTTTGGCAATCAGAGCTTCTGCCTGGGGGCCGGCGATTTCATTCATTAACCGGCCTCGTGAATAGGAAAGGCATACCGCAAGCAAGGCATTGGGCTCAAGCCGGTAAAAACCGCATGGAGAGATCCACGCTCACCAGGTCCTTCGTCAGATCACCGATGGAGATATCGTCCACGCCGGTCTCGGCGATGACCCGCAAGGTCTCCAGGGTGATGCCGCCGGAGGCCTCCAGGCGGGCGCGGCCCGCGACTAGCCGCACCGCCTGACGCAGGGCCTCGATGGGAAAGTTGTCGAGGAGCAGGTGGGTAGCGCCCGCCGCCAGGGCCTGCTCAACCTCGGCGAGGTTTTCGACCTCGATCTCCACCGGCAGGCCCTCGGCCAGGTCGCGGGCGGCGGCGAGGGCGGCGGCGATGGAGCCCGCCGCCAGGATGTGGTTCTCCTTGATCAGGATGGCGTCAAACAGCCCCAGGCGGTGGTTGTGGCAACCGCCACAGCGCACGGCGTATTTCTGGGCCAGACGCAGACCCGGGATGGTCTTGCGGGTGTCGAGGAGGCGCACCGGCAGATCCGCGACGAGCTGGGCGTAATGGCGGGCACGGGTGGCGGTGCCAGACAGGGTCTGCAGGAAGTTCATGGCGGTACGCTCCCCCGTGAGGAGGGCGCGGGTGGGGCCCTGTATTCGGCACAGACAGTCGCCGGGGCCAACGCGATCCCCGTCGCTCAGCCGCCAGTCGCTGACGACACGGCCATCGATCTGGTGGAAGGTCTCGTCAAACCAGGCGCGACCGCAGATGACCGCCTCCTGGCGGGTGATCAGTTCCACCCGCGCGACCTGATCCGCCGGCAGCAGGCGGGCGGTACGATCCCCATCCCCGAGATCCTCGACCAGGGCGGCGCGGACTTGCTCTGCGATGATACCGTGGTCCAGGGGTGTGGGCGCATCCCGTGGCGGCAGGGGGGAAGACATCTCTTGACTCATGAAAAATCTACCTCTTGGCGGCAACCCTTGGCGCTCGCCATTTTTAATTATTTTGTTACAATCCGGCGAACATTGTACCGAAGATTTCCTGAACCGCCCGCGCTAAGGCTGCCGGCGATCCCCTGAATCCCAGCAGCCGGGTGGTTTCTTTTGTTTGGCCCAGCCCTTAGCTTCGGTTAGGGCTGTTCTTGCCAGCAACCGCTTATTACATAATTTTATTGGATTTCTTCAAGAGCCGATGACAGACCAGCATCATTACCCCTCCCTCTTGCCCCGCAAGACGCCGCCCGCCCAAGGCCTTCAAGAAACGGGGCAGGCATGGCTGTCGCACTGATCCACGCCGTCCGCGAACTGCTCTACGACGCGGCTCGGGATCTGGCCCCGACCCTGATCGTCGTGGTCATTTTCCAGGCTTTCTTTATTCAGCACCTGCCGGATAACCCGGTAGCGCTCGTGGGGGGCTTTGCCGTCGTGCTGCTCGGCCTGGCCTTGTTCGTCAAGGGCCTCGACGTGGCGATCTTTCCCATCGGCGAGACCATGGCTTACGACTATGCCCGCCGGGGCTCCTTCCTCTGGCTGATGCTGTTCGCCTTCTCCATCAGCTTCGCCTCGGTAGCCGCCGAGCCGGCCTTGATGGCGGTGGCCTACAAGGCCGAGGCGGTATCGGGTGGGAGCATGGGCGCCCTGACCCTGCGCATGGTGGCGGCCCTGGGCGTGGGTCTGGCGGTCATGGTGGGCGTCTGGCGCATCGTGCGCGGACATTCTATCGCCCATTATTTGATCCCCGGTTACCTGATCGTCATCATTTCCACCGCCTTCGCGCCGCCAGAACTGGTTGGCCTGGCCTTTGATTCCGGTGGGGTCGTCGCGTCCACGGTTACCGCGCCCATGTTGGCGGCGCTCGGCGTCGGCCTGGCCATGACGATCAGCGGCCGCAATCCCATGCTCGATGGCTTCGGCCTCATCGCCTTCGGTGCCCTGGCACCCATGATCATTATCCAGATCTACGGCATTCTCTTTTTCGTGCCCGCTGATCAGGCCGCCATCGCGCTAGCCTTGCCCCCGGAGCCCCAACACCTCCACCCCGCCCTGGAGATATTGACCGATTTTCTGCACATGGTCCGCAATCTCTTGCCGATCATCGCCGTGGTCCTGTTGTCGAGTTATGTCATCCTGCGGCGGCCCTTGGCCAACCCCAAGGGCCTGGCGGTCGGCATGCTGCTGGTGGCCCTGGGGCTCTACATGTTCGACGAAGGCCTGCAAGTCGGGCTCTTCCCGCTGGGCGACGAGATGACCCGGGGCCTGATGCGCGACGGCGTCTCCCTCTGGGTGCTCTACCTCTATGGCTTTCTGATCGGCTTCGCGACAACCATGGCGGAACCGGCGCTGATCGCCTTGTCGATCAAGGCCGACAAGGTCAGTGTCGGCCAACTGAACGGCCTGTGGCTGCGATCCCTGGTTTCGGTCGGCGTCGGGATCGGCATTATGATCGGCTGTGCGCGCATCATCGATGGTACCAACATCGCCTATTGGCTTATCCCGGGTTACCTGCTGGTGTTGGCCATGGCCAAACTGGCGCCACGCTTCATTGTCCCCATTGCCTTTGACTGCGGGGGCGTCACCACTTCCACGGTCACCGTACCCCTGGTCACGGCGCTGGGGGTCGGACTCGCCGAACGCACGCCGGGACGGGATCCCATGATCGACGGTTTCGGTCTGATCGCCTTCGCGTCCCTATTACCCATGATCATCGTCATGTCCTACGGCATGCTTGCCCACTGGTGGCTGCGCAGGAAAAGCCCCCCCCAGGAGGAAGCGCTTACCCCCGCCGCACGGGCGGCATCGCGGGATTGACCCCGATCCCCCTGGCCGTCCACACCCCGCCCCCGTTTCGCGAGGATTGAGATCCATGCACTTCAAACTGATTCTGGCCTTCGTCGAGGACCGATCGACCCAAGCCGTCCTGGATGCCGCCCGCAAGGCCGGCGCCACGGGCTCCACCGTCATCAACCAGGCCCGGGGCGAAGGGGTCGAGAAGACCAAGACCTTCTTCGGCCTGACCCTGGAGACCCAGCGCGACGTCATCCTGCTGCTGGTGGAAGAGCACCTTAGCCGCCACATCCTGGAGACCATCGCCCAGGCCGGTGGCTTCCGCGACAGGCCGGGGTCCGGTATCGCCTTTCAGGTCGATGTAGAGGACGCGGTCGGCATCGATCACCAGGTCCGCAAGCTGACGGAACTCGTCGAAGAGGAGCTTTGAACCATGAGCACCCGACCCCTGATTCGCGTCCGCGACGTCATGAAGCCCCATTTTGACCTGGTCGATGGCATGGCGACGGTGGCCGCCGCCCTGGAGGCCATGCGCCACATCGATACCAAGACCCTCATCGTCAAACCGCGCAGCGAGAATGATGAACTGGGCATCGTCGTCCTGTCCGATATCGCCCGGGAGGTGCTGGCCAAGGACCGGGCCCCGGACCGGGTCAACATCTACGAGATCATGGTCAAGCCGGCCATTACCGTGCATCCCGACATGGACATCCGCTATTGCGCCCGCCTCTTCGACCGTTTCGACCTGAGTCGGGCGCCGGTGGTCAAGGACCGGGAGGTGCTGGGAGTGGTAAGCCTCACCGACCTGGTGATGAAGGGCCTGGTGCCTCACCTCTGAGCGCCGCGCATGGGCAGGGACCCGAGCTTGGTTCCGGAAAGCCAGGGTCCGGAAAATACCGGGGCATCATCATGCTACCGACGAGCCCCGGCGGGTCCGGAGGTCACTGGACCTGAGTCACAGGTTGCCGAATCCTCAACCAGGGTTGGGGACAGCGGCTGGCTGCCCCAGGCCCGGCGGCTCATCTCCCCTAACTGGGACGAGCGCCCACCCGGCATCTTGGTGGATCTGCTGGTCATCCATGGGGTCAGCTTGCCACCCGGGGAGTTTGGCGGCCCCTGGATCGACGCCCTCTTCCAGAACCGCCTCGACCCCGAGGCCCACCCCTATTTTCGTCCCATCGCCGGGCTGCGCGTCTCCAGCCACCTGCTGATCCGCCGTGATGGCGAACTCATCCAGTACGTCGATCTGCGCAAACGCGCCTGGCACGCCGGGGTCTCGAGCTTCTTGGGCCGGGAGCGCTGCAACGACTACGCCATCGGCATCGAACTGGAGGGGGCGGACGAGGTACCCTACACCACCGCCCAGTACCAGGTCCTGGCCGATACCAGCCGCGACCTCCTGGCCCGTTTTCCCGCCATCACCCCCGAACGCATCGTCGGCCACAGTGCCATCGCCCCCGGACGCAAGACGGACCCGGGTCCGGCCTTCGACTGGGGCCGGTATCGGCGGCTGCTCGCGACGTACCAGAGCGGCGCCCCAACCTCGAGCTAAGGCGCCCGCCCCTCGCCACCGGCGGCGAGATAGCCGGTTGACTGCATCTCCACCAGTCGGCTCGTCAGGCGTTCATGCGCAAAGTCATGCAGTTCGCCTGAATACAGCTCCTCCAGGGGCACCGCGGCGCTGAGGATGAGCTTGACGCGGCGATCATAAAGCTCGTCCACCAGGTGCAGGAAGCGCCGTGCCGCCGCGTCCTGACGGGCAGTGAGGCGGGGTACCCCGGAGAGCAGGACGGTGTGAAACTCCCGCGCGATCTCGATGTAATCGGCGGCGGCGCGGGGGCCACCGCACAGGACCTCGAAATCGAACCAGGCCAGGTCGGGCCCCAGCCGGCGCGCCGGGATGTCGCGCCCATTGACGTGCAGCGCCGCCGGCCCTTCCTGGTGCCCACCCACCAGGCGCGCGAAGGTAGCGGCGAGATGGGCCTCGGCGTCGCCTTGGGCTGCATGGTGATAGACCCCGTCCTCACGCAGGGTTTGCAGGCGGTAATCGACGCCGCCATCCAACTCGAACACCTCGGTGTGCTGCTTGAGGAGCGCGATGGCGGGGAGAAAGAGCGGGCGTTGCAGGCCGTTGAGATAGAGGCGGTCCGGCGGCGTGTTGGAGGTGGTGATCAGGGTCACGCCCCGCCGGAAGAAGGCGCGCAACAGGCCATGCAGTAGGGTGGCGTCGGCGATATCGGTGACCACGAACTCATCCAGGCACAGCACCCTTAGATCCTGGCAGCGCCGTTCCGCGACCAATTCCAGCGGGTCCGGCTGGTGCGGCAGGCCCGCCATCTCCTCGTGTAGGTCGCGCATCAGGTGATGGAAATGGAGCCGCTGCTTACCCGGCAGGGGCAGGGCCTCGGCAAACCAGTCCATCAGATAGGTCTTGCCCCGCCCCACGCCCCCCCAGAGATACAGGCCCGGCACTGGTGCCGGCGCGGGGGGCGGCTTCAAGCGCGACCTGATCCGGCCCGCCAATCCCCGCCGGGCCGGTCCCGGGATGGGCGTTTGCGCCAGGGTGGCATTTAGGGCCGCGAGCCGGCGCGCGGCCTCGGCCTGGACGGGATCGTAGGCGGCAAAACCGGTTGCCGGGTCGATGAAAGGGGCGGGATTCATGGTGCGGGAAAGATAGCAGAGCCGCCGCTCCTTGGCGCGGGGACCGGGCGGGAATTGGCGCTTTTCATGACTTGGCCACCTCGAATTCTCTCCCCCTGGCGCGGATAATGCGCGCATCGCCCCATTTCCGGGGTGACAGTCCATCACGCGGGAGTAAGAGCATGAGCGACGCACTCAATTACCTGGTCAAGGTCCGGCCCGAGGCCATGACCAGCTATTTCACCTTCCTCAAGAAGGCCGGCGATCACCTGGATGTCCGCACGCGCGACCTCATCTCGGTCATCACCAAGGTCGCGGTCCAGACAGAGCCCGGTTTCAAGCAATATCTGACGCGGGCCTTGCGCAACGGCGCCAGCCCCCACGAGATCATCGACGCCCTCCTCATGGCCTTCCCGGTCCTGGGCCTGGCCAAGATCGTCTGGGCCACCGACATCCTCTTGAAGATGGATATCCCCGAATTCCGACCGGAAAACCTGGACGCCGAACAGGAATGGCACGACTTGGCCAACCTCGCCGACCTGGCCGATGGCGAGGTCTCCTTCGCCGAGGCCGATGGCCGCTCCCTCTACATCTATCGCACGGGCGACGACTTCCGGGTCTATGACTCCCGCTGCCCCCACCAGGAGACCAACATCCCCCACCTGGCCTTGGTGGATGGCCGCCTGACCTGCCCCAAGCACCACTGGGCCTTCGACCTCACCACCGGCGACTGCGTCGAGGTCGGCAACCGCCCCCTGCGCCGCTTCGAGCACAAGGTCGAGGGCGAGAGGCTCCTCGCCTACTGGTAAACGCGGTCTCGACCGCGCCACGGCGGGATAGCCGGAGGTCGGCTGTCCTGTCCGTCATCTCGCGTGGCAAGGATGCCTTCAGACCCCGTCGATCGCCTCCTTCAGGCTCCGCACCTCCAGGATCTCCAGACCCTCGACACCGCCCTTGGGGACATTACCCTTGGGGGCGATGACGCGCTTGATGCCATGCTTGGCGGCCTCGCGCAACCGGTCGGGGCCGTTGGGCACGGGGCGGATCTCGCCGCTCAGGCCAACCTCGCCGAAGACCGCCAGCTCCAGGTCCAGGGGCCGGTCGCGATAGCTGGAGAGGACCGCCAACAATACCGCCAGGTCGGCGGCGGTCTCGGTGATGCGCACCCCGCCCACCACGTTGACGAAGACGTCCCGGTCGAACATGGCCAGACCGCCGTGGCGATGGAGCACGGCCAGGAGCATGGACAGGCGATTCTGCTCCAGGCCCAGCGCCACGCGCCGGGGGTTGGCCAGGGGGCTCTCGTCCACCAGGGCCTGGACCTCGACCATAAGAGGCCGGGTACCCTCGCGGGTGATCATGACCAGGCTGCCGGGTACCGGATGGTCATGGCGCGAGAGGAAGATGGCGGAGGGGTTGCGGACCTCCTTGAGGCCGCGGTCCGTCATGGCAAAGACGCCCAGCTCGTTGACGGCGCCAAAGCGGTTCTTGACCGCGCGCACCAGCCGGTAGGGGCTGCCGGCCTCGCCCTCGAAATAGAGGACGGTATCGACCATGTGCTCCAGCACCCGGGGCCCGGCCAGGGCCCCTTCCTTGGTGACGTGTCCGACCAGGAAGACGCAGGTATCGCCCTGCTTGGCCCAGCGCACCAGTTGTGCCGCCGTCTCGCGCACCTGGGACACGGAGCCGGGGGCGGATGGCAAGAGGTCGGTGTAGGTGGTCTGGATGGAGTCCACCACCAAGACCCGGGGCTGCTCGCTGGAGGCGGCGGCGAGGATGCGTTCGACCCCGGTCTCCGCCAGCAAGCGGATGCCGGCGCCGCTCAGGCCCAGGCGGCGGGCGCGCAGGCTGACCTGCTGGGGCGATTCCTCACCGGTGACGTAGAGCACCGGCCGTTCGGGCCCCAGGCTGGCACTCAGGGCGGCGCAGGCCTGGAGCAGGAGGGTGGACTTGCCGATGCCCGGGTCGCCGCCGATCAGGACCACGGACCCCGCCACCAGACCGCCGCCCAGGACCCGGTCCAGCTCGGCGATGCCGCTGCTGGTGCGCGTCTCCCGTTCCGGACTGACGGCCTCCAGGGACAGGACCCGGGCGCTGTCCGCGGCGCCCGCATAGCCCTGCCGGCCACGGCCCGTCGCCGGGACGCCCGGGAGCTCCTCGACCGAGTTCCAGGCGCCGCAATCCGGGCAGCGCCCGGCCCATTTGTTGAGGCTGGCGCCGCAGCCACTACAGACATAGGCCAGACGGACCTTGGTGGGAGATGTGGGCAATGAGGTGTCCTCGCGGGGGTGCCATCGGTCGCCGGGGAGTGTAAACCCTCCCCCATCGCCCATTCGATGGTTTTTGACCCAGCGGGGTATTTCCGTATAATGCCCGATCCTCCCGGCTTCGGGAGGCTACTCCTTGCCTCACTGTCCCATGCGAGGCTGTTCAACCCGTAAGGAGACCACATGCGTCATTACGAAATCGTCTTCCTGGTGCACCCCAGCCAGAGCGAGCAGGTGCCCGCCATGGTGGAGCGCTATCGCGCCAGCATCGAAAAGTCCGGCGGCAAGATCCATCGCTACGAGGATTGGGGTCGCCGGCAGCTGGCCTATCCGATCAACAAGATCCATAAGGCCCACTACATTCTCATGAATGTCGAGTGCGACCAGCCCACCCTGGACGAACTGGAAAGCGCCTTCCGCTTCAATGACGCGGTGCTGCGTAACCTCATCCTCATCCGTGACGCGGCCGTTATCGAGCCCTCGCCCCTCGCCAAGTCCGAGGAGGAACCCGCCTCCGATGACGCCGGTGGCGAACGCCGCCGCCGCGACCGCCCCGAGCGCGTGGAGCGGATCGAGGAAATGGACGACGAAGACGAGCTTGAGTAAGAGGTTGCCATGTCAAAATTTTTCCGCCGCAAGCGTTACTGCCGCTTCACCGCCGAGGGCATAACCGAGATCGACTATAAGGATCTCAACCTCCTCAAGGCTTATGTCAGCGAATCGGGCAAGATTGTGCCCAGCCGCATCACCGGCACCTCGGCCAAGTATCAACGTCAATTGGCCCTGGCCGTCAAGCGGGCGCGTTTCCTGGCCCTGCTGCCTTATTCAGACGGCCATTGATCAGGCACCGGTCCGCGCCACCCGGGACAGGCGTCCGGGGTGGCCTGGACCCAGGTCCGACGAGACGAGACGCTCCATGCTAGGGCTGGCCTCCTTCATCATGCGCGGCCGTTCCCAGGCCGCGCTGGTGGCTGCGGTTTTCGCGATCCTGTCGCTGCTCTTCCCGCTGACGGGCATGCTCAGTTCCGCGACCCTGGCCCTGGCCACCTTGCGCCAGGGACCGGTCGAGGGCCTGCTGGTGGGGCTTTTCGCCGGGTTGGCGAGTGGCCTATTTGCCTTCGCCGCCCTGGGCAGCCCCCTGCCGGCCCTGGGCTTCGCCCTGGCCCTCTGGCTGCCGGTCTGGGCCCTGGCGGTGATGCTGCGTAACAGCGGCTCGCCCGCCCTGACGGTGACGACGGCGGGTCTCATGGGTCTGGCCATCCTGATTGGGCTGAAGGTGGGCGTGGCCGATCCCGCCGCCTACTGGGCCGAACTTATGGAGCCGGTGCGGAAAGGCCTGATCGAGGGTGGCATCCTCACCGATGCCGAAGGCCAGGCCCTGATCCTTGAGGTAGCCCGGTGGATGACGGGGGCCTTCGCCGCGACCTTTTACTTCCAGGCCCTGCTGGCCCTCTTCCTGGGACGTTGGTGGCAGTCGTTGCTCTACAATCCCGGCGGATTTGGCGCCGAGTTTCGCGATCTGCGCCTGGGTAAGGGGCTGGGTGTGCTGGGGCTGGCCTTGATGGCCTTCATCCTGGTTAAGGGCGAAAACCAGTGGGCGGCGGATCTGCTCATCCTGATCACCCCCCTGTTTCTGCTCCAGGGACTGGCGCTGATCCACTGGTTGGTGAAGGCGATGCAGGCCAACCGGGGCTGGTTGATTGGTTTATACGCCCTCTTCCTGCTGGCCCTGCCCCACGCTCAGGTTTTGACCGCCGGCCTGGGTTTGGCGGATATTTGGGTTAACGTGCGCGCCAAGGTCAAACCGCGCCAGGCCGAAAAGAACTGAAGACGGCCGCCCCGGGGCGGCCTCGACATCCATCGTGGACCGCGCCACCTCATGACGTGGTCCGCCGCTACTGAAAATCTTACTGGGGGTACCCAAGTGGAAGTCATCTTGATGAAAAAGGTCGCCAATCTCGGCAACCTAGGCGAAAAGGTGGACATTCGCGCCGGTTACGGCCGCAATTTCCTCATCCCGAAAGGCTATGCGGTACCCGCTACGGCGGATAACCTCAAGCGCTTCGAGGAGCGTCGCTCCGAATTGGAACAGCTCGCCGCCGAGGCCTATGCCATCGCCGACGAACGTCGGGAAGAGCTCGATGGCCGCTCCGTGACCATCGCCCGCAAGGCCGGCGACGAGGGCCGTCTCTTCGGCTCCGTGGGCACCGGCGATATCGCCGAGGCGGTGGTGGCCCTGGGCTTCAAGCTCAACAAGCAGGAAGTACGCCTGCCCGCGGGCTCCTTCCGGGCCACCGGTCATTACGAGGTCGTCGTTCATCTCCATCCCGAGATTGACGCCACCCTCAAGATTGAGATCGTCCCCGCGAGCTAGTCGCGCGACCCGGGCCGGGGCGCATCTCGCCCGGCCCGGGCCAGGTCCAAGACCTACCCCCTCGCGGCGCCTTCCCCGCTTGCGCCCGGCTTGGAGCATTCCATGTCCGACCCCTACGATTTGCCTTACCCCGAGCAGGAACTGCCGTCCGGCGAACGGCTACGCATCCCCCCCCATTCGAACCAGGCGGAACAGTCCCTGCTCGGCGGCCTCATGCTGGACAACCAAACCTGGGATTCGGTGGCCGACAAGGTGGGCGAGGGCGACTTCTACCGGCGCGAACACCGCCTCATCTTTGGCGCCATCCGCGACCTGGCGGCCCGTGAACAGCCCTTCGACGTCGTCACCCTGGCCGAGATGCTGGAGCGCACCGGCCAGCTCGAGGACGCTGGCGGCCTGCCCTACCTGGGCGTCATCGCCACCGGCACCCCCAGCGCCGCCAACGTCAAGGCCTACGCCAAGATCGTACGCGAGCGCTCGGTGCTGCGCCAGCTCATCTCCGTCGGCACCGGCATCAGCGACATCGCCTTCAACACCGAGGGCCGGGAGGTGGCGGAACTGCTGGACGAGGCGGAACGGCGGGTCTTCGAGATCGCCGAGCAGGAACAGCGCGGCGGTGGCGGCTTCCAGTCCCTGCGCGGCCTCCTCGGCCGGGCCGTGGAGCGCATCGAGATCCTCTTTCAGCGCAACGAGCCCATCACCGGCCTGCCCACCGGTTTCGCCGATTTCGACGAGATGACCTCCGGCCTCCAGCCCTCGGACCTCATCATCGTGGCGGGGAGGCCCTCGATGGGCAAGACCAGCTTCGCGATGAACCTGGCGGAAAACGTGGCCCTGGAGGTGAAACGGCCGGTCGCCATCTTCAGCATGGAGATGCCCGGCGACGCCCTGGCGATGCGCATGATGTCCTCCCTGGGGCGTATCGACCAGCACCGGGTGCGCACCGGCAAGCTGGAGGAGGACGAATGGCCGCGCCTGACCTCGGCGGTGAACATGCTGGCGGACGCCCCCGTCTATATCGATGACACCCCGGCCCTGTCGCCCACCGAGGTCCGCGCCCGCGCCCGCCGCCTCAAACGCGAGCACGGCGACCTGGCCCTGATCGTCCTGGACTACCTCCAGCTCATGCAGGTGCCCGGCAACAGCGAGAACCGCGCCACCGAGATCTCCGCCATCTCCCGCTCCCTCAAGGCCCTGGCCAAGGAACTCAAGGTCCCCGTCGTCGCCCTCTCCCAGCTCAACCGCAGCCTGGAGCAGCGGCCGAACAAGCGGCCGGTGATGTCGGATCTGCGCGAGTGCGTGACCGGGGATACCCTGGTCTTGCTGGCCGATGGCCGTCGGGTTCCCATTTGCGAACTGGTCGGCCAAACCCCGGAAGTGCTCGCCATGGACGAAGAGGGACGGTTGATCAAGGCAACCTCGGATAAGATTTGGCGGGTTGGCCCTAGACCCGTGTTCGAGGTCCGACTGGCCAGTGGCCGCCGCCTG
>JBGAUK010000031.1:371-34197 GCA_044228695.1 Chromatiaceae bacterium | reverse complement strand
TTCAGGTGTCCAGTTTGCCCTGGAACAGGTGTCCGGCTTGCCGTGGAATCACTGTCCATCTTGGCGTGGAATACGCACCCTGTTCTTCAACGCCTGGGGATGATGCCAACCTCAGGCCAGGATGGCGTTCGTCCCGCAGAGCCCGTCTTTCACGCTAAAGCGGGTTGTTGATCGATCTGAGGTAGGGCTGCAATTCAAACTCTTCCGACTCGTCCAGAAGACCTGCTCGCTTCACCTGCCAAGCAGTCATCTCATGGCTGACCTGGTATTGCTCGGCGAGCTGGCAGATGCTTTCGGAAACCACCCGTTTCCGCTCGGCCGCATCATAGACGTAGGCGATGGCTTACCTCGGGGTCGGGGGCCAGCCCCACCGCGGCGCCCGCGCTGGGGGAGGAGACTCCAGTCGCCCTACGGGCTCCCTGCGTCTCCTCCCCCAGCGCCGCTACCTGAACCTGCTTCAATCGTGTTGCCATCGGTGATCTCCTGACCGCCCTACAGTAATTTAACCGGGGGGTGCTGTCTCACCTACATTGGCACAGAGGGCGAGGACCCCTATAAGGCGCTGAAGACTACTCTCAAGGCCGAGATCAACGAGGAAGCCTGGGCCTCCTTGCATAGCGATACTTCCCGCCCCTTCCCCAAACCCGCCTCCGGACGCATTGCCGTCAAGGTCATCAATCATCTGGGGGATGAGGTGATGAAGGTCTTCAGGGTGTCGCAGGCTCTTGAGGGCCACAGGGAAACCGGCAAGCGGACCGTCCGGTGAACGAGCCTGCTGGAAGCGAACGAGGCGACTGGCAGCCACCTGTTTTGGAGATGCCGGGCGCCATCGGCTGGCGTACGCGATACACGGAGATCATCTTCGCCGATCCCCCTTATCTGGTGCTGCAGGCAACCCCGATTTTTCCCGGTGGCCAGGGGCGGTTAGCGGACCGAGGCATAGTCTGGGACCCCTTGGCCCTGTCGGAATCTATCGTCAGACCTGGGGCTTACTACTTGTTGACGTCCGATTGCGGCTACGCGCCGGATTCAGGCATCGAAGAGGCGGTCTTGGTTAGCCATCCCGACGCGCGGACCGTCGTTTGGGAGCTGGACATCAAGGGGCTGCGTCCGGCCCTGGAAGATTCTTGTCTGCCGTGCGAGGGCTTTTTGCGTTTAGTTTTCCCGCGCGAGGACTACAAAGGCAGCATCGGCGACATGCTCCGCGAACTGCGTGACTGGGCAGCCCGGCCCAACGCCCCCGCTGATCTCTCCGATGTCTATGACCTGGACTACCTACGCAAGGAATACCCGGATTTGCAGAGCATCCGGGTCGATGAGCTTGAGCCGAGCATCCAAGGCTGGGCCCTTGAGCGCCTGTTGGACCTGGATTTTGATGCACCGCGCCGGCGGACGCCGATTTGGCCCAGGGGGACGGTAATCGACCTTGGGTTCTTCGAGGTCGGCGACGGACATGAGCTGATGGTGGTTGATGGCGAGCCGCTGAAGATGACTTGGCCCGGCAGTTACTTCACCCGCTGGGAGGCATTGGCGGCCTTCCGTGCCTGGCTCGCCACCGTGCGGACGGGTAGCAGCTTGTCTGCGGGGTTCGTCCCTCCGACCAGGGATGCCAGAAACCGGTTCGTGCTGCTCCAAGCGTCCGATCGATCCAGGTGCCACGCGGCCGGCCGGCGGCTGGCGCAGGTGCTGCAGGAGTGCTGCGACGAGGGCGCGACCGCCCCTGGCGTCACCGTTCGCTACCTGGATTGTGACTTATCGGTGGCCACCGTAGCGGCGGACTTGGATGGGAGCGCCAACCCGGGGGGCGGCCGATGGGTACCCTGACCGCGCAACCCGTCGACCCCTGGTTTCGCTCCGCGATCGAGCGGCATCTGGCGATGATCGAGGCCGAGCACGGCGTTCGGGTGCTGTTCGCCTGCGAGTCAGGCAGCCGGGGCTGGGGCTTTGCCTCGCCGGACAGTGACTATGACGTGCGCTTTCTTTACGTGCACCCGCTCGACTGGTACCTGCGGGTCAGTCCGCAACGGGACGTGATAGAAGTACCCATCTCCGGGGACTTGGACATCAACGGCTGGGAGCTGCGCAAGGCCCTGGGGCTGTTGAAGAAGGGCAATGCTACCCTGATCGAGTGGCTGGATTCTCCGATCGTCTATCGCGCCGTACCGGTATTCCTCGACGCTCTGCGCCATGCCGCACAGTTCACGCACCGGCCGGAGCGGTCCTTCTATCACTACATCCACATGGAGCGCGGGAATCACCGGCAATATCTCGGGGGTGAGCAGGTGCGCCTGAAGAAGTACCTGTACGTTCTGCGCCCCGTGCTGGCCGCCACCTGGATCGAGCAGGGCCGGGGCCTTGCCCCGATGCGATTTCAGGACCTGGTCGACGCCTTGATCGAAGAGCCAGCGCTGCGTACCGCCATCGCTGACCTGTTGGTCTGGAAACGCCAGGCGTTGGAGTTGGCGTATGGCCTACGGATCCAAGTCATCGACGACTACTTGACTTCTAAGCTGTCGCGGCTCGAACGCGCCTCGATCCCGCCTGCGCACGACATCGACTTCTCTGTACTTGACCGGCTGCTGTTCGAAACCGTGACTCAGCGGTACAGGACGGGGACTGATGGAGTTCCGCATCGCCGGACTTAAATAGAGGCAGCGGGCCGAGGGGCCGCGACTTGGGATTTTCTGGATGGCCCTGACCATTATTGCTATCGTACTCGTGGCTTCCGCCAGTCCCCGCCTCAACCGAAACCGGCCCAGGTACCGGGTGTCCGCATCTGGGAGGAGCCAAGCAGGCCGTTAGCTCCCATCAACCAACAAAGGAGATTCGGATGCGCATGATAACCGCGTCAACTTGCCATCGGCCGAGGCCTTTTGTGCAAAAAATGCTCCTTGCGCTCTTGCCTCTATTGGTGTTGCCAGGCTGCGCCACGGAGAACGAAGCGGGCACCGTGGTGGGCAGTGCCGCCGTTGGTGCGGCTATCGGCGCCTTGGGCGGGGCGGCCTTGGGTTCCACCAATCACCATGGCTATTACTACGGGTATCCCAGCCGTTCGGATATGGCGGCCAGTGGCGCTCTGGCGGGGGCCGCGGTGGGAGGGGTCATTGGCATGGCCAACGTCGCCCAGCAACGGGAGAACCAACGCCGGGAGGACTACTACCGGGCCCAGGAGGCCGGCCGGCAGTACGGCAATACCCAATGCACCACTATCCGGACGGTGGATGATTATGGCCATGTCCGGACCACGGAAACCTGCACCTCGGATGTCCAGCGGCCTGGCTATCAAAGTTACTGAATACCCAGGAAAATAGCCTGACTCATTATGAGTTTTGAATGGGATAAGAAAAAAAAGCGGTGTCAAATCTCCGCAAACACGGTGTCAGTTTTGAAGAGGCATCAACGGCCCTACGGGATAGCTTCTCCGCTACAGCCCATGACCCAGACCACTCGGAAGACGAAGATCGCTTTGTGACACTTGGCGTTTCTTCGATAGGCCGTTTACTGGCGGTGGCCCATACGGAGCGCGGCAACAATATCCGCATCATTTCCGCAAGATTGGCAACAAAATCAGAGAGAAAAATTTATGAAGAAGACTAAACACGATGCACCGGATGATCTCCGCCCCGAATATAAGAGGTCGGATTTCGGCGTGATAGTTCGCGGCAAGTATGCAAGTCGCTTAAAAGAAGAAAGTAATGTGGTCCTGCTTGAGCCGGATGTTGCTAAAGCATTTCCCAATGATGAGTCCGTCAATAAAGCTCTCCGTTATCTTCTCGAAATCGCCGAGGCATCATCCCGCCTAACCACGCATACCAGCGCTCCAACCCCCTGAAGCGGCTTGGTGTTCCGTGCTTAACGGCCATCGCCCATGATGATGATTCCATGACTCTGGACTTCTGGACCCGCGGCTTGCTCCCGGTCCGGGGGGCTTGCCGGGTCCTGGGCCTCCTGCTCCAGCTTGCCCAAATCTCTCTCGACCCACTCCGCGGATAGGCCACCCACGCAACCGCCTTTGGCGATCGCTTGCTCCAGGGTTCGGCGCTCGTCCCGACTCCAGCCGCCGCTAGCTGGGCCGGACCCGGGGTCCGGGGCGGCCATGAGATGGGGCGTCACGGGATGCCGGGGACAGGCCGCCTCGACCCTGGCCAGGATGCGCAGGCCGCCGATGTCCCGGTCACCCCAGTGATAAAAGGGGCAGTCCGCCGGTAGGCCCTGGTCCAGTTGCCCCAGCACCCGCACCAGGGCCGGGGCGGGATAGCCGGCGGTATAGATGACGACAGCGGCGTCCTGAATCTCCCGGACCTGGCGCTGGAAGCTGGCCACGTTCTCGATGGTCAGCAGGTAGGGGACGGGGCCGCTGGCCTGGATCTGGTTGATGGCATCCGGCGACAGACCGACATAGGGCCGCAGGGGCGCGATATCCCAGTCCGTGCCGCCATAGTCCAGGACCAAGGGGCCCTTGATGAAGAGGGCCGGCGGAAATTTCTCCAGTCCCAGTGCCCGAAAGAGATCGGCATCCTCGGGCCATGAAGCCCAGTCGGGATTGCGTCGCAGCAGTCCGCCCAGCCGGGTCAGCAGGGACTCGACGGCCTTGGAGTCCCCCAGCAGGCGCACGCTGAAACGGCGTAGATCCAGTCCCTCCTGCTCCCCAGCCGCGACGGCCCGGGCAATCCGAAACAGCCTGATGGCGGCGGCGGTCTCGGCGGGCGGGATGTGAAAGGGTTTGTGGCCCAGCCGCCACTGGGCGAGGGCCTCGGCAAAGGCGTCCCTGAGCCAGCCGGGGGCATCGGCCATATATTCCGCCAGTTCCTGCGAGATGACGCGGGCCTGGGCGGCCGTCCGGGAGACGCCCAGCCAGCCGGCCAGCAGATCCGGGTCCTGGAGGCGGATGCGGCGCAGGTCCTGGGCGGCGGTGCGGCGACCCCACTCCAGGGTCACGCCGCCGGCGGCCTGGGCGTTCTCCAGATAGGCATGGAGGGCGTCGCGCTCGGTCAGGTCGCTGATGGTGAAGTAGGCGTGGGCGGAGCGCTCGCCGATGGGGAGCGTGATCCGGCCGCCCCGGTCCGCCTGGGCCAGGAGCTTGAGCAAGAGGGCGCGGGCGATCTGGCTCATCGCTGGTCCGGGCCCTCGGCGGTCGCGGCCGGGCAGGGGGCCTCGGAGCGGCATCCGGGGCCAGGGCCCCGGGAGGTTGGGGTAAAAGCAAATATCAGGCGCATGGGAAGGCGGGCGGAATGGGCGGCTTTAAAGAGCGTCTGGCGCGCCCCGGTCCAGGTCCGGGCGCAGCGTCGGGTTGTCGGCGGCCAGGGCGCGGCGGGCCTCAGGCTGGATGTACTCGGCGTCGATGTGGACGCTGCCGCCGTCCCGATAGACGTTGACGATGGTGTCCACGTGCTCGGCGATCTGGCCATATTTCTCGTCCGGTGCGGCCAGCAGCACCTGGAGTCCCAGTTCGTCGAGGAAACCGAGGGCGCTGACCGTGTTCTGCAGGTCCAGCTTGGAGAAGGCCTCGTCGAAGACGGCCAGGGCCATGCCCCCGCGCAAGTGGCCATCCTGATCGCGCTCGAGGCGATAGGCGGCGGCCAGGGCGGCACCGATGGCCACGTAGAAGGGCGACTGGTGCTCGCCGCCGGAGCCCTTGCCGAGGCGTCGGGAGAGGAGTTCCGGATTGCCGCCGCCCTCTTTGTCGTCGCTCATGCGCACGTCGAAGTGGTAGTACTGGCGGTAATCCGCCAGGCGCTCGTCCCAGCCCCCGGCGTGGCCCTCGCCCCCCGCGGCCTCCATGAGCAGGTTGCGGACTCGGGCAATGGCCGCGCGGTGGGGGTGGTTGGGGTCGGCGGCGGCGTCGAAGAGGCCGCCGACGTCGCCGCCCTGCTCGGGGGTCCAGCCCAGGACCCAGTCCAGAATCTCCTTGAGGTCCGGCTCGGGCTGCTTGATGAAGCTGTAATACTGGCCGTGAAAGGGGCGGCTGCGCAGGCTGCGGTTGAGCTCCTTGCGGCTCTCTTCCAGCAATTGCAGATTTTCCTGGAGCTTGCCGACGAAGTCGCTGCGGAAGGCGTGCTCGGCCTCGCGCAGGGCGTTGTCCGCCTCCGTGACGTAGCGGGCTAATTGGGTCTCGCGCACCTGGGTCAGCTCGCGCACCACCCAGGCGGCCAGGTTCAGGGGGTCCTCGGCGGCGGCGCTGGTGGGTTTGTGGTCGGGTGACCAGGCGGCCCAGTAGCTCGTCAGGCCCTCCCGGGCATTGGCCCGCTGCTTGATCGCCGTCTTTTCCTGGCCGAGGGCCCGGCGCCCGGCCTCCGCGCCCAGGGCCTGCCAGGCCGCGGGGCTCTCCTCGGCGAAGGGCTCCTGGGACTGGAGTTCGTCGAGGCGCTCGGCGGCCAGGGCGGCATCGAAGCCGGCGGTCTGTTGGAGGTCGCGGCGGCACTCGGCGACGGCCTGGGAGGCCCGTTCCAGGGTGGCGAGGCCGCCCTCTTCCACCTGGCGCTTCAGTATCCGGTCGCCCTGGTCCCGGGCCGCCCCCTCCCGGGCGACCGCCAGGGCATCGCGCTCGGCGGCCCACCGCTTGACCTCCTCCTGGAGGCGCCGGAGATGAGTGTCATCCTGCAGCGCCTGCTCCTGGGTCTGGAGACGGTCGAGCTCGGCCCGGGTCTCTTGCCGGGTGGCCGTCAGACCCACCAGGTCCGGGAAGCTGCGCAGGCGGTCGTTGAGCGGCATGAGTTGCCGCTCGCGCAGGTCCTGGATGGTCGCCTTCTCGGCCTGTTTGCCGAAATGGGCCGCCTGGTCCCGGTCGAACTGGGCCTTGAGGGCTTGCAGCCGCAGCCGGCGCGCCTCCCGCCCCAGCATGGGCTCCACCGGGGCCAGGCGGACCACGGCGCCACTGGAAGCGAGCATGCCGTCGGCGGTGATGGCCCGCTCCTGGCGCAGCAGCTCGTCCTCGGTCTCTACCCGCAGGACATTGTCGGCGCGCAGTCCGAGGTAGGCCGTGGCGTGGGGGTCGTCGCTGATGGCCATCGCCGCCAGGCTGCCGGGGCTGGCGGGGCCCCGCCACTGGGCGGTCTTGAGGGTGTTGATCACCCGGCTGCCGTGGATGGCGAGCCGTTTGCCCTCCCGCCGATAGAGGCCGATGGCCTCGCGCACCTGGCCGGGGTCCACCAGCAGGGCCTCGCGATGGCCACCCAGGAAGGCCTCCAGGGCATCGCGCCAGGCCTCGTCCGCCAGGTCCACCCGGTCGCAGAGAGGCACGGCGGCGATGCCGTGGTCCGCCAGCAGGGCGATGAGGCGCAGGGTGGCGGGCTTGAGGTCGCTCTCCCCCTGCTCCAGACGGGCGATACGCTCGCGCAGGGATTCGAGGGCCCGGGCCATTTCGCCTTCCTCGCGCACCAGTTGTTCAAAGCGGCCCAGCATCCGTTCCACCGCCGCCGCTACTTGCGGGGCGATGCGGTCCACCGCCCTCATGACCTCCCCCGGGGCCTGGGGCCAGGTCGCGGCCAGCAGGCCTTCGTCCCGGCGCAGTAAGGGCGGCAGGCCTTGCAGGGCCTGGATCAGGGCGCTGTCGTCGAGCCGCTCGGCGTTGTCGAGCAGGCGATGCACGGCCCCCAGGCCCAGCCGCGCCTGCTCGATGCCCTGGTTGGCCTCGTCCAGGGTCTGGCGCGCCGCTCGCATTTCGGCCTGGAGGCGCTCTCGTTGCTGCTCCAGGTCGGTGGCGGCCAGGCGGCGGTTGGCCTCGGTCAGGGCGGCGTCGGCGCCCTGCCATTGCTGGTCCAGGTCCGCGATCCGTGAACTGAGTTTGGTGATCTCGGCGGCGAGTCGCTCCAGGGTCTGGCGCAAGGGCTCCTGCTCCGCCTCCAGGGCATTGAAGGCCGCCTCCTGCTCGACCCAGCGCCAGGCCAGACCCAGCCGGTCGGCCTGCTCGGCCCGCTGGTAGCCGCGATCGATGAGGGCCAGGCCCTCCTCGCGCTGGCGGGCCTCGCGGGTGCGGGTCTGGATGTCCCGGTAGTGGTGCAGGGCCTGCTGCAGGGAGCGCACCTGGATGGACCTTTCCTCCAGGATGTGTCCGCGCACGAAGTCCGAGACATTGCGAATGGGGGCAAAGGTGATGGCGTTGCGGAAGGCGCGCAGGAAATGGGGCGCGTCCAGGGGGCGCCGGGCATCGGCGAGCAGGAAGCAGAGGTGGCGCTGGTACTCCCCCACCAGGGCGTGGACCCGGAAGGGCTCGCCGAGGCGCATGCGCAACTCCTCCCGCAGCCGCTTCCAGGGCTTGGGGACGGGGCCCGCGGGGGTCCGGTCCACCAGGTCCGACAGGACCAGATCCAGGCCGGGGGCGATGAAGCGCCCGTCGATCACCTCCTGTGGCTCGTCCAGCCGGGCGTGCAGGGCCAGGCCGATGCTGGTGGTATCCCCCGTCTGGTCGTCGCGGAACACCAGGGCCAGATAGCTGATGGCCTGGTCCCGGGGGCGGAACTCCTGGGACAGGTCCGGATTGCCGGGATCGCGCACCACGCCGAGGCAGTAGTCGCGCAGGCTGCGGGTGCTCTTTTCCCCGGCGCTGGCGTTGGGGTTCCACCAGCGCTTGTCCCCGCCCACCAGCACCGCCTGGATGGCGTCCAGCAGGGACGACTTGCCCGAGGCATTGGGGCCTATGACCGCCGTGTGGCCGACGATGTCGATGCTCGCCTGCTCCAGGCGATACCAATTGATCATGAGGAGGCGGACCAGGCGCTTCATGGGGCGGGCTCCGGCTCGGCCCCGCTATCGGGGTCCTCTTCGGGGGCGTCCCACGCCTGGCCTGCCGCCTGCAAGGTGGTTGGGTCCGGCCTCGGCCTGGGCATCTCATCGGTATCCGGGTCCTCGCCGTCCGTCGCCAGCTCAACCTCATCCGGAGCATCCGGGGCCTCGTCGAGGGCGCCGATGAAGGCCGCGAGGCGCGTCTGGACCTGGTCGCCGGTGACCAGGCGAATGGTGGGCAGGATGCGGATGACGGGCAGACCGTCCTCGGCCTCCTCCCGGGTCTCGATCAGGGAATAACGGCGCAGCCGGCGCAGCAACTCCCGAAAATCCGAGATGTGGGGCCGTTTGCGCTTGAGCAGGGTTTCGTAGCGGCCGAGCAGGGCCTCGGCGGGGGCGTAAACGCTGCCCTCCCGGGCCTCGAAGCGCGCCATTCCTTCCTCGTAGAGCAGCCGCAGACACAGCAGCATCAGGCTGTCTACCAGGCGCAGGTGCTTGAAGCCCTCCGCGTCCCCGGGCAAGAGGCCGATGATGCCAAAGGTATCGTCGCGGTGCAGGGTCCAGCCCAGGGCATCGAAAAGGTTGCCGAAGTAATCGAAGTGGTTGACGATCAGCCGGTAGGCGTCCCGGTCCACCGGCCGCTCCAGAAGCAGGAACTGGCGCTTGAGCACGGCCCCGGCGGCGGCGCGGAAGTCATGGGGCTCGGCGCCCCCGGCATGCTCGCAGACCTGACGCAAGTCACGCAGCATGGGGGTCTCCCGTGGCCTGGGCCTCGGCGGGGGCCTGGCGACGCCAGACGGCGAAGTCGGGACAGCGCAGCCAGTCGTTAACGATGAGGCCCTCGCGGGCCTCGATCCGGTAGGCCTGCCGCAGGCGCCCGGCCCCGGGGAGGTAATTGAGGTGGCGCGCATGGGTGAAGGCGATGAAGTCCTCCACGCCGGCGATGGTCATGGCGGCCCCCTCGACCTGCCCCCGGCCCGCCAACTGGCGCTCCAGATAGAGGGCGATGCGTTTGGGGTCGATGCGGCGGCGATCCAGATAAGCGCGCAGGGCCTGTTGCCGAGCCTGCGCCGCGGGGTCCACCGGGCGGCTGACGAGGGGGCGGGGCTCCGGCGGGCGGCGGTAGCGGGGCGCCTCCTTCAAACTGCGCGTCCCCACCGGGAGTACCTCGATGAGGGGCAGTTGCAGGGGGCTGGCCGCCTCGTCTCCCAAGTCCGCCAGGCGGGGGCCTAGATCCCGGAGGAGGGCGGCGAAGCGGGCCGCCATGCCGGGCTGGGTGCGATCCAGGTAGCGGACCGTGTCGGCGACGCGCCGCTCCACCCGGGCACGGAAGCGGTCCATCCGTTCCAGGTGGCCATCGAGCCTTTCAAAGACATCGCGCAGTTGCCGGATGTCGTCGTTGATGGCACGTCTGGCGGAGGCGGCATCGGCCTCCCCCGTCTGCTCCAGATAGCCCGCCACCAGGGCCTGTTTCCGTTCCTGGTCATATTCCAGCTCCCGCACCCGTTGCAGGATTTGCTGGCGGTAGCGAAAGGGATTGTTGCGGGTCTTCAGACGCTTGTAGTCCTGGACCAGGATGCGCTCCACGAAGTCTTCGAAGAAGCGGCTCAGGATGCGGCGATGGTCGTCACAGTCGCTGATGTCCCCCAGCAGCCCCTTGAGGCCGTAGATCATGGTGTTGAGGTGCTGGATAAAGCGGCGCGCCTCCCGGGCCGCCTGGCGCAGGGCCAGCACCTGAGCCTGGGGTTCTTCCCAGGCCTTTTGCACATTGTTGAAGATGGACAGGACCATGCCGCCGTAGAAGACCCGGTCCGGGCGCGCCACCTCCATCAGGCTGCCCCAGAGGGTCCCCACCGCCGGGGGCACCGTGACCCGCACCCGATAGCCCTCCAGTTCCTCCTCCATCCAGCCGGCGGCCAGCAGGCGGCGATAGGCCAGCGCCGCCGGGGTGACCTCATGCTCGCCGGCGGGGGTCGCTGAGCCGGTCAGGGCCTCCGCGTCCGGTTCCTGCTCCTCCTGCCAGGCCACCGCCATGACCGCCAGCCGTTCCTCGATCTCGTGGCGCACCGTCTCCCGGGAGGGGAAGACATCCGCGTGGATCTGATCGAAGAAGAGGGGGTAAAGGTCCAGCAGCAGGGCCCCATAGGTGCGCCGGTTGGCGCTGGCCAGGGGCGAGAAGAGCCGGTCGGGGACGCGGTCGAAGAGTTGGGTCATGAGGCGTCCCCGACCAGGTCAGGCGCGCGGGCCTGGCGCTCAGGCGCTCCGCGGCGGGATGATTTCCTTGAGGATGAGGTGATCGATGATGATCTCGGCGAGCTGGTCCGGGGTCTGTTCGCCGCCGGCCAGCACCAGCTCGGGGGCTTCGGGTGCCTCGTAGGGGTCATCGATGCCGGTGAAACCCTTTAGCTCGCCGGCCCGGGCCTTTTTATAGAGGCCCTTGGGGTCGCGCTGTTCGCAGATCTCGATGGGGGTATCGACCAAGATCTCGATAAATTCACCCGGGCGCAGGGTGCCGCGAATGCGGTCCCGATCGATGCGGTAGGGGCTGATGAAGGCCGTCAGGGCGATCAAGCCGGCCTCGCAGAAGAGTTGCGCCACCGCGCCGATGCGGCGGATATTCTCCTCGCGGTCGATGGCCGAAAAGCCGAGGCCGAAGCGGCTGGCGAAATCCGGGCCATGGGTGTCGCGCAGCATGGCCGGCCCGGCGTTGAGTCCGTGGCGCACATTATCGCCATCCAGGACGGCGCTGTGCAGGCCCAGGCCATGAAGGCGGTGATCCAGGGTATTGGCGATGGTGCTCTTGCCCGAGCCGCTCAGGCCCGTGAACCAGATCACACAGCCGCGGTGACCGTGCAGGGCCTCGCGGCGTTCGCGCGTAACCTGATGTTCATGCCAGGTTACGTTGGTTTCGTTCGACATGGTGGTAAGGGATTCCGAGGTTGGGAGTAAAACAGGGATCGCATCATGGCTTGAAAGGGGCTTTCCTTGCAACCCAGGGGCGCCGCCTGGCATCATCCCCAAAGCCCATCCAGGAAAATCCGGAGGCAGCTCTTGACAGGGGTGTCTCCGCCTCTTGACGAATTTTGCTCGTAATCGTTTCCGCCCCCGGTTGCGCCAAGGCTTGTAGGGGCCGCCCGACGCGCCTGTCGAACAATGCCCGAGCCTTTTCGTGCCCGAGCGAAAGGAATCCTTTTTTTAGACAATAACCTGTAAGGAACGAACTTATGACCGGGATCGAACTGACCAATAGCCTGCGCACCGCCCTCGACAAAGGCAACGCCGTGGTCCGCATCCGCGCCGAGTTGGCACCCGCCGCCGGGAATAAGCTGCTCCCACCCACCTATGACAAGGGTAAACACAACCTCACCCCGCCCCGGGGCGACGGCTCATCCGAATGGTGCAGCCTGGATAGTCCCGCCTCCTTCGCTAACCGGGTCGAGGCCGAACTCTATGCCGCCTACCCCGAACTGGCGCCATTGCGCGTCACCGTCGGTAGCCGGACCCTCTCCACCCTGCAAATGCCCCACCGGGCCTTCGATGCCACCCTCCGCGAAAGCACCCTGGATGGTGTGCCCTGGCTGGACACCCTCATTGCCCAATCTGTACAGGCAGCGACCCCCGAGACAGCCTATGCCCTGCTGCACTGGGACCCCGCCCTGCTTCTGTTTGGAGGTTGGGACTCCACCAAGCTGGGCCGGCGCAAGGCGGTGCGCGAGGCCAAGTACCCCGCCGCCCTGTCCTGTGAAATAACTGCCCTCGACGTCCTTCCGCTCAACCGAGCCAAGAGCCGCATCGACCCCCTGGGCATCGAGGGCACCGAACCCAACCTGGTCGAGTTCGAGGACGGACGACTGGCATCCTATGAGGCTCCCCTTCACGGCGACCTGCCGATCCGCCCCGAATCCGAAAACCATGTCTACCCGCGCCGCGTCAAGCCCGCCCAGGTCAATCTTGGCAACGTCGTCCCCAGCTTTATCAGCAAGGGCGTGCTGGTGCGCGGTCCTATCAGTCTGACCGGCGTGCTCGACCTGCGCCGCCTCGGACGCTACCACTTCGCCCCCGTCGCCGACCTCGAGGCCCGCCTGCTGCTGGCCCTGATGGGGCTTTTCGGCGTGGATGCCGTTCTGCGCCGGGGCCTCGATCTGCGCCGCGACTGCGAACTGGTGGCGACCCACGCGAGGGTCTCCCTGGTCAGTTACGGTGGCGCGGAAGAAGCCCTGGACCTGTCCGACAGCGATGCCGCCCTCCGGACCCAAATCGATGCCCTGGGTCCGCACCTCGCCCCGCCTACCCTCCTTGCAGGCAACGCCGCCCTGACCAGCCTGGTGGCCTAGATGATCGTCATCCAGGCTGAGTTTCTGCGCGGGTGTTACGTTGCCGCCGACCCGACCCGCGTCGAGTCTCCCGAGTGGCCGCCCGCGCCCGCCCGGCTGTTCTCCGCCTTGGTGGCCAGTGCCTATGCCCTGGGCCTGGACCCGGCCCCGCTGACGACCCTGGAGTCCGCGCCAGAGGTGAGCCATGGCGATGCCCTCAAGGCGCCAGGTACCATCAACTATGTTTCCCAAGCCTTTTTCAACAAGGGTGACCGTCCCAAACAGGCTACCCGTCGTCCTCAGATGGTAGGCATCGAGGACCCGGTTTATTTCGCCTGGGACGTACCCCTCGACCCCGCCTGGCTCCAGCCGGTCCTGGACGGCGTCACCTATCTGGGCCGCGCCGAGTCCCCGGTGCGCCTGTCCCTGGCCCCAGACTTGCCTGCCATGCCCCACCACCTGGCCCCGGACCCGCAAGGCGAAACCCTCCTGCGCGTACCGGTGGCGGGCTGGCTGGCCCAACTCCAGGCCCATTACGCCAGCGGGGCCCGGCTGGTGGCACCCTACGTCCCCTATGCGGACCCTCGGGCCCAGGTTGCCGACACGCCTTGGGGAGAACTCCTGGTCCTGCGCCCCGACGGCGGTAACCTCTGCGCCGCTGCCCAATTGGGTGACGGCCTGCGCCGCGCCGTGATGAGCCACGCCCCGGAGCGGATGAGCCCCTTGCTTCATGGTCATGAGAAGGTACCCCATGCCGCCTGGCTCACCCTGCCGGATGTCGGCCATCCCCACGCCGCCGGACGGGTACTGGGCCTCGGGATGCTGCTGCCCCGGGAGACCGGCCGCGCCGAGCGCGACGAGGCGGTCCTGGCCCTCTCCCAGGTCCGGGAACTCTGCCTGGAGGATGGACGGCGGCTCGAACTGCGCCCCCAACCCGCCCACCAGCCGACACCCCAGGGCATCGAGCGGCGGACCTGGGCCCGCGCCAGCCGCACCTGGACCACGGCCACGCCCATCGTTCTGGAGCGTCACCCCCGGCGGGGCCAGTCTGTGGAAGACCTCATCGCCGACACCTGCGAACGCTGGGGCTATCCCCGGCCGATCGGGGTGGAGATCGGCCAGCACAGTCCCCTGCGCGGCGTCCCCATGGCTAAATCTTTCCGGCCCCGGCGCCCCGGCTGCTGGACCCACGCCGTCCTGCACTGGGATCGGCCCGTGCGCGGCCCCTTGCTGCTCGGGCGCGAGCAACACTTTGGCCTGGGCCTGCTGCGCCCCCTATTGGGAGAAGGCTGATGGACTTCGCCCACTGGTACCAGGAGCGCCACGGCTATCTACCTTTCCCCTGGCAGGAGGCCCTGGCCCACCGTTTCGCCCAAGGTGACTGGCCCGACGCCCTGACCCCACCCACCGGGGCGGGTAAGACCGCCGTCATCGACGTCTGGCTCTGGGCACGCCTGGCAAAGCACCCGGTTCCCCGCCGCCTGAGCTACATCATCGACCGGCGGCTCGTCGTGGACGGTGTTCAGGACTATGCCCAGAGCCTGGCCGACTCCCTACCGGCACCGGACCGCCCCGTCATCGTCCAGATGCGCGGTGGCATCACCATCGACAACGACTGGGTCCGCGAACCGGAGCGCCCGACCCTCATCATCAGCACCCTGGACCAGGCGGGTAGCCGCCTGCTGTTCTCGGGCTACGGCGTGTCGCCCACGGCCGCGCCCATCCACGCCGCCCTGCTCGGCACCGACACCCTCTGGGTACTGGACGCGGTCCACCTGGCGCAACCCCTGCTCCAGACCCTGGGCGCGGTTCAGGCCCTGGGCGCCAGCCTGCGGGTCCTGCCCATGTCGGCCACCTGGGACAGCCCCAACACCCTCGGCCTCACCGCCGCCGACCTGGCCAACCCGGTGCTGGCCAAGCGGTTTGGCAGCCCTAAACCGGCGAGCCTGGTGAAGGTTGCCCCCACCGACGACCTGACCGATACACTGGCCAAGCAGGCAAGCGCCCTGCGTCAGGCCGGTAGCGAGGTGGTCGCCATGGTGTGCAACCGGGTCGCCACGGCCCGCGCCGTTTTTGAGGAACTGCAGAATGAGGGTGAGGCGGTCCTTCTCACCGGGCGCATCCGACCCGCCGACAAGGCGGCCCTCCTGGAGGCCTACCTGCCGCGCCTGGCGGTCGGGTCACTGGGTAAACGGACGCCTTTGTATCTCGTCGCCACCCAGACTATCGAGGTCGGGGCCGATCTAGATTTCGATGCCATGGTGACGGAGTGCGCGCCCATCTCCGCCCTGCGTCAGCGGGCCGGACGGCTCAACCGCCTCGGCGAACTGGCGACGGCGGCCCTGGTCATCGTCTACCAACCCCTCAAGGACGATAAGGTTTACGGCAAGGCCGTCGCCGAGGCCTGGTCCTGGCTGACCAAGGTCGCCAGGGCCCCCGTCCGCGGCCAGCCCAAGGTCGTGGACTTCGGCGTCACCGCGCTGGGCGCCCTGCTGGCCGCCAAGCCGCCACCCAAGGAGGAAATACCCCAAGCCCCCCTGCTGCTGCGCACCCATCTCGACCTGCTGGCCAGCAACACGCCCCATGGGCTGGAGATCGCCCCCTGGTTGCACGGCTGGCAGCGCAATGCCGCCGATGTTTATCTCTGTTGGCGCGCCGACTGGGGCCCCGAGAGCCTTGCCGCCGCCCCGCCCCGGCAACAGGAGTTGCTCGCGGTACCCCTCTGGGCGGCCCAAGGCTGGAGCGCCGACATCGCCGACGTCGAAGGAGCCCAAGCCGCGGAACCCGGCGACCGCACCCCCCGCTGCCTGCGCTGGGATGGCGAGACGGCGGAGATGATCCGCCTCGGCGAGGCACGCATCGGCGACACCCTGGTCTTGCCCTGCACCCTGGGGGGCTGCGATGCCTACGGTTGGGCGCCCGCCTCGACCGTCCCGGTCACGGATGTCGGTGATGATCAACGCCGCCTGCGGCTCCACCCCGAGGTTCATCCCGAGTTCGCCGCCGAGATCGCCGCCCTGCTGGCCGATGAGGATACCCGCGCCGCCGACTGGCGCCGCCTCGCCATCCGGGCCGGGATGTCCACCCCCGGGCGCGTCAAGGCCATACCCCGTGGCTGCGTGGTCACCGAGCGCGGTCACTGGGACAGTGCCACCGCCTTGGTGCCGGTGAGTCTCTCGGACCATAGCAAGGCAGTAGGCGCCGAGGCCCGGCGCCTGGCCGAGGCCTTGGGCGTCACCGAACCCAGGCTTCTGGAAGCGGTCACCGAGGCCGGACGCAAACACGACATTGGCAAGGCGGACCCGCGCTGGCAAGCCATGGTCGGCTGGACGCCGGGCCAGGCGCCGCTGGCCAAGGGACCGGGTGGTGCGCGCCATCCCTGGCTGATCCTGCCCCGCGGCTGGCGCCACGAAATGGCCTCGGTCGCCCGTCTGACGTCCACCGCCCCGCTGGCGCGCTATCTGGTCGGTACCCATCACGGCCATGGCCGCCCCCACTTCGCCGCCGCCCCCGAGGTCGAGCTTTGGCAAGCCCTGGGGGATTGGGCGGGTCTGAGAACCCTACTGGTCAAAGACCACGGCTACTGGGGCCTGGCACTGCTGGAGGCCCTGGTGCGCCTCGCCGACTGGCGGGTCAGTGGCGCCGAGCAGGCGGGAGGCCAGTGACATGCGACTGACCGGACTGCGTCCCGAGAACCCGGTGGCGATGATGGCCGCCTACGGTACCCTGCGCCTGCTCCCCGGTGCTCGGCTGCGCTGGGCCGACACCCACCCCGAGCTGGACTGGGACGGCGATATCCTGGCCGCGCTGGCCAAGCAGTTACCCCAGCGACTGACGGCGCCTGAGATCACCCAACTCGACGACCCCCGGGACAAGAACATCGGTGGCGTAGCCGGCTACCGGGTGCTTGCCAAAACCATCCCCCATGAATGGCTCTCGGCCTATGCCTGCGAGACGGCCGGGGGGATCGTCAACACGGACCTGGAACTGTTCGGTGGCCAGCACAAGTTCGTTGTTTTAGCGAGAAAACATATGCAGGCCTTGACCAGGATGAACCTGATCGACAAGATCGAGGAGGCCTTGCTAGGCCCTTGGCGCTATGAAGACGCCGCCCAAGCCTGGGGCTGGGATGCGGCCATGCGACTGGACGCCGCCACCCTCCCATTAGAGGCATCGAGCGCACACAAGCCCGGCGTCTTGGGCGCCTACTGGCTGGCCTGGGAATCCCTACCCTTGTGGCAAATGATCAAGGGACGCACCCTGGGCTTCGCCCATGTCAAGGGCGAGGACTCGCGCTGGCGGTACCCCACCTGTGGCGAATGGCTGAGTTGGGAGGGACTCAAGGCACTGGTCTGGGCCTTGCCGCGGATGCCCGACCCCGAGCAACAGGCCCTGAGGGTGCGGGTCTGGACGGCGCCGGTACTGGCTACCAGCCAATTCGGCAAGGAACTGGGGCTGGCGCGCATCTGGAGCAGCGGCCAAGGGCCGGGAGTTTCGCGCCGCCAGCAAGTTATTGAAAGACCTGCTATTGAAGCGTTTCACAACGGCAATAGGCGCGGATGGGAGGCGGGATGATGGCAGGTACGCGCAAGTCCCATGGAGAAGCGCCGCAAAACAACACTCTGCGAAGGCGGAGTCTCATCGCCCCGTTCAGGGGCGCGACATTGAAGCGATAAGTTCGACTACCTGAATCGCGACTGGCGGCGGTCTCATCGCCCCGTTCAGGGGCGCGACATTGAAGCACCGATTCCCCCACCCTTGACCTGCGGGGGCGGCTGTCTCATCGCCCCGCTCAGGGGCGCGACATTGAAGTATCGGCTCGCCCTGGTCGTCCTTGAAGCCCAGGATGTCTCATCGCCCCGCTCAGGGGCGCGACATTGAAGTATGTGATTGCGCTCTCGGTGCGCCGCGACGTTGTTGTCTTATCGCCCCAACCAGGGCGCGACATCGATCGAGACATCGGCCCAGGGTGACCTTGGATTGGTAACAATCCCCGGTGATGCGGGAGTAGTTACGGCGGTTGGCATAGGCGAAGGTGCCTCGGAATGACGTCTATTGAGGTACTTGCCGGTGTGCAGGGTGTCGGCTCCTGGTCCCTCATCCAGGACGTGTAATATTCAACCATTCAACCTGGCAATCCCTGGAGATCAAGATGGAAAACCCTCATGCGGGCGAAGTCACTGTCGTGGATATCAAAATGCCCTTTTGGTCCATGGTGGTGTTTATGGTAAAGGCCTCGATTGCCGCCATCCCGGCGGTCATCATCCTGACCCTAGTGGGGTCGCTGGTGATGAACATCCTCGGGAGTCTCTTCGGCGTGCCGGTCCATCACGTTTAAGGATCGGGACATTGGACCGGCTATCGGAGCGTTTCAGCGCCGCCCTGGCCCTGGCCGCCGCCGCCCACCAGGGGCAGATCCGCAAGGGTACCGAGAACGCGGCGGGACTGCCTTTACCCTACATCACCCACCCGGTGGCCGTGGCCGCCCTGGTCCAGCGTTATGGCGGCGCCGAGGCCCAGATCCTCGCGGCCCTGCTCCATGATGTCCTGGAGGATGCCGGGCCCGCTTGGGCGCAACCCATTCGGGACCGCTTTGGACCCGAGGTGCTCGAACTGGTGGAGTTCTGTACCGATGGCCTGCCGGATGCGGCGGGCCTCAAGCCGCCCTGGCGCCCGCGCAAGGAGGCCTATCTGGCCCACCTGCGGGCGGCGGTCGGCCCAGGGGTTTTGGTGTCCGCTTGCGACAAGTTGGCGAATCTCCAGGCGATCCTGCTGGACCTGACGGAGATGGGCGAGGGCGTCTGGGATCGCTTCACGGGCGGCAAGGCGGGCTCGCTCTGGTACTACCGGGAACTGGTTACGGCCTTTGCCGGGCGGGTGCCGGAGCCACTGGCGGTGGCCCTGCGGCGCGATCTGGCGAGCGTGTTGGCGGTGACGAGCGCCAATGGCCCGGGGCCTTCATCCAAGGGGCAGGGTGAGTGCCAAGGTTAAGTGAAGAGCGAAGGTCCGCACGGGAGGGGCGGGTGGGCATGGTCCCGGCCTAGCCGCCTGTCGAAATTCGGCGCCCTGTCGCGGCTCCAGGCTGATGGCTATGGTGGCTGACATATACCCAGCGGTGGTCACTCGCCAGCCTATCGCAGGAGGGCCGGGTGGGGGCTGGCGGGGGTGTCGACAGCAGGGATGCTGTCGCCAAGCCTACAGGGACGTATTCACGGCGTCCCCCGCCAGACACCACCCGGCCCGGGAAACCAAAAACTCAGGGGTTGGGTATAACTTACCCGAAAGGGACTTTCACCCCGCAAGAGATCCCGTGCTTTGCTCGGCGCGATAGGGTTCAAGCGCTCCGCTTGAACGAGGGGTTAGGTTCCGCGCCCGGCGGCGTTCGCTACGCAGCCAGCAGTGGGCAGCGAGGAATGCGAGCAAGTTCTTCTTGCAATGCCTCTCGCGCCAACGCTGTGTCGTAGCTCGCCTGACCGCGCAGCCACCAACCATCACTCAGGCCAAAGTAGCGGCACAGTCGAAGATCCGTATCTGCCGTGACTGCCCGTTTGCCAGCGACGATTTCCCCGATTCGTTGTGGGGGGACACCGATATCTTTGGCAAGACGGTACTTCGTGAGGCCGAGAGGCTTCAGGAATTCTTCTTCGAGCATCTCGCCGGGCGAGACGGGGAGGACGGCGCGCATTTCAATCTCCTTCAGTGGTAGTCGACGATCATCCTTACATGAGCGTGCCGGCGGCCTACCCGCAATCGACGACCGGACACCAGGGCTGGGGCAGGGCCGGCGCTCAGAACCGCGCCTGCAGGGATTCCACCAGGAGCCGGAAGGGTCCAGCCTGGCGGTCGGCGATGAGGAGGCCGAAGACCCGGATCCGTGCCGGGTCCAGGGGCGGGGCCGGCACCGGGCGGCCCCGAAAACTGGGCTGGAAGGCGGCTAGCGGCAAGGTTACCTCCAGCCACTCCCCGGCCTGGGTCGCCACACGTGCCTGGTATTGGACGCCGTCAAAGGCGTCATCGGTGCGAATGCCGAACTTGTAGGTCTGGCCATCGCCCTGGAGGCGCAGGATGAGGGCGCTGGCTCCCGCCAGACCATAGTCCCGGGGCCGGGCGCGGCTGGAGGCGAAGCCGCCGTTGTTGGCCAGGGACACCTCGCCGCTGAAGACCAGCCCCGGGGGCGTCGCCTGGACCTGGCTGGCGGAGACGCCGCCCATCACCTGATCATCGACCGAGGTCCAGCCCTGGGCCTGGGTGGGGTCGCGAAAGTCGATGACCAGGCGGGTGGGGATGGGTGACTCAGCGCTCATTGAGGTCTCCGTAATCAAGAGGACGCATAGCAGGGCCGCGCCGAGCCTTTGAGGTGTCAATCCTGGCCAGGACCGGGGCCTAGGCCGGCCCCTTGGGCTCCTATCCTTGTGGCTCATGCCACGCCCAGGGGCGAGACCCCGAACAGCCACTTGTGTGCCCAGAGCAGGAAGACGACATAGAGGGCGAGCCCGGCGCCGAGGGCGATCAGGTCGTTGGCCTTGCGACTGGGCGCGCCCTGGACGGCGGGAGCCTGGCGGGTGAGGAGGGAGATGCGGTCCGTCAGGGCCCAGGCCAGGAAACCCCCGAAGAGCAGCAGGTCCGCCAGGTTGCCGTTGGCGGTCAGGTGGGCCAGGGCCCAGATGATCACCGCGGTCAGCATGGGGTGGACGACCGCGGCCTGGATGCGGCCGGGTAGATAGGTGGCCAGGAGCAGCGGAAAGACCGGCAACATGATCAAGAAGCTCAGGTGGCGGGTCCAGATGGGTGGGGAGTAGAGGTTGATGGGCGCGGTCCGGGCGAGTCCATAGCCCCAGACGATCAGGATGAAACCGACCAGGCCGACCAGGCCGGCGATGCCCTGCCAGCCGGTCTGGCCCAGGCGCGCCACCATGCGACCGCGCCAGGCGGGGGCGAGAAAGCCCAGGGAGTGCATGCCGAGGAAGAGACAAAGGCCAAGTATCAGGATGGTCACGAGGGGTCTCCGGTGGGGTGAGTAAGGATGGGGTCGAGGGGGTAGGGGCCGGAAATGGTTGCTGGCGGTCCGCGCCCGGGCTTGGGACAATACTACCGGAAGCCAGCCACCCCTGTCCCCGCCCTTGTCCACCCTCACCTCAAGGTCATTCTCCTTGGATAGCCTGATCGAAGCCCGCAATCTGGTCCGTACCTACCCTGGCGTGCGTGCCGTGGATGGGGTGAGCTTTGCCGTGGCCCCGGGCCGCTGTTTCGGGCTTCTGGGCCCCAACGGGGCCGGCAAGACCACGACCCTGGAGATGCTGGAGGGTATCCAGACGCCGACCGCCGGCGAGGTCCGCTACCGGGGCCAGCCCCTGGACGCCGCCTATCGCGAGGCCGTTGGCATTCAATTTCAGGCCACCGCCCTCCAGGATTTCCAGACCGTGGCCGAGTCCCTGGACATGTTCGCCGCCCTCTATCGCCGCACCGCCGACCGCGAGGAGCTGGTCCGGCTCTGTAATCTGGGGGAGATCCTGGACCGGGACACCCGCAAGCTCTCCGGGGGCCAGCGCCAGCGCCTGTTGCTGGCCATCGCCCTGGTGAACGAGCCGGAATTGGTCTTTCTGGACGAGCCCACCACGGGGCTCGATCCCCAGGCCCGGCGTAACTTCTGGGGCCTGATCGAGACGGTGCGCGGGCGTGGGACCACGGTGGTGCTCACCACCCACTACATGGAAGAGGCCGAGCGCCTGTGCGACGAGATTGCCATCGTGGACCGGGGGCGGATCATCGCCCAGGGCAACCCGGCTCAACTGGTGCGGGAGCATTTCCCCGCTACCGTGATCCGGCTACCCGCTGCCGGGTGGCCGGCCCAGGTACCTCTGCCAGCAGGGGCCGTGAGCCGAAATGGCGAGATCGAGCTATTTGCCGAGGCGGTGCCGCCGGTCCTCAAGGAGCTGGAAGTGGTTGGGGCGGACCTCTCGGCCCTGCGGGTCGCGACCCCCAATCTGGAAGACCTCTTCATCAAGCTGACGGGACACGACCTGCGGACATGAGCGGCAGGCCCCCCTCGTCAAACCCCGCGCCCGCGGGCACCTGGGAGTAGCCCCTATGTGGCGTCGTATCCTTGCCGTCCTCGTCGCCCGCAACCGGGAGTTTTACCGGGACCGCGCGGGTCTGGGATGGAACATCTTCATGCCGATCCTGATGGTGTTGGCCTTCGCCGTCATCTTCAGCGGCGATCCCGAGGCCCCCTTCAAGGTCGGGGTGGTGACCGTGGAAGGTGCCCCGCCGGCCGCCACGACCGGCTTCCTGGCCCTCGACCACATCCACTTCGTCCCCATGACGGATTTGGAGGGCGCCATCACCCAGGTGGATCGCCACCAGCTCGACCTCTTGCTGGATCCTCGCGCCCAGCCGCTCGCCTATTGGGTCAATCTGGAGTCCCCCCGGGGTTATCTGGCGGAGCGCCTCCTGCTCGGGGCCGAGGCCGGGGCGGCGGGACCCGCCCGGCCCACGGGGTCGGAACCGGAGCGGCGGACCCGCAGTGGCGCCGCCCTGCGCTACGCGGACTGGGTGCTGCCGGGCATTCTGGCCATGAATGTGATGTTCTCCAGCCTCTGGGGGGTGGGCTGGGTAATCGTGCGTTATCGCAAGAATGGCGTCCTGCGCCGGCTCAAGGCGACACCCCTGACCCCCTTCGAATTTCTCACCGCCCAGGTGCTGTCCCGGCTGCTGGTGGTGATGGTCGCGAGCCTTTTTATCTATCTGGGGGTCGATCTGCTGCTCGATTTCCCCATGCGTGGCTCCTATGCCGCCCTGGTCCTCATCTATGCCGCCGGGGCCCTTTGCCTCATCAGCCTGGGGCTCATCGTCGCCTCCCGCTGGCGCACGGAGGAACTGGCGAACGGCGTCCTCAACCTCATCTCCTGGCCCCTGCTTCTACTGTCCGGGGTCTGGTACTCCATGGAAGGCACCAGCGGCATCGCCCGCTTCCTGTCCCAACTCTCGCCCCTGACCCATCTGGTGGACGCCGCCCGCCGGGTCATGATCGACGGTGCCCAGGTGGTGGACGTCCTGCCCCAGGTCGCTCTCCTCGTGGCCTTGGCCCTGGTCTTTATCGGCATCGCCGCCTGGCTGTTTCGGTGGGAATAGCCGGGACGGCAGTCCGCCGGATCCTGGTCGATCTGGCCAGTCAGTGCCTGCGGCTGGTCGAGGATGACGCCTTGTTGCTGGAGGCCGTCGTCTCCACCGGCCGCAATGGCCCCGGCGAGCAGTGTGACAGCGGCTGTACGCCGCGGGGCCTGCATCGAGTGCGCATCCGCATCGGGGCCGGCTGTCCCACTGGCACCGTCTTCGTCGGCCGCCGGCCCACGGGCGAGATCCACGGCCCCGAGCTGGCGGCCTGCTTCCCGGAACGGGACTGGATACTCACCCGCATCCTCTGGCTGACCGGCCTGGAGCCCGGCCGCAATCGCGGCGGGCAGGTCGATACCTTGCGACGGTACATCTACATTCACGGCTGTCCGGAGAGGGCGCCCATGGGGGTCCCCCTGTCACACGGCTGTATTCGCATGCGCGACCCGGACCTGTTGCGACTCTTCGACCTGGCCCCGGCGGGCACCCTGGTGGAGATCCAGTGACCGGCCGGCGTTTGGGTGCCCTGGCGCCGCGGCATTAGCCCGACCTGAGTCCGGAGGCTCTTCCTTGTTTTCGCTACTGCTTTCCCGCTTCGGCTCGGCGCTGCTGGTGGTCCTGGGCGTCTGCACCCTGGTCTTTCTGCTCATCCACCTGGTGCCGGGCGATCCCGTGGAGGCCATGCTGGGCGAGAGCGCCCAGCCGGCGGATCGGGAGGCGCTGCGGGCCGCCCTCGGCCTGGACCGGCCGGTCAGTGAGCAGTATCTGGACTATCTCGGTCGTCTGGTCCGCCTCGATCTGGGGGAATCCTTCCAGGATCGCCGGCCGGTACGGAGCATTCTGGCCGAACGCCTCCCGGCGACCCTGGAGCTGGCCGCCGCCGCCCTGGGCCTGGCCCTGGTCCTGGCCCTGCCGCTGGGGGTGCTGGCGGCGCGCCATCGCGGCAGTCGCCTCGACGCCGGCGCCATGGGGCTGTCCCTGGTGGGCGTCTCCATCCCCAACTTCTGGCTCGGTCCCCTCCTCATCATGACCTTTTCTCTGTGGCTGGGCTGGACGCCGGTGAGCGGTCGCGAGGGGCTGGGGAGTCTCGTCCTGCCAGCCATTACCCTGGGCACCGGCATGGCGGCGATCCTGGCGCGCATGGTGCGCGGCAGTGTCCTCGAGGTCTTGGGGGAGGATTATGTGCGCACCGCCCGGGCCAAGGGCCTGTCCGAGGGCCGGGTGCTCTGGGGCCATGCCCTGCGCAACGCCTGGCTGCCGATCCTGACCCTCATCGGGATGCAACTGGGCGGCTTGCTCGGCGGCGCCGTCATCACCGAGACCGTCTTCGCCTGGCCCGGGGTGGGCAGTCTGCTGGTGGAGGCGATCCAGAGTCGTGACTATCCCGTGGTTCAGGCCTGCGTCCTGCTCGTCAGCCTGACCTATGTGCTGGTCAATACCCTCACCGACCTGGTCTATACCTGGGTCGATCCGCGCATCCATTGGGGGTCCTCATGACTGCCCGGGCAGGCTGGTGGCCGCGGGGGCTGGGCTGGATGCCGCCGACGGCCTTTCTGCTGCTCTGGATTGTCGTGGCCCTGGTCGGGCCCTGGCTGCCCCTGACGCCGAACGCGGTGGATCTGCCGGCGATCCTGGCGGGACCGGGACCGGGCTCCCTGCTCGGCAGTGATGACCTGGGCCGTCCCGTCCTGGACCGGCTTTTGGTGGGGGCCCGCATCGCCTTCCTGGTGGGGTTTGGCGTCGTCGCCCTTTCGGCCCTGGTCGGCGTCCTGGTGGGCGGTATCAGTGCCTTCGCCGGGGGCTGGGTGGACCTAGTGTTGGTGCGGCTGATCGATGTCTTCCTCGCCTTCCCCGGCATCCTCCTCGCCATTGCCCTGGCGGGGATCCTGGGGCCGGGCATCGATAATCTGATCATCGCCCTGTCCGTTACCGGTTGGGTCGGCTATGCCCGCCTGACCCGGGCCCAGATCCTGGCCCTCAAGGAACGCGACCATGTGACCGCGGCGCGCGCCCTGGGCGTCGGTCCCGGGCGCATCCTCTTTCGCCATCTGCTGCCCCTGGCCCTGGCCCCCCTGATCGTGGAGGCGACCTTCGGTATCGCCGGGGTGGTGGTCGCCGAGGCCGGGCTGTCCTTTCTGGGTCTGGGCGTCCAGCCGCCCCAGGCCTCCTGGGGCAGCATGATTCGCGATGGCGTGAGCTACATGCTGGTGGCGCCCCACCTGGTGATAGCCCCCGGTGTCGCCATCGCCTGGGTGGTCTTTTCCGTCAATCTGCTGGGTGACCGGCTGCGCGACTGGCTGGATGTGCGCCATCCAGGCTGAAAGTCGAGGCCGGGCGGCCCCCTTCAGCCGTGGCTTTTCAGGCCCGGGAGTCCCTCGGCGGGGTGTCGATTCTGGTCGCCGGGGCCCAGGCCGGCTATGCTGATTATCCCGCTCCCTTTTCCCAACCCCTTGGAGGTCCTCCTATCGTGTCCCTGGGTCCCGTCACACTTGATCTTGAAGGGCTTGAACTCACCGACGAGGAGCGCGAATTGCTGCGCCATCCGGCGGTGGGTGGCGTCATCCTCTTTTCCCGTAATTATCGCGATCCGGACCAACTGGCGGCCTTGACGACGGCGATTCATGCCCTGCGGGAGCCGCGTCTCCTCATTAGCGTCGACCAGGAGGGGGGGCGGGTCCAGCGCTGTCGCGAGGGCTTGACCCGGTTGCCGCCCGCGGCCCGCTTTGGTCAACTGGCCCGGCGCCATCCCCAACATGCCCGGCAGGCGGCGGAGGCGGTCGGTTGGCTGATGGCCGCGGAACTGCGGGTCCTGGGCGTGGATTTCAGTTTTGCCCCCGTGCTGGACCTGGATCGCGGTGTCAGCGGGGTCATCGGCGACCGGGCCTTCGCGGATACCATCAATGGGGTCTCCGACCTCGCCCGGGCCTGGTGCGAGGGGGCGAGGGCCGCGGGCATGGCCTCGGTCGGCAAACACTTTCCCGGTCACGGTGGGGTGGCCGCGGACTCCCACGCCGAGTTGCCCATCGATGACCGCCGTTTCGAGGCGATCGAGATGGAGGATCTGGTGCCCTTTGAGCGCCTGATCCGGCATGGCCTGGAGGCCGTCATGCCGGCCCATGTCCTCTACCCCCATGTCGATGCCCGGCCGGCGGGCTTCTCGCCTTTCTGGCTCAAGGAGATTTTGCGGGGGCAACTGGCCTTTCAGGGGGTTATCTTCAGCGACGACCTCAATATGGGCGCGGCGGCGGCGGGCGGCGGTTACGCCGATCGGGCCCGCGCCGCCCTGGATGCCGGCTGCGATATCCTCCTGATCTGCAACAACCGCCCGGCGGCCCTGGAGATGGTGGATGCTCTGCGCCACTACGATGATCCCACCATTCATCTGCGTTGCCTGCGCATGCATGGCCGCGGGGGCCTGGATCGCGCCCATCTCCACCTGGATCCCCGTTGGCAAAAGGGGATGCGCGAGGTCGGGGCCCTGGAAGAGGCGGTCTCCCTCGATCTTGGCCTCTGACCCCTTGAACCGCCGTTACGAATGAACCGAGGATCTACCCCCATGCGTCTGACACCGGAAGACTATGCCGCCGTGGCGGCCCGGGCCACCTTGATCGTCCCTGGCGAGGAGCTGGAGTTGGCCCTGGACCGCATGGCCGGCGCGATAACCCAGGACCTGGCGGGGCGCGATCCCCTCGTGCTGTGCGTCATGACTGGCGCCGTCATCGTGGCGGGTCGCTTGTTGCCGCGTCTGCATTTTCAGCTCCAGTTGGGCTACCTGCACGCCACCCGCTATCGGGGGGCGACCCGGGGCGGGGAATTGGCCTGGCTGCACCGGCCCAGCTCCATTATTCAGGGGCGCCATGTCTTACTGGTGGACGACATTCTGGACGAGGGCCTGACGTTGGAGGCGGCCGTCCGGGCCTGCCGAGAGGATGGCGCGGCCAGCGTGCGCACCGCGGTCCTGGTCGCCAAGGATAGGGTGCGTGCCGCGGATATCGAGGTTGACTATGTCGGCGTCCAGACCCCGGATCTCTATCTGTATGGCTACGGGCTCGACTACAAGGACTATTTCCGCAATGCCGCCGGCATCTACGCCGTTGCGCATGAGGATGTCTGAGCGGCTGGTATCGGGAGGGGAGTCGGGTCTGGAGCTGGCCTGCCAGAAAATAATAAATTAAGGAAAAGCTAATGCAATTAAATGGTTGTTGACTATTTTGAGGTTTTCAATTATTGAAGCGTTATGCGGCTCCCGCGCCTCCTATCCATGTCGTTTGTGGGGGGGATGGGTCAGGGTGATCCGCCTATACCGCCCATAAAATAATGACGAGACCGCGAGGAGGGTCCCATGCTTGATCTAGCTCATTACCGCAACAGCCATACGGATTTGCTGCATATGATCGAGGATTTGCAGCAATTGTTAACCCCCGAGATGCTGCGGATTCGCCCCAACGCCAAGACGGCCTACCTGCTGCTCTGCGAATTGGGCAGCAAGGTCAAGGAGCATTTGAGCGATGAGGATCATGGCGTCTATCCCTCTCTGCTCATCCACGATGATCCCCGGGTCAAGTCCATCGCCTGGGGCTTCATTAGCGGCGAGAGACCCCTGCGGCAGACCTTCGATGAATATCACCGCAAGTGGCTCAAGAACTGCGACTTCAACTTCACCGAGGACTTCATGCGCGAGAGCCAGGCGGTATTTCGCATGGTCGCCGAGCGTATCGATCGCGAGAATCGGGTGCTATTTCCCAAGTTGGTGGAGATCGGGCTCTTTCAGGAGAGCCGGGCCTAGCTGGGCGTCCCCGCGGCCCTTGGCCGCGCACCCCAGCCCTTCCGATCCTCTACCTGCTCTTCCCCAACCGGCGTCGGGTCACCCGCGCCGGTTTTTTTTACGCCTGGCCTTGGCTACACTCCCTGGCCTCTTTATGCGAGGTCCGTCAGCCATGAGCCATATTGCCGTCATCGGGGGATCGGGCTTTGCCAGCCTGCCCGGCATGGAGTTCGTGGAAGAGGTTTGCCCCGAGACCCCCTATGGCCAGCCCTCCGCCCCCATCCAGCGGGGCCGACTCGCGGGTGGGGACTTCCTCTTCTTGTCCCGTCATGGCTTGCAGCATCGGATACCACCCCACGCGGTGAACTACCGCGCCAACATCTGGGCCCTCAAGTCCCTGGGGGCCGAGCGGGTGGTGGGGCTGGCGGCGGTGGGCGGTATCCATGCCGCCTATGGCCCCCGGTTACTGGCGGCCCCGGATCATCTCATCGACTATACCCATGGTCGTGACCAGACCTTCCACGAGGGCGGCGAGGCGGGGGTAGTCCATATCGACTTCACCCGGCCCTATTGCGAGGCCCTGCGTGCCGATCTGCTGGGGCGGGCGCGGGCGGCCGGCATCGCCATGGTGGATGGGGGCACCCATGGCGTGACCCAGGGTCCGCGCCTGGAGACTGCTGCCGAAATCCGCCGTATGGAGCGCGATGGCTGCGACCTCGTTGGCATGACCGGTATGCCCGAGGCGGCCCTGGCCCGGGAACTGGGGCTCTGCTACGCCTGCCTGGCCTTTGTCGTCAACTGGGCGGCGGGCAAGGCGGAAGGGGAGATCGCTTTCTCCGAACTCGAGGCCAACATGGCGGCCTGCGTCGATCCCATCCAGCGGATCCTGACTGCCCTGGTCGGCGTGGAGGCCTAGCGCGGGCCCGTATCGACCCCTGGGGGGTATGGCGTAAAATCCGCCCCCGCGCCCCCTTCTTTCCGTCGGCCAAGGAGCCATTGCCGTGAAGTTGACCGTCGAAGCCTTTCGCGCCTGGGACAACAAGTGCATCACCCTGCTGGGTATGTCCGGGGTGGGCAAGACCCACCTCTCGGGTATCCTGCGCCGGCAGGACTGGTTTCATTACTCCGGTGATTACCGCATCGGCACCCGCTACCTGGACGAGCATATCCTGGACCTCATCAAGGGTCAGGCCATGCAGGTTCCCTTCCTACGGGACCTGCTGCGTCAGGATTGGATCTTCATCCGTAACAACATCAAGGTCGATGATTTGGGGCCGGTGCTGGGCTTCGTCGGCAAGCTGGGCGATCCCGAGTTGGGGGGCCTGGGGCTGGAGGAGTTCAACCGCCGCCAGGCCCTGTACCGCCAGGCGGAGATCGCCGCCATGATGGACGTGCCCGACTTCAAATGTAAGGCGCGGGAGATCTATGGCTACCGCCACCTGGTCAACGACGTGGGCGGTTCCCTCTGCGAGCTCGACGAGCCCCGGGTGATCGACCTGCTGGCGGACGAGAGCCTCATCCTCTACATCCAGGTGCCGGAGGAGGACGAGATCAAGCTCATCGAGCGCGCCCAGGCCGATCCCAAGCCACTCTATTACCGCCCAAAATTTCTCGCCGCCGCCGTGAGCGACTACCTGGCCGAGTACCATCTGGACTATGTGGCGGAGATCGACCCGAACGACTTCACCCGCTGGGTCTTTCCGCGCCTCTTCCATTCCCGCGTGCCGCGTTACGAGGCCATCGCCGCGCCCCACGGCTATACCGTGGCCTCCCCCGAGGTGGCCCGGGTCCGCGACGAGCGCGATTTTCTCGAACTCATCGAGCAGGCCATCGCCCGCAAGGGCTGACGTTCATCGCCCAGACCAGCCCCCGCCATTTCGAGATTCATCCGATGCCTATCGTCGCCCATAACGACCTGCCGACCTTCGAGCGCCTGCGTGCCGAGGGGCAGAACATCCTGGACCCGGCCCGAGCCCACCAGCAGGACATCCGCGAACTGCACATTGGCCTGTGCAACATGATGCCGGACTCCGCCCTGGCGGCGACCGAACGCCAGTTTTTCCGCCTCATTGGCCAAAGCAATCAGATCGCCCAGTTTTACGTTCACCCCTTCAGTCTCGAGGCCCTGCCACGCAGGGCCGAGGCCCGGGCCCATATCCAGCGTTATTACCAGCCCTTCGAGCGCATCCGCGAGGATGGCCTGGATGCCCTCATCATCACCGGCGCCAATGTCACCCAGCCCGACCTGTCGAACGAGGCCTTCTGGGAGCCCCTCATCGAGGTCGTGGACTGGGCGTTGGAGAACGTCACCTCTACGCTCTGTTCCTGCCTCGCCACCCATGCCGTTCTCCAGTTTCGCTATGGCCAGCGGCGCTACGGCCTGCCGCGCAAGCGGTGGGGGGTATATCCGCATCGGGTCGTGGACCGCGTCCACCCCCTGGTGGCCAACGTCAATACCCTCTTCGACGTCCCCCATTCCCGCTTCAATGAAATCGGCCGCGAGCAATTCGACGCGGCCGGGCTACGGGTCCTGGCGGAGAGCGACGAGGCGGGGGTGCATCTGGCGGTCAGCGAGGACGGCTTCCGCCTGGTCTTCTTTCAGGGGCATCCGGAGTACGACACCGTCTCCCTCCTCAAGGAGTACCAGCGGGAGGTCAAGCGCTTTGTGGCCCGGGAGCGGCGGGATTACCCACCCTTCCCGGAGAACTATATCCGGTTGCGCGACCGCGCCATCCTGGAGGAACACCGCACCCGTATTCTCACCGCCCTCGACCGCGGCCAGACCGCCCCCCAGGTCCCGGAGGCGCGCATCGCCCTCTCCCTCGACAATACCTGGCACGACACGGCGGAGGGGGTCATGGGCAACTGGATGGGCGTCATCTATCAGCTCACCCACAGCGATCGCCGGCTGCCCTTCATGCCGGGGGTGGACCCCGCGGACCCCCTGCGGCTGCTTGGCCGCTGAGGTAATCAGCCCGGGTGCTCTTCCCGCGCCAGTTCCAGGGCCTGGCCGCAGGTGCCGCATAGGTAGCGCTGGCCTCGCAGAACGCGATGGTGGCGGATACTGGTCAGCAGGTGGGAGCGGCAGCCGCACCGATAGGGGTAGCGGTTGAGGGTGCGGGTCTGGAGGCCGCTGACGTCAAAGTCGTGGCAGCGTTCCGGGGGGACCCCGAAGAGGCGCATCATGGCCCGCCATTCGGGGCCATGGGGCTGGATGCCCAGGCCATGCAGGCGGAAGGCCAGGATGTGGGCCACCTCGTGGGGGACGGTGCGGGCCAGGAAGTCCTCCCCATGGCGCCCCAGCAGGGCCGGGTTATAACGCACCAGCCAGATCCCATCGGCCTGGCGGCGGACCTGTCCCGCGCCGCGGCCGCGCAGATCGAAACGGATCGCCACCGGGGGCGGCTTCAGGCCAAAATGCCGCCCCGCCTCGTCCAGCAGGGCCTGGGTGCGTGACCGCGCCAGCAAGATGAGGCGATCCAGGGGGGGAGGTGGGGGGCTCGGCAGGGTCATGGTGCGGGTCGTCGCGCGGGCGGATGTCTGGGTGGCCACGGGGTGGCGAAGGAACGGGCGGGGTTTTTGCTTGCCCTTAGCCCTGGGAAACCGTATTATCCCATGGATTGGAGCAGAGGTTCCGTCCGGAACCCCTGGACGCAGGCAGGACCCCGACAACGGGGTTTTTTTTGGTTTGTCGTTGCCTGGACGGGCGCATTCGTTCGGGGGCGACCCGCAGCGAGTGGGCCAATTGGCCCATTTTTTGTTTTACGGCGGTGGATGACGCATTCGGCACACAAGTTGGTGGATCTGGCCCGGTCGGTCGTGGAGCCCATGGGCTACGAACTGGTCGGCGTGGAGCATATGCCGCACGGCGGCAGCCATGGTGGTTCCATTCTGCGCGTCTATATCGACGCCGAGCAGGGTATCAACCTGGACGATTGCTCAGCCGTCAGCCACCAACTCAGCGGCGTCCTGGAAGTGGAGGATCCCATCCCGGGCCATTACGACCTGGAGGTCTCGTCTCCCGGGCTCGATCGGCCCCTCTTCGGCGTCGAGCATTACGAACGCTTCCATGGCCGGCGGGCCAGGGTGCGCCTCGGCGTCAAACTGGAGGGCCGGCGTAACTTCGAGGGCCTGCTTGCCGGGGTCGAGGGGGACCGCCTGCGGCTGGAAGTCGACGGCGCCGTCCGGGAGTTGCCCCTGGCCATGATCGAGTCCGCGCGGCTGGTCCCTGAATTCTGATTCCGGATTAATGAATGAGTAAAGAAATCCTGTTAGTCGTCGAGGCCGTCTCGAATGAGAAGGATGTACCTAAAGAGGTCATCTTCGACGCCATGGAGGCGGCCCTGGCCTCGGCTACGCGCAAAAAGCTCGGCGGCGAGTCGGATGCCCGCGTGGCCATTGATCGCACCACCGGCGAATACCATGCCTTCCGACGCTGGGAGGTGGTCGAGGACCCGGAGGAGGGGGCCAGCCTGGAGAATCCCGACGCCCAGATCGCCCTGACCGAGGCCCGGGCTCGGGATGCCGCCCTGCAAGTGGGAGATGTCGTCGAGGACGCCATTGATATCGAGTTGGGTGGCCGGATCGCCGCCCAGGCCGCCAAGCAGGTCATCGTGCAGAAGGTGCGCGACGCCGAACGCGCCAAGGTGGTCGAGTCCTATGAGCAGCGCAAGGGTGAACTGGTGACGGGCCTGGTCAAGAAGGCCGAACGTGGCACCATCATTCTGGATATGGGCGGTACCGCCGAGGCCCTCATTCCCCGTGACCAGGTCATTCCCCGGGAGTCGGTGCGCCCCGGTGACCGGCTGCGCGGCTATCTCTACGAGGTCAGCGCACAGCCCCGCGGCCCCCAATTGTTTGTCAGCCGCACCCGGCCGGAACTCCTGATCGAGCTCTTCAAGCTGGAGGTCCCGGAGGTGGGCGAGGGTGTCATCGAGATCCTGGGCGCTGCCCGGGACCCGGGCGCGCGGGCCAAGATCGCGGTGCGCAGCCGCGATCCCCGCATCGATCCGGTGGGCGCCTGCGTCGGCATGCGCGGCTCCCGGGTGCAGGCCGTCTCCAACGAACTCAACGGCGAGCGGGTGGATATCATCCTCTGGAACGAGAATCCGGCCCAGTTCGTCATCAACGCCATGTCCCCGGCGGATGTGGTCTCCATCGTCATCGACGAGGACGCCAACAGCATGGATGTGGCGGTCAAGGAGGAAAATCTGTCCCAGGCCATCGGTCGCGGTGGTCAGAATGTGCGCCTCGCCAGCCAGCTCACCGGCTGGCAACTGAATGTCATGAACGAGTCGGATGCGGCGTCCAAGAGCGAGCAGGAGTCCCGTAAGCTGCTGGAAAGCTTCATGGAACAGCTCAATGTCGACGAGGAGGTGGCCTTGGTGTTGGTCGAGGAGGGCTTTACCAGCATCGACGAGGTGGCCTTTGTCCCCCTGGCCGAGATGCTGGCCATCGCCGAGTTCGACGAGGAGCTGGTCAACCAGTTGCGCGAGAGCGCCAAGGATGCCCTCCTGACCCGCGCCATCGCCAGCGAGGAGACCCTGGTCAAGGAACCGGCGGCGGACCTCCTGGCCATGGAGGGCGTGGACGAGGCCCTCGCCTATACCCTGGCCAGTCACGGCATCCTGACCATGGATGACCTTGCCGAGCAGTCCGTGGATGAGCTGGTGGAAGCCGCCGGCATCGACGGGGAGCGGGCAGCCCAATTGATTATGAAGGCGCGCGAACCTTGGTTTACCGAGGCGGCGAGCGTCTAACGGCGGAGGCCACACCGAATGAGTGAAGTTACGGTTAAACATCTCGCCGGAATCGTGGGTATCCCGGTCGATCGTCTGATGACCCAGTTGAAGGAAGCGGGCATCATCGTCGCCGATGGGGACGCTCAGCTCAGCGAGCAGGAAAAGGTGCAACT
>JBGAUK010000031.1:0-361 GCA_044228695.1 Chromatiaceae bacterium | reverse complement strand
ATGCGACGGAGGCCAGCGGGGCACCCAGCCGCGTTACCCTGCAGCGCAAGTCCGTCAGCGAGTTGCGCCAGCCGGCGTCCTCCCCCCGCCCCGCCGGCGGGGGCACCCGGGCCCCCGCGCCGGCCATCCGCGCCAAGACGGTCAGCGTCGAGGTGCGCAAGAAGCGCATTTACGTCAAACGTCCCGGTACGGGCGAGGTGAGCGAGGCGGAGGCCCCGCCGCCACCGCCACCGGTCCAGGAGGCGCCGCCTCCGGTCCCCACCCGGCCAACGCCTGCCGCCGCCCCGGATCTGCGGCGTCGTGTCGAACCCCCGCGTACCCGTCTCGATGAGTCTCGCCGCCGCGGCGAGTTGGAGGCCCG
>JBGAUK010000030.1:0-34659 GCA_044228695.1 Chromatiaceae bacterium | reverse complement strand
GGCAAGACGATGCGTAACGCCCACGACGCCGACGGCGCCCAGACCCACATCCTCGGCGTCGTCGGCCATCAAACCCAGCGTTGCCACACCCAAAAAAAGTCGCCTCCCTGCCCGTCGATGGCACCGACGAACTGAAACGCACCAACGAGATCGGGATGGCCATCCCGGTCCTCGAACCGATTGACCTCGCCGGCAAGACCGTCACCGCCGACGCCCTGCTGACCCAGCGCAAGCTCGCCACCTACCTGGTCGAACGTGACGCCCATTACCTGTTCATCGCGAAAGATAACCAACCGACACTCAGCGCCGATATCCGCCTGCACTTCGCCGCCCGCGGTGCGCCAGACTTCCGCGAGGCCCCCACCCTGCAGCATGGCCGCATCGAAAGCCGCGCCATCTGGACCTCCACCGCGCTGAACGACTATCTCGACTTTCCCCACGTCGGACAGGTCTTCGCCATCGAACGGCACACGATCGAGAAGAAGACCGGCCAGACCTCCACCGAGATCGTCTATGGCGTCACCGACCACACCCCGCTCAGCGCCAGCCCCGCCCGCCTGCTGGCCTTCAACCGCGACCACTGGCGCATCGAGGCCCATCACTACATCCTCGACTGGAACTGGGACGAGGATCGCGGCACCGTGCGCACCGGCCATGGACCGGAGAATATCACCGGCCTGCGGCGCTTCGCCGTCGGGTTGATCAAGGCCAAGAGCAACGATAGCGTCGCGGGAACCATCGCTAAACTCGCCCGCAAAGTCCGCCGCGTCTTCGATTATCTCGGCATGACCAAGAACTCCACCCCTCGCCCCCGCCGTTTGGCGGCCGAGGGTTAGAACGGATTTGCCGTGCCCCGCCGAGGCCGCCAAGGCTCTCAGACGAGGAATTCCCGCAAGGCAAAGCCCTTGCCGCTGTCGCGCTGGGCGGCCTGGGCGAGGAAGAGTTCGCCCGCCGCCAGGGCATCGCTGAGGGCGTTGTGAGCGCCGTAGCGGGGCAGGTTATAGCGGGCGCCCAGGTTATGCAGACGCAGGTCGGAGCCTTTGAAGGGCATCTGGCGCTGATGGAAGTTACGCAGGGCCACGGCTTGAGTATCGACGATGGGCACGATCAGAGGCCCCCCCAGGTACCGCTTGCAGGCCAGGTCGATGAAGGTCTCCTCAATGTAGGAATGATGGGCGATCAAGACCTTGCCCGCCAGTTCCTGAAGGAATTCGATCAGCACCCTTTCGAGGGGCTCGCCCGTGGCCGCCTCGTCATCCAGGATCTGGTGGATGATGGCGCTGGCCTCGGGGATGGCGCGATCGGTGAGGACCAGGCGGTGGCGGGCGGTGGCCAGATCGATGCTGTAGCCGTGCAGGGCCACATAGCCAAAGCTGAGGATGCTGTCCTGTTTAGGGTCCAGGCCTGTGGTCTCCAGGTCCACGGCCAGGTAATCCACCTGGCGATAATCGGTCTTGGGGTCGGGAAAAGGCTTTTCCAGATAGTCCCGCAAGGGCCCCACCGGCAACTTGCGTAGGTGCCAGCGGCGGCGGAAGTCCGGGGTCAGGGGCCAGGTCATGGTCAGTTGTCAGCCAAAGCGTCCCGCTTGATAACGCTGCTCGAGGACGTCCTGCATGGTGTTGATCAGGGAGAAGGCATCCTTGAGGTGTCCCCGCTCCAGACCCGACAGGGAGTCCGGGGACAGGAAATTGTCCGCTTTCTGTCCCTTGCGCAACTGCTCGGCCTGGTGGCGCAGGCGGAGGGCGCCAATCAACTCCAGCGCATCGATGAGATTGGCCGCCCCCTCCTGACTCACGGCCTGGGATTTGGCGGCCTGCTCCAGACGCTCGGTGGTGTTGACGGCCGGCTGGCCGGTGCTCAGGGCATAGACGCGGGCCATGTCGATGATGGGTACCGTGCCGCGATGTTTGAGGTCCAGGGTTTTGTCGTGGTTGCCTCCGCTGACGAGGACGAAATTGCGGAAAAACCCCAAGGGCGGCCGGTGCTTGAGGGCATTGGCCACCATGTAGGCAATAAAGATGCGGTTGGCGCGACAGAGGTCCAGGACATGTTCCCGGAGTTCCTCGACCATGCCCTCCGGATCGTGAATCGCCCGCAGGTCGAAGAAGATGCTGGAATGCATCAGCGCCAGGGGCTCGGGCCGTTCGATCCAGGAATTGAAATACTTGCGCCACATGCGCAAGGGCTGGCGCCACTTGGGGTTGGAGGCCATGACGTTGCCGGGGCAGTAAACATAGCCACAGGCGTTGAGGCCATCATTGACGATGCGGGCCAGGGCGGCGAAGTAGGCGTCGTCCTCCGGCTTCATGTGGTCGGCGATAAGCAGGGCGTTGTCCTGGTCGGAATGGGACGATTGCTCGCGCCGGGCCTGAGAACCCGCGGCCATCCAGGCGTAAGGCACTGGCGGTGGGCCCAGTTCCCGCTCCGCCATCTCCACCAGTCGCGTGGTGATGGCGTCGGTGACGGCGCTCACGGCCTGCCCCACCTGATCCGTGGTTGCGCCACTTCTGACGAGATGTACCTGCAGGTCCGCTACCTTGGCACTGAGGGCGACCAGGGCATCCAGGTCCCTGGCCTTGCGGATATCGCCGACCAGGTACACCGAGTTGGCGCTCTGGAAGCGGACCAGGTCGGAGGTGGAGAGCATGCCGATGACCCGGCCATCCTCCAGCACCGGCAGGTGGTGGACATTCAGCCGGGTCATGGTGATCAGGGCGTGAAAGGCCAGGGTGCCGCTGGTGATGGTATGGAGGTTGGTGGTCATGATGCGGGTGACCGGCTCCTCGAAGGAGAGGCCCGCCGCGATACAGCGGGTGCGCAGGTCGCGGTCCGTGATGATGCCCGCCAAACGCTCCCCGTCCATGACGAAGATGGAGGCAACGCGGGCCTCGCTCATGGCGGTGGCGGCCGTGCGGATGCTGGCCTCGAGCGGAACGCTGGTGACCTTGCGACCGGCGACGAAGTCGTGGATGTTGACCGTCATCAGGTTGCCGCCGCTATTGGACGGCTCCAATTGCAACAGGTCCAGGGCCTTGCGTAGCCGCTCACGCTGGGAGTGATCGAAGAAGGTGGCGAAATCCGGATAATCTTCCCGCAGCTTGGCGAGATCGGCGCAGGTCAGGAGGTAGCAGAGGGTATCCTCGGCGGTCGTACCCGTGAGGGTCAGGGTCACGTCAATCTTCAGGCAGGCCGTGGTGCAGAGATCGCCCTCGGCGAGCTTGCTCAGCAGGTCGCCACCGGGGTTGCGTAACTCCACCGCGCCCCGACGGAGGATGTAAAGGTAGGCTTGGTCCGCGTCCTTGGGTGGGAATTCCAGTCCGCGCCGAAAATAGCGTACCGACAGCTTTTGCGGCAGGCGGTCCAGTGCCCCCGACGGCAGCAGGTCGAAGGGGTGGTGGCAGGCCAGGAAATCGCGGATTTCGAGTAGTTCCACGTCCATCGCAGGGGTCCCTTAGGTTGGCGTAAGCGACAACCATACACGAACCAACCGAACTCGCGCCTTGCCCTCGCTCAACAAATCAGTGCTTGCAGGCCGGCCGGCCGATGGGAAGGCTGTGGCGGTAGTACCCGGCGAAGGGGGGAGGGAGTGCGCCGGCGCGCATGGGCTCGCGCGCGGCGCCTCTTGGCCGGTTGGCCGGCTTAGTTTTTCCTGCCGGAGGGGACCGCGGGGCGGATGAGGGGGTTTTTGGGGGCAGCGGGTCTGGCGGGAGCTTGGCTGGGATGCGGGCTGGAAGAGGCGCTGCCGGGAGATGCGCCGCGGAGGACGGCGGTGTTGGCGGCCGGGGTGACGTCTGGCGTCACGCTCTCGCCCCCCACTTCTGCCAGAGTCTTGGCGCGTTCCAGGGCCTTGCGGGCCTTGTCCTCCGCCGCGTTCAGACGCTCCTGGGCTTGCCGGGCATCGTCCAGGGCCCGTGCGGCCTCGCTTTGCTCCTGGGCGCTGGCCTGGGCCAGGGCCTGGGCGGTGCGTGCCTGGGCCTCGGCGGTCTTGGCCTGAGCGCGGGCCGTCTCCGCCTGGGCTGCCGCGGTCTCGGCCTGAGCTTGAGCCTCCAATTCTAACTGGGCCTGGGCATCGGCGATCTTCTTGGCCGCCTGGGCCAGGATCTCCTGGCGCGCCCGCTCGCTCTCGGCCGCCGCCGCCTTGCGTATGGCCTCGACCTCGGCCCGTGTCTCGGACTTCATGCGCTCGACCAGGGCCTGGGCCTCGCGCCGTGCCGCCTCCGCCTGTTCCCTGGCCTCGGCGGCCTGCTTGAGGGCATTCTGGACCTCGGCATGAGCCTGGGCGGACTTGGCCTGGGCCTCGGCCTGGAGCTGGGCGGCCTGGGCCTCGGCCTTGGCGGCCTGGGCACGGGCTGTGGCGGTCTCCGCCTGGGCCTCGGCTTGGGCGCGGGCTACCTTCTCTTGAGCCAGGGCAACCTCGACCTGGACCTTGGCGGCCTCCGCCAACTCCCGGACCAGGGCTCCCAATTGCTTGGTGGGCTTTTCTTTAGCAGACATAGGGGTCTCCTCGTTAGCGGATATTGGGGGCTCATCGACGTTAGGCATAGGGGGCTCCTCTTTCGTAGTCATAGGGGTCTCCTCGATAGGGGTACTTAGGGTTAATCGCTCCAGGCGATTTGCAGGCCTGATCCGGCTGGCAATCTCGGTTGCCTCGCCAAGAATTTTGCAGATGTTAAGGGATTGTGACGATGGAGGGATAAAAATCACGCCCCGGGCCAGGCCAGTTCGGGAGTTGACCCGGGATGGGGCCTGGGTCGGGCCACCCCGGGAGGATCTCGCCGCGCGGGCGGGTGTTCCGGCAAGCCATGGACCCTTTATCCCTCGAACCCCGCCGCTACCCACCCTTCGGAAAGGCCATTGAGGACACCAGCCGGGCCTGTCGCAGCCGTGAGGACCAATGAATCGGTTCGGAGTGGAATGAAGAGAAGGCTGGGATTGGCCAAAAGGTCGGGAGGGGACGGTTCTTGGATGGTGGGCGGAACGGTTTGAAATTCCTGACGCCCTTGCCAGGCCAACGGTCCTTCAAGAATTATCTTTTCTCAATGGCGCCCGTGTCAACACCTAGGACTTGACTCGGAAAATGCCGCACCGCAGGTTGCCCGTCCCCAGGCTCGATCCCGTCCAATCCCGGGGGCTAGCCGTCCCAAGACACAGTCCTAAATCCTTGCTGGAACCTTTCCGCGATGTTATGGTCCGTTCGGACCCGACCGTTAGCCGGTTGGATTTACCACCAAAAAAACACGAGGAGTCATCATGTCGATACATGCAACAAAAGAACTAAAGGCATACTGGAAAGAAAACCTTGTCATTATCTCGGTTCTTCTAACCATCTGGTTCGTGGTGTCCTACGTTTGCGGCATCCTGCTCGCCAATCAACTTGACGCCTATAGGATCGCCGGTTTTCCCCTCGGGTTCTGGTTCGCCAACCAGGGCTCGCTGGTGACCTTTGTTGTCCTGATCTGGGTCTATGTCTGGCTGATGGACAGACTGGACATCAAGTATGGCGTGCAGCAAGACTGACACCGATCTTGCTGCTCACAATAACGACCTAACTCGATCAACGAGAGAACCACCATTATGAGTATTCTTGTCTGGACCTGGATTCTTACAGGCCTTAGTTTCGCGGTGTATATCTACATCGCCTACTGGGCCAGGGCGAAAACCACCGGCGACTTCTATGTGGCCGAGAAGTCGGTGCCTCCCTTGCTGAACGGCATGGCCACCGGCGCTGACTGGATGTCAGCGGCATCCTTCATCTCCATGGCGGGACTGATTTCCTTCCTCGGACGCGATGGCTCCTATTACCTGATGGGCTGGACCGGAGGCTACGTGCTACTGGCCTTGCTGTTTGCCCCTTACCTGCGCAAGTACGGTAAGTTCACGATCCCCCAGTTCATCGGTGACCGTTACTACTCCCAAACCGCTCGCCTCATCGCGCTGGTCTGTGCCATTTTCGTCTCCTTCACCTATGTTGCCGGCCAAATGCGTGGCGTCGGCGTGGTCTTCTCGCGCTTCATGGAAGTCGAAATCAACACTGGAGTCATCATCGGCATGGCGCTGGTCTTCTTCTACGCCACCCTCGGCGGGATGAAGGGCATCACCTATACCCAGGTCGCACAATACGTCGTGTTAATCACCGCCTATCTGATACCGGCCATCTTCATCTCCATGCATTTCACCGGCAATCCGGTTCCGCAATTGGGCTACGGCTCACAGATCACCGCCGAGGGCGCGGCGCTGCTCAACGACCCCAGCACCCAGGGGAGATACCTACTGGATGTCTTGGACGGCCTGAGTAAGGATCTGGGTTTTGCGGCCTATACCAGTGGTCAGCGCCCCATGATCGACGTCTTTTTCATTACCTTCTCGCTGATGATCGGCACCGCCGGTCTCCCCCACATCCTGATCCGCTTCTTCACCGTACCCAAGATCCGTGATGCGCGCTCTTCCGCGGGCTGGGCGCTGATCTTCATCGCCCTGCTGTACACCACCGCTCCCGCGGTGTCGGTTTTTGCCCGCACCAACTTCATCAAGACGGTGAACAATGTCGAGTATGTCAATGCCCCCTCCTGGTTCAAGAACTGGGAAAAGACCGGGCTGGTCGGCTGGAAGGACAAGAATGGCGACGGCATCATGCAACTTCGCCCCGGCAAGTGGGATGACCCGAAGAGCGCCAACGAGGTCAAGATTGACCAGGACATCATGGTGCTGGCTAACCCCGAAATCGCCAAGCTCCCCAACTGGACCGTCGGTCTGGTCGGCGCCGGTGGCCTGGCCGCCGCCCTGTCCACGGCGGCGGGCCTGTTGCTGGTCATCGCGGCGGCCATTTCGCATGACCTGATGAAGAACATCCTTAAACCCAATATGTCTGAAAAGGAAGAGCTCTGGTGGGCGCGAGGGGGCGCCGGCGTGGCGGTGGTCATTGCCGGCCTGTTCGGTATCTATCCACCAGGGTTCGTGGCCCAGGTGGTGGCCTTTGCCTTCGGCTTGGCGGCGGCCTCCTTCTTCCCGGCCATCCTGATGGGTATCTTCAACAAGAAGATGAACAAGGAAGGCGCCATCGCCGGCATGATCGTCGGCATCGTCTTTACCGCTGCCTATATCTGGTGGTTTAAGTATGGCGACCCGGCGTCCAACAACGCGGCTGGCTGGTGGCTGGGTATCTCGCCGGAAGGGATTGGCACCGTCGGTGCCGCGCTCAACTTCCTAACCTCCTATGTAGTCAGCAAGTTCACCAAGGAGCCGCCAGTCGAAATCCAGGATCTGGTGGGCAGCCTGCGTTACCCCGGCAAGGAGGTGCCCGCGGCCAGCAGCCATTAGTCCATGACTTGATGTGAGCTGTGCAGATGGCGGCTGCCGGAAAGGGTAGCCGCCATCTTTTTTATTCGGGTACCGATCGGGAGTCCTACCATGAAGACGAAGGCAGATCCGCCACCGGGCAGGTTAAGCATGATCAACCGCCTCAACAGCTTCATCTTGTCCAAAATACTGGGCATTCGGCTCCGCCCCACCGGCGCCGTCATTCTGGGCGGCTTCGCCGGCTTAAGCCTGACGGCCAGCGTTCTCCCTACCGTCATCTCGTTTCTGGGCGCCACCGACGATTTCTCGGCGCGCCTCGATCTGGCCGGTTTTGCCGTCTATGCCTTCCTGGTGTGGGCGGTTGGCGGCTGGGCGGCCCAGAGAACGGCCAGCGCTCAGGCGGGAGCCGTCATCCTGGGCCTGGTGGGTGCAGTCAGCGCCGCCATTTTTGCCGGCCTGGCCTACGGCACCGAGCAGGAATTGATCCTGCTATGCGCGGCGGCGGGATTGGCCTACGGCTCCATCGGCGGGATGCTCATCGCCATCGCCCTGGGTGAAAACGACAAAGCCACGCCGAGGTGACTGGCTGACCGGTCTCAAACGGGGCTATCACGGTTGGCGCGGGGTCCATCCTCCTGTAGCGACCAAGGACGGTGATGCCCTTTACTGGAGTCTCCTAGACTTGGCGAGTCGAATAATATAATCTCCCCTGCTGTCCGAGAGCGCTTCAAGTATCCAGGTCCGATGCTGGTCAAAATCAGGGCGCTGCGTGCAGGCAATGCATTCCCAGATTGGAAGGACTCACTAGCTCTGGCCCGGCTTGCGCGGACAGGGCGGATCGCCGTGGACAGCCAACCAAGCGGTTGAAGTCATGCCGTCCCCAAGGGGTAACAAGGTCAGCGACCTTCCTACTCTGATTCCATCCACTCCCATACACTAAAGAATGAGGAGGTGTTACTGTGTCCATAGAAACATGGGGGCAGATTCGGGCAAACCCGAAATTTCAGAAATTCGTTCAAAAACGTAACCGCTACTCGATCGTCATGTCCATCCTGGTCATCATCGCGTACTTCGGTTTCATCCTCCTGGTCGCCTTTGACAAGCCCTTCCTGGCCCAAAAGCTCATTCCTGGTAGCGTCACCTCCCTGGGGATTCCCATTGGCGTGGGCGTGATCCTCTTCACCATCATCCTGACCTGGATTTATGTCCGCAGGGCCAACACGGAGTTCGATGCCGAGGCCGCGGCTATCCTGGAGGAATCCACGAAATGAATCCCACCACCACGAGCTTGCTCGCCGTCGCCGCCATCATCCTGATCGGCGTCTTCGGCACCGCTTTCGGCGCCGGGCCCGATCTCGGCCAGACCACGCAACAGACCACCAACTGGGTGGCCATCTCCATGTTCGCTGGCTTTGTCATCATCACCCTGGGTATCACCAAATGGGCCGCCGCCCGTACCCGTTCCGTCGCTGACTTTTATACGGCCGGCGGTGGCATCACCGGGTTTCAGAATGGTCTGGCCATCGCGGGCGACTACATGTCCGCCGCCTCCTTCCTGGGTATCTCCGGCCTGGTGTTCGCCAACGGCTTTGACGGCTTGATCTTCTCCATCGGTTGGCTGGTGGGCTGGCCCGTCATCACCTTCCTGATGGCGGAGCGCCTGCGTAACCTGGGCAAGTTCACCTTCGCGGACGTGGCTTCCTACCGTTTTGCCCAGACCCCGCTGCGCAGTTTTGCCGCTACCGGTACCCTGGTGGTGGTGGCCTTCTATATGATTGCCCAGATGGTCGGCGCGGGTCAGCTCATTAAGGTGCTCTTTGGCCTTGAATATATCTACGCCGTCATCCTGGTGGGCGTCATCATGATGATGTACGTCCTCTTTGGCGGCATGACCGCTACCACCTGGGTCCAGATCATCAAGGCCTGTCTCCTGCTCGGTGGCGCCACCTTCATGGCGATCATGGTCCTGATTCAGTTTGGCTTTAACCCCGAGGCCCTGTTCGCCAAAGCGGTCGAGGTCAAGACCGGGATGGCTATCTCCACCGGCAAGACCGCCGAGGAAGCCGCCAAGGCCGGTGCCTCCATCATGGGTCCCGGTGGCCTGATCAACGACCCCATCTCCGCCATCTCCGTCGGCATGGCCCTCATGTTTGGCACCGCGGGTCTGCCGCACATCCTGATGCGCTTCTTCACCGTCCCCACCGCCAAGGAAGCCCGCAAGTCCGTGGCCTGGGCGACGACCTGGATTGGCTATTTCTATATCCTGACCTTCATCATCGGCTTTGGCGCCATCGTCAACCTGATCCCCAACCCGACGCAGTACTTCGTTGCGGGTGATCTGGCAAAGGGCCTGAATGGTGGCGGCAACATGGCGGCGGTCCATCTCGCCAACGCCGTGGGCGGTAACGTCTTCCTGGGCTTTATCTCCGCCGTGGCCTTCGCTACCATCCTGGCCGTGGTGGCCGGTCTGACCCTGTCCGGCGCCTCCGCCGTCTCCCATGACCTTTATGCCTCGGTCTGGCGCCATGGCAACGTGGACTCCGACACCGAGTTGCGGGTTTCCAAGATCACGACAGTCATTCTGGGTATCGTCGCCGTCTTGCTGGGTATCCTGTTCGAGAAGCAGAACGTAGCCTTCATGGTTATGCTGGCTTTCACCGTTGCCGCCTCGGCCAACTTCCCGGTCCTCTTTATGGCGGTGCTCTGGAAAAACTGCACCACCCGTGGGGCCGTGGCTGGCGGTATCGTCGGTCTTGTCATGTCCGTCTCGATGACCGTGGTCTCGCCCGCCGTCTGGGAGGCGACGCTTGGCAATCCCAAGGGTAGTGCCCTCTTCCAGTACTCCACCCCGGCGATCTTCTCCATCACCGCGGCCTTCTTCGTCATCTGGCTGGTCTCGATCCTGGATCGCAGCCCGCAGGCGAAGAAGGAACGTGCCCTCTATCCGGACCAGATGACCCGTTCGGAAACCGGCGTCGGTGCCTCCCTGGCCTCCAGCCATTGATGCTCCAAGCCGATTGAGGTAAATGCCCGCCCCTGGCGGGCATTTTTAATTCTGGGCCTGCCTTTTCAATCGCTTGCGTGGTTGCAATTGCGGGTCCCGCCGCGCCGGGCCTTCAGCCTCGCCGGTCCCGCCGCCAGCCTTGCACTTGAATTTGGCGGAAAAACTACCTAACTTGACAGTCCCCGGCTCCCGGGACCGGATCCTGGTCCCGAACAGGGGGCCAATACCGATCACGATCATCATTCTGAAATTTCCGGCATCCAGCAGGACCACACATGCGCTATGTCAGTACACGCGGGGGAGTGGCCCCCATCGGATTCGCCGAGGCGGTGATGATGGGCCTGGGCACGGATGGTGGCCTCCTGGTGCCCGCCAGCCTGCCGCGCCTGGATGCCACGACCCTCAAGGTCTGGTCGGGTCTGCGCTTTCAGGACCTGGCCCTGGAGGTCATGTCGCCCTTCGTCGGCGAGGCCATCCCCCGCGATCATCTGGCGGCCCTGATCGAACGCTCCTACGCCAGCTTCACCCATCCGGAGGTGACGCCGGTCATCCGCTTAGGCGACCAGTGGCTGCTCGAACTCTTTCACGGCCCCACGGCGGCCTTCAAGGACGTGGCCCTCCAGTTTCTGGGCAACCTCTTTGAATACCTGCTGGAGCGGGATGGCGGGTGGCTTAACATCGTGGGCGCCACCTCGGGCGATACGGGTTCGGCGGCCATCGCCGGCGTGCGCGGCAAATCGCGCATCCACATCTTTATCCTGCATCCCGAGGGTCGCGTCTCGCCGATCCAGGAACGCCAGATGACGACGGTGCTGGACGCCAATGTCCATAACATCGCCATCCGCGGCACCTTCGATGACGGCCAGCGCATCGTCAAGCAACTCTTCGGTGACCTGGAATTCAAGCGCGAGCTGAGCCTGGGGGCCGTCAACTCCATCAACTGGGCACGCATCCTGGCCCAGATGGTGTACTACTTTTATTCCTGGGGGCGGGTGGCTGCGGCCGATCCCCACCGCCAGGTCAGCTTCGCTGTGCCCACGGGCAACTTTGGGGATGTTTTCGCCGGTTACATGGCCAAGCGCATGGGCCTGCCGGTGGACCGCCTCATCATCGCCACCAACCGCAACGATATCCTGAGCCGCTTCGTCCATACCGGCAGCTATGCGGCGGGGGAGGTCTATCCGACCCTGAGCCCGGCTATGGATATCCAGATCGCCTCTAACTTCGAGCGCTATCTCTATTTTCTTCTGGGCGAGGACCCGGCGGCGGTGCGTGGCCTGCTTGACGACATGGCCACGACCGGCTCCCTGGCGGTGGATGCCGGGCATCAGGCCCAGGTCCGGGCCGATTTCGACGCCCTGGCCGTCAGCGACGCGGAGACCCTGGACCAGATCCGCGCCACCTTTGCCCAATCCCACTATATTTTGGACCCGCACACGGCGATTGGCGTGCGCGCGGCCCAGGGCCAGGCCGACACCATCTGCCTGGCCACCGCCCACCCCGCCAAATTTGGCGAGGCCGTGACCCAGGCCATTGGCCGCGAGGCACCGCCACCGCCATCCCTGCAAGGGCTGTTGGAGAAGGAGACCCGGTGCGCCCGGCTGGAGGCCAGCGCGGACGCCATCCGCGCTCATATCCGCGCGACCCTGGCGGCGGCAAGCCGATGAGTGGCCAGGCCCCCTCCATCCTCATCCTCGACACCACCCTGCGGGATGGCGAGCAGACCCAGGGCGTCTCCTTCTCGCCCGATGAAAAGACCAACATTGCCAAGGCGTTGCTGGAGCTGGTGCGGGTGGATCGCATCGAGGTGGCGTCGGCGCGGGTCTCCAGCGGTGAACTCGCGGCCGTGACGAACATCATCGATTGGGCCCGGGGCCAGGGATTGGAGGGCCGCGTCGAGGTCCTGGGCTTTGTCGATCATGGCCGCAGCGTCGACTGGATCCGCCAGGCCGGCGGGCGCGTCCTCAACCTCCTCGCCAAGGGCAGCGAGAAACATTGTCATGGCCAGCTCGGCAAGACCCTGGACGAGCACGCGGCGGAGGTGCGCGACAATATCCGCCTCGCCCAGGACCGGGGGCTGTGGGTCAATATCTATCTGGAGGACTGGTCCAACGGTTACCAGGACAATCGGGACTATGTCTATGGTCTGGTGGAGCGGCTGGCGGATACGGGGCTGGGGCACATCATGTTGCCCGACACCCTGGGGGTCATGATCCCGGAGCGGGTCTTTGCCGCCCTGGTGGACATGCTGAGCCGATTCCCGGGGCTCAAGTTCGATTTCCATCCCCATAATGACTACGGCCTCGCCACGGCCAACGTCCTGGCCGCGGCCCAGGCGGGGGCGGCGGCGGTCCATTGCACGGTCAACTGCCTGGGCGAGCGCGCCGGTAACGCCTCCCTGGCGGAGGTCGCCGTCAATCTGCGCGACCACCTGGGCATGAAGCTGTCCATCGACGAGACCCATTTGGCGCGAGTCAGCGAGCTGGTGGAATACTTCTCCGGCAAGCGCATCGCCGACAATGCCCCCATCGTCGGCGAGGACGTCTTCACCCAGACCGCCGGCATCCACGCCGATGGCGATCGCAAGGGGAGCCTATACCATACCCAGTTGAGTCCGGAACGCTTTGCCCGCCGCCGCAAGTACGCCCTCGGCAAGCTTGCCGGCAAGGCCTCCCTGGCCAAAAACCTGGAAAAGCTCGATATCAGCCTGTCGGAGGAAAATCAGCGCAAGGTGCTCCAGCGTGTCGTCGAACTGGGAGACTCCAAAAAGACCATCACCACCGACGACCTGCCCTTCATCATCGCCGAGGTGTTGGAAAGCCAGGACTATAACCATGTCCAATTGCTGGCCTGTAACGTCAGCAGCGCCATGGACCTGCCCTCCACCGCCAGCATCCGGGTGCGCGTCGGAGAGGCCATCCATTACGCCGCCGGCAGTGGCAACGGTAGCTTTGATGCCTTCATCAAGGCCCTTGCCAAGGTTCTGCGCCGGCATGGCCTGACGCTTCCCGGCTTGATCGACTACGAGGTGCGCATCCCCAAGGGCGGCCGTACCGACGCTCTCACCGAGTGCATCATCACCTGGGCGGGGGAGGAAGGCCCGGTCCGCACGCGCGGCGTCCATACCAACCAGGTCTTCGCCGCCATCGCGGCCACTTTGCGCCTGGTCAATATCCTGGTTCACCGTGCCGCCCAAGGGGTGGCGGCCCTGCCCGTCCTGGAGACCGGGGCATGAACCTCGCCCTGGGGCGTTGCGAGTCTGGCGCGCCCCTCGGGCCATTTTATGGTGGCTTTTCGGGCCGTCATGTCGGAAACTAAAAGGCGTTATAGCCATTGGCGCGGGAGCCTGGACCCAGGGGTTCAGGTTGGCATCCGGCGCACCACCCCATCCCACATCGGTGGCGAGATGATGCAAAAGATGAAAACCCTCCCCCTGCTGACGGCCCTCTTGCTGCCGGCTCTGCCCCATACCGCTGTCCAGGCGGCGGAAAAGACCCCCGAAGCGAAGGGGGACAAGGTCTTCGACGAGGCCATGCGCAGTCGGGACATGCACCTGCTTACCGCATCGGGTATGCGCTATGAGACCGGTGTTGGCGTTGGGCAGGATGCCGACAAGGCGGTCAAGCTCTATTGCCACGCGGCCAAAATGGGAGATGGCGACGCCAAATATCGTCTCGGCTACCTCTATGCCTACGGCCGGGGCGTCAAGCGTGATCCGGAGCTCGCCGCCGCCTGGTTTGGCGAAGCTGTCAAGGCCCGACACACCATGGCCGCTACTCAGCTCAAGCTCCTCAAGGTCACCGCCGATCCCAAGCGTCTCCCTTCCTGCAACCCGAGCGGCCTGGGGGGCGGCGGAGCCGGTGAAACCACTCGCATGGTCCTGCGCACCCATCCGGCCACCGGCGAGATTGCCAAGCTGATCCATAGCCTGGCCCCTAAATACAAGCTTGATCCCAGCCTGGTTCTGGCCGTGGTCGAGGCGGAATCCAATTTCAATCCCCAGGCCCGTTCGCCTAAGGATGCCCAGGGTCTGATGCAACTCATCCCCGCGACCGCCGACCGTTTCGGTGTCAAGGATGTCTGGGACCCGGAGCAAAACCTGAACGGCGGCATGGCCTATCTGCGCTGGCTCCTCGACCACTTTGATGGCGATGTCAAGCTGGCCCTGGCCGGCTACAACGCCGGCGAAGGGGCGGTCGAGAAGCATGGCGGGGTCCCCCCCTACCAGGAGACCCAGTCCTATGTCGCGCGTATCCTGCGCCGCCTCGGGCTCGAGGAAGCCCAGCAAAGCAGCCCAGGTTAAGGCCGGCGCGGGACCCTCCGGGCGAGACGGCCGATCGCGCCGCGCCTGCCTGCCCCCATTCCATCGAGATCAGACGTCATGAGCGCCATTCCCCAGGACTTTATCCGTAATACGGCCCGTCTCTCGGACGCAGCCACCCAGCCCTTCGCCCGTTCGCGCAAGATTCACATCCAGGGGTCCCGCGCCGATCTGCGGGTGCCCATGCGGGAGGTGAGCCAGACGGATACCCAGACCCAGCGTGGCGTGGAAGAGAATCCACCCATTTACATCTACGATACCTCTGGACCCTATACGGACCCGCAAGCCCACATCGACCTCCTGGCGGGCCTGCCGGATCTGCGGGGGGCCTGGATCGAGGAGCGCGGCGACACCGAGCGTCTCGCCGGTCCCAGTTCCGCCTTCGGTCGTCAGCGTCAGCAGGACCCGGGCCTGGCCCACCTGCGCTTCGAGCACATCCGGGTCCCGCGCCGCGCCAAGCCCGGGGCCAACGTCACCCAGATGCACTATGCCCGCCGGGGTCTGATCACCCCGGAGATGGAGTTCATCGCTATCCGCGAGAACCTGCGCCTGGAGGAACTGCGCGCCGACCCCCGTTACGCCAAGCTGCTGCGCCAGCACCCGGGGCATGGCTTTGGTGCCCGGCTGCCTGCGTCCATCACCCCGGAATTCGTCCGCGCCGAGGTGGCCGCCGGGCGGGCCATCATCCCCGCCAATATCAACCACCCGGAACTGGAGCCCATGATCATCGGGCGCAACTTCCGGGTGAAGATCAACACCAACATCGGTAACTCGGCGGTCACCTCCAGCATCGAGGAGGAGGTGGAAAAGATGGTCTGGTCCTCCCGCTGGGGGGGCGACACCCTCATGGACCTCTCCACCGGCAAGAACATCCACGAGACCCGCGAGTGGATTCTGCGCAACGCCCCCGTGCCCATCGGCACCGTGCCCATCTACCAGGCCCTGGAGAAGGTGGACGGCAAGCCGGAGGAACTGACCTGGGAGATGTTCCGCGACACCCTCATCGAGCAGGCCGAGCAGGGGGTCGACTACTTCACCATCCATGCCGGGGTCCTGCTGCGCTATGTCCCCCTGACGGCGGATCGGGTGACCGGCATCGTCTCCCGAGGCGGCTCCATCCTCGCCAAGTGGTGCCTGGCCCACCACCAGGAAAACTTCCTCTACACCCACTTCGAGGACATCTGCGAGATTATGCAGGCCTATGACGTCGGCTTCAGCCTGGGGGATGGCCTGCGCCCGGGTTCCATCGCCGACGCCAACGACGCCGCCCAGTTCGCCGAGCTGGAGACCCTGGGGGAGCTGACCCAGATTGCCTGGCGGCATGACGTCCAGGTCATGATCGAGGGTCCTGGCCATGTGCCCCTGCAGATGATCAAGGAGAACGTGGACAAGGAGTTAACCGACTGTTTTGAGGCCCCTTTCTACACCCTGGGGCCCCTGATCACCGACATCGCCCCCGCCTACGATCACATCACCTCCGCCATGGGCGCCGCCAACATTGGTTGGTACGGCACCGCCATGCTCTGCTACGTCACCCCCAAGGAACATCTGGGCCTGCCCAACAAGCAGGACGTGCGCGACGGCATCATCGCCTACAAGATCGCCGCCCACGGCGCCGATCTGGCCAAGGGCCTGCCAGGCGCCCAGGTGCGTGACAACGCCTTATCCAAGGCCCGCTTCGAGTTCCGCTGGGAGGACCAGTTCAACCTCTCCCTGGACCCCGAACGGGCCCGCGAGTACCACGACGAGACCATGCCCCACGAGGCCCACAAGGTCGCCCATTTCTGCTCCATGTGCGGCCCCCACTTCTGCTCCATGCGCATCACCCAGGAAGTGCGGGACTACGCCGAGGCCCATCGCCTGGACGATGTCGAGGCAGCGCTGGCCGAGGGGATGAAGCAAAAGGCCGATGAGTTCCTGAAAGAGGGCGGACGGATTTACTGTGAGGTTTGACCGGGATTTCGCTTTACGATTAGTGGGGTGAGTGGTTAGCACCACCGATTACTACCGATTGTGCGATTCCCACTGATAGGCGTGCGCGAGGTGCGCGTCAGTGACTGCGTCGGTAACCATCGCCTGCTCAAGAAGGCGACGGAAAACCAGCCCGCGGCTACGTGAGGTAAGGCGATTGAACCGCGAGGTGAATTCCTCCAGATAGGATGGCAGGCTCTTAGGCGTGCCAAGCTTGGAGCTTCTGTTCTCGGGTCCGCTGATAACGGCATGCCCGATATCTTGGGCCGAGTGGCGCTAGCCGCCTACCCCCCATTATTAATCCATATTAAGGAATGCCCTAGCCAGGAAGGCCGCCATTTGTTCACGAGTGACAGTGGCATTCGGGCAGTATTCGCTATTGCCACAACCAAGGGTAATCTGCATCTCCATGAAACGCTTGATGTAATCACAGGACCAATCGGTAGGAGAAACATCGTTGAAGGGGGCAACACCACCGCAGTAATTGTCAGGGGGTTCACCTTCAATAGCACGGACAAATACGGCGGCAGCTTCCGCGCGGCTGAGTTGTCTGGAAGGACAGAAGTTGGTACCGCCGCATCCGCTGGTAATGTTCAGTTCATCCAATCGTTTGATGTGTGGACATGACCAGGCGGTCGCGTCAACATCGCTGAACGGGGCCAAGCCGCCACAGTAGTGGGTCGCCGGGTCACCTTCGAGGGCCCGAACCAGGAAGGCCGCCATTTCCTCCCGGGTCACCAGACCTTGCGGGCAGAAGTTGTTGTTACCGCAGCCGCTGGTGATATTGGCAATGCTAATGGCGCGGATGTAGTCATAAGCCCAACTGCCGGCAGGCACGTCGGCGAACTCGCCAACCAGCTTGAACTCAGCGCTCACCTTTCTTGCCTCGTCCATAACGAGATGACAAGCATCAAGCCCTGTGCAGGCCCCGCTCCAGCCCGCGAAGTAGGAACCCTGCGCTGGCGTGGCAGTGAGGGTGACTAGGGTGCCGAGGTCGAAATCGGCTGAGCAGGCGGTACCACAGTCGATGCCGGGCGAGTGGCTGGTGACCGTGCCATTCCCCGTCTTGGTGACCGTCAGCTTGCTCGTCGTCGGCAAGCCGGGGCAGCCCGTGCCGGCAAAGGGCAAATCGGCTGGGGTGACCTGGACATCGGTGGTAAAGACAAGTTCGGCGGCCAGGATATCGGAACCCAGGAGTTTGCCGGGATAGGTCAGCTCCAGGGAGAAAGCCGTCCACCCCTGGGGCGGGGGTGGAACATAACCGACGTAGACGCCTTGGCCGTTGTCGAAAAGTTCGGTGCTCTGCCACACCGGCCCGATGGCCTCCAGACGGAAATCTCTGGCCAGGGGATTGGTGGCTTGCCACAAGCGCACCCGTTCGGGCGGGGTTACCGTCTGTAGCCGAATGGACCCGTCAGGCTCAAGGGCCCAGGAATATGCTGGGGCTGGCTCATCGTCCAGCATGTCCTGGAGCCAGGAGAGGGTTGATATCACCAGGCTCGACAGGTCCTGAAGGTCCTGACCTTGGGCATGATCTGTGTTGAAGGTATAGCGCAGTTGCTTGGGTTCCGGCAGGTCGGCGAAGTACAGATGGGAGGAGTCGGGCAGAAAGAATTGATCGCCTGCCGAATTGATCACCAACTTCGGCATCGTGAGACGGTCGCGGTAGGCATAAGGATCAATGATGTTCAGCATCGACCGGCCGGCTGGCGTTTGCGACCGGCAGGGAAGATCGAAAGCCACGTAATCCTGAATGGCAGGGGTGTAGAAACCGTAAGCCTCCCAGTGCCGCATGAAGTGCTTGCCCATGTTCAGCAGGTCGATGGAAATGGGAAGAATCGCCTTGACCCGGGACGCACCGGCCTTCGGTGCTTCGACAGCGGCCGTGAGCCAGGTTGCCCAGCCTCGCTTGGAACCGCCCGCCACAATGAAGTCCTCAATCGAAGAGGGCTTAATCAAAATCCCGCCGTCCAACTCATCGACGAAAGATTGCACGGTATCCATGGCACGCACGACCGCCTTGGTCATCGGCAATTGCGCCAGCCATTCGGGGTCGCCCGTGATGAGGTATTTGTCCATGCCGTACGCAAGAAGGGCGTCTTCTGTCCGTGCCGAGTCTTCATCGGTGAAGGTCAGCGGCTGGTTGGGGATCTGATTGACCATGGCGCTCACTGCGCCGGTCGCGACAGACAGCAGACCGATCAAATCATCGTTCCCCGACGCCGTCTTTTGGTTCTGGCCGCCGTTGATGACCAAAAGAGCGGTATGCTGATTCGCCGTGAAGGGGAACCATGGCACGGCAATCAGGACCTGATGCTGCCACAAGTTGCGGTCGACCTCGGCCAGCGAACGCCATGCCTGTGAGGTCATGGCTATATCATAGATTGTGTAGCCTTCGCCCATCCGGGTTTCGATATGGGTGTATCCATAATTGGTGTCCGGCTTGGCCATATAGAGGTCGAGTGCCGTGGTCTCCGCATCCACGACGGACGCCCAAGAAGTGACGAGAGCGAAAATCAATAGCGAGAAAAATGTATGAGTTTTCATGGCAGCAAAGACCGGATTCAGTAAGGTTGAGTAATGAAAAAATGCCGAACGCAAAAAAACTGCTTAGCTTGCTTCCCTAACACCGGCCGAATCTATTCCTGAGGTTCGAGCAACCTTTCGGCGACGACCTTGGCGTGTCCAACCAGGTTCCCGTCCAGATCGCCAGGATCTGTGTGAGCCCAAGTAGACCAACTGTGAGGTCCCAGTGGCACCGATTGGATTTACCATTTGGTTTGTATACCCGCTGAAAGGAAGAAAAGCAAACTCCTGGAGGGGATTGAAAAGTGGTTTCAGGTAGTCGGACAAGCTTCAGATCCTTTTCGTTGAGGTGCCAACAGGTGGGATGGCCGCTGCCGAGGGCTGTCAAGCAGGGCAAGGACGCGCAACGGTTGCCTGTGATCACCTATGGAGTGGGTCCAAATCATCTGCGCGTCTCGAACCTTTGAAATGCCCGTCCGCGAACCCGGACCACCGCTTTATCATGCCCAATCAGTGTAGTTGAACCCGCGCGGCGAGCCAGGCAATTCGATAACGCCAGTAGAGAGGGGGGAGATTTTGTTCATTTTATTGAATTAACTATTTTTCTTAGGTCTAATTGGCTTCACGCGGCAGTAGCCGGGCTCCAGGTTCCGCAGGGTGGCCATGGTGCATCTTCGACCCTAGCTTCCCGGAGGAGGCGATCCCCATGTCCAAATGTCCCGTTCCTCTGCTCCTGTTCCTGCTGCTGGCCCTGACCGGCCCTGTCCTGGCTCAGGAAGCCCCCAAGGCCATCCCCGTCATCGTCGCCGAGGCCCAGCTGGCGGCTTTCGCGGATCCCGTGGAGGCCTTGGGGACCCTGAAGGCCAGGGAGTCCGTCGCTCTCACCGCCAACGTCATCGAGACGGTGTCCGCCATCCATTTCGACGATGGCCAGCGGGTGGCGGCCGGCCAGGTACTGGTGGAAATGACCAGCGCCGAGGAACATGCCCTACTGGTGGAAGGCCAGGCCCGGGTGGCGGAGGCCTCCCGCCAATACGACCGGGTCAAGTCCCTGACGACTCAGCGCGCGGCCTCGGAATCCCTCCTCGACGAGCGCCGCCGCGACCTGGACGCGGCTCGCGCCCAGTTGGTGGCCATCGAATCGCGCCTCGCCGATCGCCTGATCAAGGCCCCCTTCGCCGGCGTGCTGGGGTTGCGCAACATCAGCCCCGGGGCGCTGGTCCGGCCCGGCGATCTCATCGCCAACCTGGACGACGACAGCGAGATGAAGCTGGACTTTGCCCTGCCCAGTCTCTACCAGGCCGATCTCAGGCTGGGCATGGCCATCTCGGCCCGTTCCCGGGCCCGTGGTGATCGGTCTTTCCAGGGCGAGATCGCCGCCATCGACAGCCGGATCGATCCCGTGACCCGCGCCATCCAGGTTCGCGCCCTCATCCCCAATCCGCGCCAGGACCTCAAGCCGGGTCTCCTCATGCAGGTCGAGGTCCCCCGCAATCCCCGCCAGGGCCTGGCCATCCCCGAGGCGGCCCTGTTGCACCGGGGGCGCGATCATGGGGTTCTGGTGGTGGGGGAGGGTGATCAGGCCGAGGAGCGGCGGGTGGACATTGGCGCCCGTCGCCCGGGGGTCGTGGAGATCACCACCGGGCTGACCGCGGGGGAGCGGGTCATCACCCACGGTAACGACAAGGTCCGGCCGGGACAGATGGTGCGGGTCCTGGCCCTGGATGACGGGACCAAGTCCTTGCGGGAAATGCTGGGGTCCGGCCAGTGATCCTGTCCGACGTCGCGGTCAAGCGTCCGGTCCTGGCCGCGGTCATCTCGCTGCTCTTGATCGCCTTCGGCCTGCTGGCCTTCGACCGGCTACCCCTGCGCGAGTATCCCGATATCGACCCGCCGGTGGTCTCGGTGGAGACCCGCTACCCCGGCGCCGCCGCCAACGTGGTCGAGACCCGCGTCACCCGCCTCATCGAGGACATGGTGGCGGGGGTGGAGGGCATCCAGAGCATCGAGTCCCTGAGCGAGGACGGCCGCTCCAACATCACCATCAAGTTCGACATCGGCCGCGACATCGACGGCGCCGCTAACGACGTCCGCGACCGGGTGTCACGGATCAGCGACGATCTGCCGGACGAGGCGGAGCCGCCGGAGATCCAGAAGGTGGACGCCAACGAGGACGTCATCCTCTGGCTCAATCTGGCCAGCGACCGCCTGACGATCCCGGAACTGAGCGACTATGCCCGCCGCTACCTGGTGGATCGCTTTTCGGTGATCGACGGCGTGGCGCGGGTGCGGGTCGGCGGCCGCCAGACCTTTGCCATGCGCGTCTGGCTCGACCGCCAGGCCCTGGCGGCCCGGGGCTTGACGGTGGACGAGGTGGAGGAGGCCCTGCGCGCCGAGAATCTGGAATTGCCGGCGGGGGGCGTGGAATCCCGCCAGCGCCAGTTCAGCGTGCGCACCGAGCGCGCCTTTCAAACCGCCGAGGATTTCGCCCGCCTGACCCTCGCCCGGGGCGATGACGGCTCGCTGGTACGCCTGGGGGATGTCGCCCGGGTGGAACTGGGCACGGACGAGGACCGCATCTCCTTCCGCGGCAATGGCCTGCCCATGGTGGGCATCGGCATCGTCAAGCAATCCACCGCCAATACCCTGGCCGTCGCCGAGGCGGCCAAGGCGGAGATGGGGCGCCTCAACCAGACCCTGCCCGAGGGCATGAAGCTCCATCAGAGCTACGATTCCTCGGTCTTCGTCCGCGGCGCCGTGCGCGCGGTTTACAAGACGTTGGGGGAGGCCATCCTCTTGGTGGTGCTGGTCATCTTCCTCTTCCTCGGCAGTTGGCGCGCCACCCTGGTGCCGGCGGTGGTGGTGCCCGTGTCTCTCATCGCCACCTTCCTGGCTATCTGGATGCTGGGCTTTTCCATCAATATTCTCACCCTCCTGGCCCTGGTCCTGGCCATCGGCCTGGTGGTGGACGACGCCATCGTGGTCCTGGAAAATATTCACCGCCGCCTGGCCGAGGAGGGCGAGACGCGCCTGGTGGCGGCCTATCGCGGCACCCGCCAGGTGGGCTTCGCCGTCGTGGCTACCACCCTGGTGCTGGTGGCGGTCTTCGTCCCCATCGCCTTCTTGCAAGGGGATGTCGGTCGCCTTTTCTCCGAGTTCGCCCTGACCATGGCCGCTGCCGTCGCCTTCTCCATGCTGGTGGCCTTGACCCTGTCACCCATGATGGCCTCCAAGATCCTGCCCGATGCCCATGCCCCTGGCCGCCTGAGCCTGGCGTTGGATGGGTTCTTCCTTCGCGTGCGGCATGGCTATGGGCGCGCCCTGGGCTGGTTTCTCCGTCGCGCCTGGGTGACAGGTTTGCTTCTGATCTTCACCTTGGGCGGGGCGGTCTGGTTGTTCCAGGAATTGCCCAAGGAATACGCCCCCCGCGAGGATCGCGGCACCTTCTTCGTCCAGGTCAACGGACCCGAGGGGGCCTCCTATGCCTACATGAAGGAGTACATGGACGAGATCGAGCGGCGCCTCATGCCCTATATCGACTCGGGCGAGGCGATCCGGCTGCTGGTGCGGACCCCGCGCGGCTTCGAGGGGACCCAGACCTTCAATACCGGCAACGCTACCCTGGTACTGGCTGACTTTGGTCAGCGCCGTTCCGGCTGGGTCATCATGGACGAGATTCGCGCCAAGCTCGCCGATCTGCCCGGCGTCAAGGCCTCGCCCATCATGCGCCAGGGCTTCGGGTCGCGGGTCCAGAAGCCGGTCCAGTTTGTGATCGGGGGCGGGACTTACGAGGAGCTGGCCCAGTGGCGGGATATCCTCCTGGCCCGGATCGAGGCCTCCAACCCGGGCCTGACCAACCTCGATTGGGACTACAAGGAGACCAAGCCGCAACTGCGGGTCGCCATCGACCAGGCCCAGGCGGCGGATCTGGGCGTCACCGCCGGGGCCATCGGCCGCACCCTGGAGACCATGCTGGGTTCCCGCAAGGTCACCAGCTTCATCCGCGACGGCGAGGAATACGACCTCATCCTGGAGGGGGAGCGGGATAGTCAGCGTACCCCGGGGGCCCTGGATAACCTTCAGGTCCGCTCCCAACGCAGCGGCGAATTGATCCCCCTGGCCAATCTGGTAACGGTGACCGAGTCAGCGGATTCGCGCAGCCTCAATCGCTACAACCGGCTGCGGGCCATTACCCTGGAGGCCAATCTGGCGGAGGGTCTGGCCCTGGGCACCGCTCTGGATTATCTGGAGGGGCTGGTGAAGACCTATCTGCCGGAGCAGGCCCGGGTCGATTACAAGGGCCAGTCCCGGGACTTTCGCGCCAGCACGGCGGGGGTCCTCTTCGTCTTTATCCTGGGGGTGGTGGTGGTCTATCTGGTGCTGGCGGCCCAGTTCGAGAGTTGGGTCCATCCCCTCATCATCATGCTCACGGTCCCCCTGGCCATGGCCGGCGCCCTGCTAGCCCTCTGGTTGAGTGGCCAGAGCCTCAACCTCTACAGCGAGATCGGCCTCATCATGCTGGTGGGGTTGGCGGCCAAGAACGGCATCCTGATCGTGGAATTCGCCAACCAGTTGCGCGATCAGGGCCGGGAATTCAACGCCGCCCTGCGGGAGGCCGCCGAGATCCGCCTGCGCCCCATCGTCATGACCAGCATCACCACGGCCGCCGGCGCCGTGCCCCTGCTCCTGGGGTCCGGCGCTGGTGCCGAGACCCGCCTGGTCATTGGTACCGTTATCCTTGCGGGGGTCCTGGCGGCGACCCTCTTCACCCTCTTCGTCGTCCCGGTGGCCTACCAGGTCCTGGCCCGTCTCACCGCTTCACCCGGGGCCGTGGCCCAGCGCCTGGCCGCCGAAGAAGCGGCCACCCCGGAGTGATGTCCGGGCAGGGCAGGCGAACCCGGCGGCAATAGCGGCCACTCAGGTTGTTGCCGCGCCCGCGGGGGACTTGTCGGATACTTTAAAGGGTAACCCGATAGTCCTCCAGGTTCCCTCCGCGCTCCAGGAGTTTCTGCACCCATTCGGGTCTGCGGCCTATGCCATCCCAGACTTTGCCTTGCCGGCTACGGTAAAGGCGGGGGATGTTGTCCCTGATGAGGGGCAGAACATGCTTGGCGCGACGTCCGCCGTTGGCGCTGTTGATAAAATTCAGTTCGTAGGGCCTGATTTTATATTGTTTGATCAGGACGTTGATATCTTTAATAACGACGCTCTTTTCGGCTTTGAAAATCTCGTCGTATTGGGCTTGTAGGGCGGCGATCTGCTCGTTGAGCGCACAAAGATCGGTGTCGTTTTCAGTAGGGGGCATTGCTGGAGTACCAAATCAGGATCGACGAATTGTCAGTTTACAAAGAAGCCAAGCCTGGATCAAGGTCGCGGGAAGCGGCTGACGGGGTTGTCGGGAGTTGGGCCCTGGAAAAATACCTGGGCCGTCGGGCGGCCGTTAACCCGGGGGCCGCCACCCGACTCCCTTGTGCAATTCCGGCTTGCAGGCCATGGCCGGCGTCAGCCCTGGATCTGGGGTAGGCTCAGTGCTCGGCCTCGTGCAGATCCTGGGAGGTATCCCGTCCCAGGTCCGCCGTGAGGTAGTCCAGTGTGAGGGGTAGACCCAGTTCCAGGCGGGCAATGTGTTGCAGGCTGATGCGGATATGGCGCGGCCGGCATTCCAGCAGGTGGCCGCCGTACCGCTTGTCCGCCGTGAGAAAATGCAGGTGATAACCGGGTACGGCGATGGACTGCAGGAAGTTGGGGGTCCAGTAACCGACGAAGCTGCCCTCGATATTAGTAAACTCGTATTCGGGCTGTTCCCGTGCCACCTCCACCAAGGGACGGTAGGCGTCCTGGCGTGGCATGGCGCGGACGCGCACATAGTCGAAGAGCCCGTCCATGCGGATGGCGTAGAGCATGTTCTTCGAAGGCAGCAGGCGGTCGAAGAGGGCCAGCAGACTTGGGTAGTCCAGCGGTTGGTCGATCTCCTCCTGGCTGTAGGGGCGGAAAAAGGTGACGCAGGCGAAGGGAGTGCGGGTTTCGTCCGGCACCGCGTAGGCATTGCCGTCGGAACGGAGCTGGAAGACTTGACTGTCGATGATGACCATCTCCCCATCCAGGTCGTTGAAGGTGCCAATGCCGAAATCGCCGCGCCCCAGGACGTCGCCAAGGGTGGTGTCTTGCCGGTAGATACCCTCGACCAGGGCATTCACTGGGGCCGAGATGTAGAGCAAGGTATTTCGAGCATTCATGATGCCATTGCCTCCAGGGCCTCATCGCGGCTGCCGACCACTTCGATCATCCCGAGGAAGCCGCTGATCTCCAGGACCTCGCGCACGGGCGGGCTGACCTCGCACAGGAGGAGACGGCCATTGTCCCTGCCAATCCGTTTGGCGGCCAGGAGGAGGACGCGCAGACCCGCGCTGGAGATGAAGTCCAGGGCGCTGAAATCCAGGATCAGGTTAGGCTGACCAGCCAGATGTTCCAAGAGTTGCTTCTCGAAGGCGGGGGCCGTCGTACTGTCGAGGCGGCCCTGGGGTGCGAAGGCGAGCGCCTTCCCCTGATGGATTGAGGTCAGTTCCACGTCGATACTCCGGATGGGGGGTTGGGGTTGTGGGGCGATCAGGATTTTCAAGGCCCCCGGCTGGGCCGCCGCGGCAAAGGCCGCGACGGCTTGGGCCAGGGGATAGCGTCCGTCGATCAGGGGACGCGGGTCCAGGCCCAGACGCAGCCGCTCCAGGGCGGTTAAGAAGGGCCCGCAGCGGGAGCCTATCAAGGTGATCTCGTCCACCACCAGCCGGGACAGATCGATCTCCGCCTGGCTGGCGTAGGTGCTCTTGAGGATCAGGGTGCCCGCGGTGCGCAAGGCGCTGCGGGCAAGCTCAAAGCCGGCCGGCGAGCCGCTGGCCTCGATGACCAAATCCCAGGCCCCCGCGGCTACCGCGTCTTCGCTAGTCCAGGCGATGCCAGCGGCCTCCAGAAGGGCCCGCTGCCGGGGGTGGCGTGCCACCACCTGGAGGGCTTGACCCCCACCCGCCAGGCTCAGGGCGATGAGTTGCCCCAGGCGACCGGCGCCCACCACCAGGACGCCTTCACCGACGCGGATGGGCCTCTGTTCTGGGATACGCAGGGCCGCCGCCAGGGGCTCGCAGAAGACGGCGGCCTCGTCGGGGATGGTGTCGGGGACGGCATGCAGGTTGGCGAGGGGCAGGACCAGGTATTCGGCGAAGGCGCCGTCATGGTCCTTGATGCCAAGCACCCGGCGCCGTTCGCAGTGATTGCCGCGCCCGGCCTGGCAGGGGGGACAGTGGCCGCAGGGGAGGTTGATCTCGCCGACGACCCGTTCACCACAGCGTCCGGGCTGGTCCGGCGCGGCAGTGATCTCGCCGACGAACTCGTGGCCGGGGATGCCGGCGAAGGGGTAATAGCCCTGCCTCAGTTCCAGGTCCGTGGCACAAATGCCGGCCAGACGTACCCTCACCAGGGCCTCGCCCGGGCCGGGGACCGGTATCGGCAGGTCCTCCCGCAAGCGCAGTTGCCGATCCTCTAGCCAGAGACCGCGCATGGATTTTGCCCTCCCTTGGCCTGTGCCCTGGATCCTTTTGACCCCAGGTTTAATCGAAGCTCGGCGGCGAGACCCGGTGCCAGTTCGTGACTTCTTGTAGCTTGTGGGCGACATTAAGCAGCCGCCCTTCCTGGAAATAGTCGCCGATGAGTTGCAGGCCCACGGGCAGGCCCCCCGCTTGGGCCACGGGCAGCGACAGGCCCGGCAGGCCCGCCAGGTTGGTGGCGATGGTGTAGATATCGTTGAGATACATGGCCACTGGATCGTCCGACTTGTCGCCCAGAGGAAAGGCGGTGGTGGGGCTGGTGGGGCCCAGGATGACATCCACCTGCTCGAAGGCGCGGCGGAAGTCGTCGCTGATGAGGTGACGCAGCCTCTGGGCCTTGAGGTAGTAGGCGTCGTAATAGCCGGCGGACAGGACGTAGGTGCCGATCATGATGCGCCGCTTGACCTCGGCCCCGAAGCCCTCGGCGCGGCTGCGCTGGTAGAGGTCGAGTAAATCCCGGGGCTCCTGGCAGCGATGCCCGTAGCGCACCCCATCGAAGCGGGCCAGATTGGAAGAGCACTCCGCCGGCGCCACCACATAGTAGGTCGGCACCGACAAGGGGCTGTTGGGCAAGCTGATCTCGCGGATCTGAGCACCCAGGCGGCGGTACTCGGCGATGGCCGCCTCCACGCTGGCGGCCACCCCCGCGTCCAGCCCGGCGCCAAAGTATTCTTTCGGCAAGCCGATGCGCAGGCCCGCCAGATCCTGACCCAGCTCGGCGCGATAGTCCGGCACCGCTTCCTGGGAACTGGTGGAGTCGCGGGGATCGAAGCCCGCCATGGCCTGGAGCAGCAGGGCCGCATCCTCGGCGGTGCGGGTCATGGGGCCGGCCTGGTCCAGGCTGGAGGCGAAGGCGATCATGCCCCAGCGCGAGACGCGACCGTAGGTCGGCTTGAGCCCGGTTAGGCCGCAGAGGGCCGCCGGCTGGCGGATGGAGCCGCCGGTGTCCGTGCCCGTCGCCGCCGCGCACAGATAGGCCGCCACCGCCGCCGCCGATCCGCCCGAGGAGCCGCCCGGGACCCGCGTCTCGTCCCAGGGATTTTTGACCGGGCCGTACCAGCTCGTCTCGTTGGATGAACCCATGGCGAATTCGTCCATATTGGTCTTGCCCAGCATCACCACCCCGGCCTGTTCCAGCCGCTCCACCACCGTGGCGCTGTAGGGGGCGACGAAGCTGTCCAGCATCCGCGAGCCGCAACTGGTCTTGAGGCCGTAGGTGCAGAAGATGTCCTTGTGCGCGATGGGAATGCCGGCCAGGGGCCCGACCTCGCCGCTGCGACGCTGGGAATCCGCCCGCTCAGCGGCCTCCAGGGCTCGGTCGGCGGCGACGGTGATGTAGGCGTTCAGGCGTGGATTGTAGCGGTCGATCCGCGCCAGAAAGTGGCGGGTCAGCTCCACGCTGGTGAAGGCGCCCTGGCGCAGCCCGCAATCCAGTTCGGCGATGGTCATCTTATGCATGGAGGCTTGTCCTTGGGACGGCAAAGGGTGGAACGGGGAAATTCAGGCGGTCCGACGGGGCCCGCTACTCGATGACCTTGGGCACCAGATAGAGGCCGTTATCGACGGCGGGCGCTATGCCCTGAAAGAGTTCGCGCCGGTCCGGCTCCGTGGCCTGGTCGGAGCGCAGCCGCTGAACCATGCGCAAGGGGTGGGCCATGGGGCTGATACCCTGGGTATCCCCGGCGTTCATTTGCTCCGCCAGGGCAAGAATCCCATTGAGGTCATGGACATATTTGTCCTTTTCCGCCTCGGAGATCTGAATGCGCGCCAGGTGGGCGATCTTCTCCACATCGGTTCGGTTGAGGGTCATGGGGCGGGCTCCAGCTTGTGTGAGTTATGCGAGAAAAATACCATAGCCTGGCCTCGGCCGTCCTCTTCCGCGCGATCCGCCTTGCCCGGAGGCGATGGCATTGTTAGATTAGCCAAGCTCGGGCGCTGCCACGGAGCGGTTCGGTCCCCGCCGGATAATCGCTTGGTGGGATCGCCTCTTTCCCCCTCTTCTATTCCCAAGGTAAAAAGTTCGATGTTTTTTCGACGTTTTCGAGGGATGTTCTCGAACGATCTTTCGATCGACCTCGGGACGGCCAACACACTCATCTATGTCCGCGGTCAGGGCATCGTCCTTAACGAGCCCTCGGTAGTGGCCATCCGCCAGGACCAGGCCGGTGGACCCAAAACCGTGGTGGCGGTGGGTGAGGAGGCCAAGCGGATGGTCGGGCGCACGCCCCAGAACATCTCCGCCATCCGGCCCATGAAGGACGGCGTCATCGCCGACTTCACCGTCACCGAGAAGATGCTCCAGTACTTCATCCACAAGGTTCATGAGTCGCGCTTCATGCGGCCCAGCCCGCGGGTGCTGGTCTGCGTACCCTGCGGCTCGACTCAGGTGGAACGTCGCGCCATCAAGGAGTCGGCGGCCGGGGCCGGGGCGCGGGAGGTCTTCCTGATCGAGGAGCCCATGGCGGCGGCCATCGGCGCCGGACTGCCGGTGGAAGAGGCGCGGGGCTCCATGGTCGTCGATATCGGCGGCGGCACCTCGGAGGTGGCCGTGCTGTCCCTGAACGGGGTGGTTTACTCCAATTCGGTGCGCATCGGTGGCGACCGCTTCGACGAGGCCATCATCAACTACGTGCGCCGCAACTACGGCACCCTGATCGGCGAGGCCACGGCGGAACGCATCAAGCACGCCATCGGTTCCGCCTACCCCGGCAGCGAGGTGCGGGAGATCGAGGTCAAGGGCCGTAATGTGTCGGAAGGCATTCCTCGTGCCTTCAAGCTCAACAGCAACGAGATCCTGGAGGCCCTGGAAGAGCCCCTGGCGGGTATCACCCGGGCGGTCAAAATCGCCCTGGAGCAGACCCCGCCGGAATTGGGCGCGGACGTGGCCGACCGCGGTATCGTCCTCACCGGCGGCGGCGCCCTGCTGCGGGATATCGACCGCCTGCTGGCGGACGAGACCGGCCTACCGGTGCTGGTGGCGGACGACCCCCTGACCTGCGTGGCCCGGGGCGGTGGCCGCGCCCTGGAGATGATCGACGAGCATGGCACGGATCTATTCGTGACCGAGTAGTACCGCTGGCGGGGGTGCCTGGCCCCGATCCCCGCGACCCCTGACCCAGGGCGCCGGGGAGGGGCCTGGCGCTACCACCGGACCAGCCCCGGGGCGCGCCGCCTTGGCCGTCGCCCCTGGGGTTCCTGAACGAGGTTGTCGCCCATCAAACCCCTCTTCCTGCGCGGGCCCTCTCCCACCTACCGGGTGGTGTTCGCGGTCCTCCTGTCCATCGGCCTCATGGTGGCCGATCAGCGTCAGCACTTGCTGGAGCCGCTGCGTTCGGCCCTGTCCCTGCTGGTCTCGCCCCTGCACTATCTCGCCAGCCTGCCCGTCGGGGTGGTGGCGACCGTCAAGGGGCTGTTCGCCAGCGAGCCCTCCCTGCGCCAGGATAACGAGGTCCTGAAGGCGGAGAATCTGAGCCTCAAGGGCCGGTTACAACGCCTGGAGTCCCTGGAGGCGGAAAATCGCCGGCTGCACGACCTGCTGGGCTCCTCCTTCCGCGTCGGCGAGCGGGTCCTGATCGCCGAGCTGCTCTCCGTGGACCTGGACCCCTATCGCCAGCTGGTGCTCATCAACAAGGGCAGCGCCTCGGGCGTCTTCGTCGGCCAGCCGGTGCTGGACGCCAACGCCGTCATGGGACAGGTCATCTGGGTCGGCCCCACCACGGCGACGGTCCTCCTCATCACCGACGCCGCCCACGGCCTGCCGGTGCGGGTCAATCGCAACGGTCTGCGCGCCGTGGCCACGGGCACCGGCCTGGTCAACCAGCTCGATCTGTCCTATGTCCCCCACGACGCCGATCTGGAGGAGGGTGACCTCCTGGTCACCTCCGGCCTCGGCGGTCGTTTTCCGGCCGGTTATCCCGTGGCGCGGGTGAGCGAGATCAAGCGGGAGTCGGGCCAGCCCTTCGCACGGGTGAGGGCCACCCCCAATGCCCACCTCGACAGCGGCCACGAGGTGCTGCTGGTCTGGACCTTGCCCGAGGCTACCTCCGGCGAGGAGCCCCAGCCCGAGGCCGGCCGCCCACTGCCCCCCGCCCGCTCCCCGGGGGTGGCGCCATGATCGAGTTCTCCCCCCGCCGCTGGCTCCTCGTCCCGAGCTTGGGGGTGGTCCTGCTGCTGACCCTCTTGCCGCTACCCGAATGGGCCAGCGAGCTGAGGCCGCCCTGGGTCGCCCTGACCCTCTTGTACTGGATCCTGGCCACGCCCGAGCGGGTGGGGGTCTTCTGGGGCTGGGCCATGGGGCTGCTGCTGGATGTCAGTATTGGGACCATCCTGGGCCAGCACGCCCTGAGCCTGGCGGTGATGGCCTGGCTCATGGTGAGTCTGCAGCGCCGCCTGCGTCTCTACCCGCCGTTTCAACAGGCCCTGGCGGTCTTGCTGCTCCTGCTGGCGGAGCGGTTGGTGTCCCTCTGGGTCATGGGCGCCCTGGGTCAGCCGACCCCGGGCCTGCCTTACTGGCTCTCGACCCTGACGGGGCTCCTCCTCTGGCCCTGGATCGCGCTTCTGAGCCGCGGCCAGCGGCGCGGTTACGGGTTGGGCTGAGCACACCGTGGCCGGATCCTGGTTCCACGCGGCGGATGGCGAGCGGCGGCTCTTCGCGCGCCGCGCCTGGGTGGCGGCCATCCTGGCGACTCTGCTCTTGTCCCTGGTCGTGGCGCGGGTGGCTCACCTGCAAATTGACAGCCACCAGCATTTTTCGACCCTGTCCCAGGACAACCGGGTGCGGCTGGAGCCCTTGCCGCCGGTGCGGGGCCTCATCTACGACACCCAGGGCGTCCTGCTGGCGGCCAACGAGCCCTCCTTTACCCTCACCGTCACCCCGGACAAGGCCAAGGATATGGATGGGCTTCTCGCGGAGTTGTCCAAGCTGATCCGCCTCGACGAGGCGGATATCAAGCGCTTCGATCGCCTGCGTCGTCAGGGTTCGCCCTATGCGGCGGTGCCCTTGCGCCTGCATCTGACGGAGGAGGAGATCGCCCGCGTCTCCCTGGATGGTCATCGCTTCCCGGCGGTCGATATCCGCACCGATCTGTTGCGGACCTATCCCTTGGGTATCTATACGGCCCACGTCCTGGGCTATGTGGCCCGCATTGACGAGGAAGAGGTCAAACGCATCGACGCGGCCAATTACCGAGGTACGGACTTCATCGGCAAGAACGGGCTGGAGAAGTCCTACGAGGAGGTTCTGCACGGGCGCGTGGGTTATCGCCAGGTGGAGGTCAACGCCAAGGGCCGGGTATTGCGCACCCTGGAGAGCGAGCCGCCGACGCCGGGGAAGGATCTGCGGCTGCACCTGGATATTCGCCTGCAACGCCATGCGGCAAAAGCCTTGGCCGGCAAGCGTGGCGCCGTGGTGGCCATCGACCCCCGGACTGGCGGCGTCCTGGCCCTGGTCAGCAACCCCAGTTTCGACCCCAACCCCTTTGTCGAAGGGATCGGCGCCAAGGAGTACGCGGCTCTGCGCGACGACATCGACGTGCCCCTCTTCGACCGCGCCCTGCGCGGCCAATACCCGCCGGGTTCGACCATCAAGCCCTTCATCGCCCTCGGTGGGCTGGAGACGGGCGTCATCACCACCGGCAAGACCAAGCACTGTAGCGGCGCCTTTCAGTTGCCCGGTCAATCCCACCGCTATCGCGACTGGCGCAAGGGGGGGCATGGCTCGGTGGACATGCGCCGGGCCATCGTGGAGTCCTGCGATGTCTATTTTTACGACCTGGCCCATCACCTGGGCATTGACCGGCTGGATGATTTCCTGGGTAAATTCCACTTCGGCCGCAAGACCGGCGTCGATCTGGCGGGGGAGCTGGGGGGCCTGCTGCCCTCGAAGGAGTGGAAGCGTCGGGTGCGCCATCAGGCCTGGTATCCGGGCGAGACCCTGATCGTCGGTATCGGTCAGGGGGCCTTTCTGGCCACGCCCCTGCAGTTGGCGGCGGCCACCGCCGCCATCGCCAATGGCGGCCGCTATTTCGAACCGCGGGTGGCGAAGGCGCTGGACGCGGGCCAGGGCCAGCTCGCACCCATCCAGGCCCCCCGGCGCGATCTCGGGTTGGACCCCGATCATGTGGAAGACATTATCCAGGCCATGACCCAGGTGGTGGAGAGTCCCCGGGGTACGGCCCGGCGCATCCGGAGCCCCGCCTATCGGATTGCCGGCAAGACCGGCACGGCCCAGGTCTTCACCGTGGGCCAGAAGGAAACCTATAAGGAAAAGCAGGTCTCCGCGCGCAAGCGTGACCATGCCCTCTTCGTGGCTTTTGCCCCGGTGGATGACCCGCGCATCGCCGTGGCGGTCCTGGTGGAGAATGGCGGTCATGGGGGCTCGGTGGCCGCGCCCATCGCCCGGGCCGTGATGGACAGCTATCTGCTGGGCCAGGAACCTCCGGGGGACCTGGACGCCGAGCCCGAGGAGGAGGCCGAGGATGGCGATTGAGCCGAACAACGCGGGCCTGGATCGGGGCCCCCTGGCCGGGTCCCTGACCCTGTCCCACCGGCTGCATCTGGACCTGCCCCTGGTCTTTGCCCTGCTGCTGGCGTCGGGCTATGGCCTGCTGGTGCTCTTCAGCGCCATCGACCAGGACCCCCAACGGCTGGAGGCCCAACTGCTGCGCCTAGGGCTCGCCTTCGGGGTCATGATCCTCGTCGCCCAGATCCCCCCCGGGCTCTGGCGGCGGCTAGCGGTCCCGCTCTACGTCGCCGGCGTGCTCATGCTGGTGGCGGTGCTGGCGGTGGGGGAGATCGGCAAGGGCGCCCAGCGCTGGCTGGACCTGGGCTTTCTGCGCTTTCAGCCCTCGGAGTTGCTCAAACTGGGGGTGCCGTTGATGCTGGCCTGGTTCCTGGCGCTGCGGCCCCTGCCGCCCGGTGGCTGGCGCACTCTGCTGGCGGCCATCCTGACGGCGGTGCCGGCGGTCCTTATCGCCCGCCAGCCGGACCTGGGCACGGCCCTGTTGGTGGGCAGCGCCGGGGCCTTCGTCCTCTTTCTGGCGGGCTTGTCCTGGCGGCTCATCGCCCTGCTGGTGGCCCTCGCCGCCGCCCTGGCCCCCCTGCTCTGGAGCCAGATGCTGGACTATCAGAAGAACCGGGTGCTGACCCTTTTCGACCCGGAAAGCGACCCCCTGGGCACGGGCTACCACATCATCCAGTCCAAGATCGCCATCGGTTCCGGCGGCGTCTATGGCAAGGGCTGGGGCCTGGGCACCCAGTCCCATCTGGAGTTCCTGCCCGAGCGCTCCACCGATTTCATCTTCGCCGTCCTGGGGGAGGAACTGGGCCTCTTCGGCGTCCTGGCGCTGCTGGGTATCTATCTCTTCATCATCTTCCGGGGGCTCTACATCGCCAGCCAGTGCCAGGACGCCTTCGGCCGCCTGCTGGCGGGTGGCCTGACCCTGGTCTTTTTCGTCTACCTCTTCGTCAACACCGGCATGGTCTCCGGCCTGCTGCCGGTCGTGGGCGTTCCCTTGCCGCTGGTGAGTTATGGCGGCACCTCCATGGTGACCATCCTGGCGGGCTTCGGGCTCATCATGGCGGTGCATACTCACCGGGAAGGCTCGGGGCGCTAGGTGGGCAGGCGATGCCCGCGGCGGCCAGGGGCCTCGCCCCCTGGTTTGTCCTCAGGCGGCCTGAAGCAGGAATTCGACCGTGAGCCTGTCAAAGGGAAACTCGATGCGACCCTCGGGCGAGCGGCTGAGTACGCCAGCGTCAAGCAGGGCGGCTTGTTCCAGCTGGCATACCCCTGATACGCCTTCACGGCCGCGACGATTTTCCTGGCGACCCGGCGGCGGGCGCCGAGGGGTCAGGGGGGGGATCCGGACCGAGGCAAAGGGCGGAATGGGCAGGGAGCGACCAGGCCATCGGTCCCGCAACGCGTGAAACCCCGATGCGACGATTCATGT